>NZ_JAEMSD010000591.1:0-2139 GCF_016462955.1 Bradyrhizobium sp. | reverse complement strand
GTCATGAAACGGACGTCGTGCAGTTTCGAGACGAGGAATTCGACCATACGACACCGTCAAAAATCGAAGTTGATCATCTTCTTCATCACCAGGATGCCGATCGACATCCAAACGACGCAACCGACCAGCATCAGCTGTCCGGTGGGATGAGTCCAAAGCACCGAGATGTATTGCGGGGTCGTGAGATAGACCAGGAACATCACGATCGGCGGCAGCGAGCCGATGATGCCGGCGGAGGCCTTGGCTTCCATCGACATCGCCTGGATCTTCTCCTTCATCTTCTTGCGGTCGCGCAGCACCTTGGAGAGGTTGCCCAGCGCTTCCGAGAGGTTGCCGCCCGATTTCTGCTGGATCGAGATCACGATGCCGAAAAAGTTGGCCTCCGGCAGCGGCATGCGCTCGTAAAGTCTCCCGCAGGCCTCGCCAAGCGGCATTCCGATCGCCTGCGTCTCGATGATGGTGAGGAATTCGCTGCGCAGCGGCTCAGGCGCATCGGCGGCCACCACCTTGATCGATTCGAACAGGGGCAGGCCCGCCTTGATGCCGCGGACGATCACGTCGACCGCATCGGGCAGTGCAGCCAGGAACTTGGCTTCCCGACGCTTCTTCAGGAAGCCGAGTGCCCAGCGCGGCAGGCCGAAGCCTCCGGCAAAAGCGAGACCGGCGGCGCCGATCAGGCCGCCGCCGGCGAACAGGGCGGCCGCGAAGAAGACGCCCGCGACGACGGCGGACACGATCCAGAATTTCTGCGTCGTCCAGTCGAGCCCTGCCTGCGCCAGGCGGACGCTGAGCGGAGCGCTCTTCTCCTGGGCGCGCCGCGCCTCGAGATCCTTCAGCGAGGACTCGACCTGCTCGCGGCGTGAGCGCTGGGTCTTCTCGGCCTGGCGGACCGTGGGGGCCTCGGCGCGCGCGACCGAGGCGCGGCGGCTTTCCGCCTTTCGCTCTCCGGACAGCAGCGGGTAGAGGAAGACCCAGGCGACGCCACCGACCGCTGCGGTGGCGAGGAAGGCGAGGGCGAGGACCTGGATGTTCATGGCGCTGCTGCCTTGCTCACGTCTGCGGCGCGACTTCCGCCGCGTCGAGCGCGGCGGCAAGGCGCTTCTCCTCGCCGTAGTAACGGGCGCGCTCCCAGAACTTCGGACGGCCGATGCCGGTCGAGCGGTGCCGGCCGATGATCTTGCCATTGGCGTCCTCGCCGACCATGTCGTAGAGGAAGATGTCCTGGGTGATGATGGTGTCACCTTCCATGCCCATCACCTCGGTGATGTGGGTGATGCGGCGGGAACCGTCGCGCAGGCGCGCGGCCTGGATGATGACGTCGATCGAGGCGCAGATCATCTCGCGGATGGTGCGCGACGGCAGCGAGAAGCCGCCCATCGTGATCATGGATTCGCAGCGCGACAGCGCCTCGCGCGGGTTGTTGGCGTGCAGCGTGCCCATCGAGCCGTCATGGCCCGTGTTCATGGCCTGCAGCAGGTCGAAGGCCTCGGGTCCGCGGACCTCGCCGACGATGATGCGTTCGGGCCGCATACGCAGGCAGTTGCGCACCAGCTCGCGCATCGTGATCTGGCCCTCGCCCTCGATATTGGGCGGACGGGTTTCCAGCCGCACCACATGGGGCTGCTGAAGCTGGAGCTCGGCGGCGTCCTCGCAGGTGATGACGCGTTCGTCGTGCTCGATGTAGTTGGTGAGGCAGTTGAGCAACGTGGTCTTGCCCGAACCGGTTCCGCCGGAGATCAGCACGTTGCAGCGGACGCGGCCGATGATCTGGAGGATCTCGGCGCCTTCAGGCGTGATCGCCCCGAACCTGACGAGCTGATCCAGCGTCAGCTTGTCCTTCCTGAATTTGCGGATGGTGAGCGCGGGGCCGTCGATCGACAGCGGCGGCACGATGGCGTTGACGCGGGAGCCGTCGGCAAGGCGGGCGTCGCAGATCGGCGAGGATTCATCGACGCGCCGACCAACCTGGCTGACGATGCGCTGGCAGATGTTGAGGAGCTGCTGGTTGTCGCGGAAGCGGATGCCGGTGCGCTGGATCTTGCCGCCGACCTCGATGTAGACGGTGTTGGCGCCGTTGACCATGATGTCGGCAATGTCGTCGCGCGACAACAGCGGCTCGAGCGGGCCGTAGCCGAGGAC
>NZ_JAEMSD010000144.1:10628-14241 GCF_016462955.1 Bradyrhizobium sp. | reverse complement strand
CACCTCTCCCGCTTGCGGGAGAGGTCGGCGCAACGCGCCGGGTGAGGGTTCTCTCCTCTAGGGGAGTGTCCCGTTGTGGAGAAACCCTCTCCCTAACCCTCCCCCCGCAAGCGGGGGAGGGAGCGCACCTTCCGTGTCGCGGCAAATGAAACCTAATCTCATCAGGCTTTAATGAACCGGGCTGACCACGATCGAAATGACATCGACCGAGGCGCCGCTGATCTGGAGCACGATCGGATTTGACGCAACGTCGAAGCGGACGGACTTCCTCAAGCCGAGGCAGTCGCTCCGGCCTGTGCTCCCGATCGATCGCGCGTAGCCGCCGTTCTGCACGACATCGACCCAGGCCTCGTCAGACAGGCGTTCGATCTGCTCCGCGTCGGATTCATCGTCCCGCGCATCACGCGCCCGGATCGCTTGCGTTCGGATAGAAGAGTTGCTCGCCGTTGATCTTGTAGCCGGCGATGGCTTTCTGTCCTTCGGACGAAACCAGCCAGTCGATGAATTGCTGGCCGAGGTCCTGCTTCACGCTGGGGTGTTTCTGCGGGTTGACCAGGATGACGCCGTACTGGTTGAACAGGCGCTTGTCCCCTTCGACGACGATCGCAAGCGGGCCACGGTTCTTGAACGAAAGCCACGTGCCGCGGTCGGCGAGCACATAGGCGTCGGATGCCGAGGCGGTGTTGAGCGCAGCGCCCATTCCCTGCCCGATCTCCTTGTACCAGGCGCCCTTGTCCTTTGCGAGGTCGATGCCGGCGACATTCCAGAGATTGAGCTCCGCTTGATGTGTGCCTGACTTGTCGCCCCGCGAGATGAAGGCGGCGCCCTTGTCCTTGATCGCCTTGAGGGCGGCGACGATATCCTTCGTGCCTTTGACACCCGCGGGATCGCTCGCGGGACCGATCAGGATGAAATCGTTGTACATCACGGGGTAGCGCTTCACGCCCGACCCTTCGGCAACGAACTTTTCCTCGGCGGGCCTCGCATGGACGAAGACCACATCGGCATCACCGCGGCGGCCGGTATCGAGCGCCTGGCCCGTGCCCTGAGCGACCACCTTCACGGCAATTCCGGTCTTGTCCTTGAACAGCGGCAGGATGTGGCCAAACAGGCCGGAGTCCTGGGTCGATGTCGTCGAAGCGACCACGATCGACTTGTCCTGCGCAACCGCGGGGGCGCAAAGCAGGGCACAGGCGGCGATCGCAATCAGATAGCGGCGGCTCAACATGTCGATCTCTCCGTCTTGATTAGATGATGAGTTCGCCGGCGACGAACTTCCTCGCCTCGGCGGTTGCGGGCGCATGGAAGAACGACGACGCAGCGGCCGTTTCGATCACGCGGCCCCGGTGAAGCATGACGATGTCCCCCGCAAGCCGCCGGGCCCCGCCGATGTCATGGGTCGACATGACCACCTTGATCCCGCGTTCGCTGACGGCGTGGATCACATCCTCGACGGCCTTGGTTGCAGCCGGATCGAGGCTGGCGGTGGGCTCGTCGAGGAAGAGGACGGCAGGCTCACGAGCGAGCGCGCGTGCAAGGGCGAGCCGCTGCTGTTCGCCCCCGGAGAGGCGGCGGGCAGGGCGTTGGGCAAGCTGTTCGAGCCCGACGAGTCCCAGAACCTCGTCGACGCGACGCTTCCATTCTGCGCGCTTCGTGCCCGCAACGCGCAAGGCGTAACGGATATTGCCGCTCGCGCTCCGCCTCAGCATGACCGGACGCTGGAACACGATGGCACGCCGTTGCGGGGCAACGTCGGTCCGGCCACCCCAGGTGACGCGGCCGCGCGACGGCGACACCAAACCCATTGCGGCGCGCAGCAGCGTCGTCTTTCCGGACCCGTTCGGGCCGACGACCACGGTCGGCGCCCCCGGAGTCAGCGTCAGGTCGATCCCGTCCAGGATGGTCACCGGGCCAACGGAGAAGCTCACGTTCTCGAAGCGGATGGGAAGTTCGCTGGACGGCGCGCGCATGCTCATCCCGCCAATCGTTCGCTCGCGCGCCGTGCGGTCCACGCGAGAATGTTGACGGCGATCACGAGCGTGATCAGCACGATGCCGAGGCCGATGGCCAGAGGCAGATCGCCTTTCGAGGTCTCCAGCGCGATCGCCGTGGTCATGGTGCGTGTGAAGCCCTCGATGTTGCCGCCGACGATCATGATGGCGCCGACCTCGGCCGCGGCCCGGCCGAACCCGGCAAGCAGCGCGGTGATGAGGCTGAAGCGGGCGTCCCAAACCAGCGTTGCCACCCGGCCCAGCGGGCCGACATTCATGGCGGTCAGTTCGTCCCGGTATTCGGTCCAGAGGTCCTCGATCGTTTGCCGCGTCAGCGCGGCGATGATCGGGGCGACCAAGATGGTTTGAGCGACGACCATCGCTGCGGGCGTGAACAACAGCCCCCATGACCCGAGGGGCCCCGACCGCGACAGGACGAGAAAAACGCCCAGCCCGACCACCACGGGCGGAAGCCCCATTAGCGCGTTGAGGATGACGATGACGGCCTGACGCCCGGGGAACCCGGTGAGCGCAAGAAGCGCCCCGAACGGCACACCAATGATGGCGGCAAGAGTCACGGCAGACAGGCTGACGACGAGCGAGAGCCGCACAATGGCAAACAGCGCCGGATCTCCAGCAAGGACGAGATCGAGCGCGGATACGTTCTCGGGCATATGCAATATTGCGCCGATCATCCCGTTATGGTCAAATCCGGAATATTTTCATGAATCTGCAGGAATTTTCTCGTGCGCGAGCTCCTCACGACGGATGAAGCGGCTGAGTACCTCCGGCTCTCCGAGCGCAAGCTCTACGAACTGGTCGCGAAAAATGCCGTCCCCTGCAGCAAGGTGACCGGCAAATGGATATTCCCGCGCACGGCTCTCAACCGATGGGTGGCGTCGGGCCTTTCTCCCACCGCCATGTCGCGCGAGCCTGCTCCACCCATTGTCGGGGGCAGCCACGACCCGCTGCTGGAGTGGGCGCTTCGTGAAAGCGGCTGCGGACTGGCGAGCCTGCCGGAGGGGAGCGAAGCAGGTCTGCGGCGGCTGACTGGTGGCGAGATCATGATGGCCGCAATCCATCTTCACGCCCTCGATGAGGATGGGGAGCAAACGAATATCGCCCGGATCGCCGATGCCCATGACTTCTACGACGCCGTCGTCATAGCCTTTGCCCGGCGAGAGCAAGGCCTGATCGTCCCGCCGGGCAATCCACTGAAGCTCGGGGATCTGGCCTCCGTCGCGAAGTCGGGAGCGCGCATGGCGCAACGTCCGCGCGGCGCCGGCGCCCAGCTCCTCATGATGACGTTGGCGGCCCGCGAGCGCATCGCAATCGGTGAGTTCGATCTGCAACAGCCCGTTTGCGCGACCGGAGACGAAATCGGCCACGCCGTGCGTTCGGGAAAAGCCGATTGTGGAATTGCAACCCGATCCGTTGCGCGCGCGACCGGACTGGACTTCGTGCCGCTGACCTGGGAGCGCTTTGATCTCGTCCTGAGGCAACGCGATTACTTCCTGCCGCAGCCGCAGAAGCTCTTCGGCTTTGTTCGTTCAACTTCTTTCCAGGAGCGGGCAAAGGAATTGGGCGGCTACGACACCACCGATACCGGTCATGTCCGGTTC
>NZ_JAEMSD010000144.1:2417-10618 GCF_016462955.1 Bradyrhizobium sp. | reverse complement strand
CGACATATTCGTATCGCCCCGGGATCCCCGTACGCAACTGTTCATCACGGGCCGCTTCGGCTGACACGTACAGCACCACCGTTCGAGCTTCACGCCGTCTAGTCGCTGAACGCGGCGGGAAGCGTGCTGAGAAACGCCATGACGCGCTGTGTGCGCAGGGGCGGGCGGCGGCCCGAGTTGCGCAGCATCCAGAGGGGTTCCGCAGGCGCGCGCCAGGGCGCCAGCACTTCGACCAGCCGGCCGGCGCGAAGGTCTTCGCCAAGGAGCCAGGCTGGCCCCCAGCCGATCCCGAATCCGTTCGCGACCAAAGCCAGCGAAGCATGCGCGTCGTCGCAAATGTGCTTGGGCTTGGGCGTGATGCGAACGGGTGCTTTGCCGCGCGGGTCGGCGAAGCGCCAGGTCAGGATCTGACCGGTCGCGGGATTGCGGAAGCCGACATGGTCGTGCGCGGAAAGCTCAACGGGCGTGGCCGGCGCGCCGCGCGCCTTGAGATAGGCGGGCGAGGCGCAGGCGATCCAGGAGAACGTGCAAAGCCGCCGCGCCTGATGGCCGGGCGCGCGGTCGAGGGGGCCTGAGCGGATCGCAACGTCGACGCCTTCCGCCGCGAGATCGAGAATCTCGTTGCGGAATTTGACCTCGATCTCGATTTCCGGCCGTTCCCGCAGGAACGCTGGCAGCCGCGGCAGGATGCAGGCACGCGCGAACGAGGCGGGGGCGGTCACGCGCACCCGTCCGCCATCGTCGCGCGCGACTTCGCCGAGCGCGGATTGGACACGGGCGAGACTTTCAACAAGCGCGCGCCCCGCCGTCATCAGCCTGTCGCCCTCCGCGGTCAGCGCCAGCGAATGGGTCGAGCGGTGCAACAGCCGCAAGCCGTGAGCCTGTTCGAAGCGGGCGACCGCCTTGGACATCGCCGAGGTGGTCGTCCCCGCCCGCCGCGCGGCTTCGGCGAAGGAGCCCGCCTCGACGACGCGGACGAAGGCGAGCAGGCGTGAGAGATCGGGAGGCAAGGCCGTTGTGGACATGGAGTCCACATAGTCATGGCTGGACGGTCACTACAAGGGCGAAGTCCGAACGGCTAGCTAGGAAGTGTCAGCGCGCATTCTGCAGCGCCAAAAACACGGAAGTCCGATGAACCCCATCGAAATCACTCTGCAAGCCCTCGACGCCGCCGAGCGGGCGATCCCGTCCGGCCAGCCGATCTACATGCTCAATCTGCTGCGCTACCGCGCGCAGGCGCGTTACGAGGACGGATTCGACGCCGCGCCCTGCTCAGGCCGCGAAGCCTTCAATGAACGCTACAGGCCGGCATTCCGGCGTCTGGCGGCCGGTAAGCCGCTCGTGCGGGTATTCTCCGTCCCGGTCCTGGCGCCCATCGTCGGCTCGCCAGGCGAACATTGGGACGAAGCCGCGATCAACGAATACGGCGATTTCGCCACCTTCCGCGCGATCGTGGAAACTGAGGAGTACATTCGCGAAGTCGCCCCGCATCGCCACGCGGCGCTCGAGGATTTCCGTCTGCTCGCGCTCGCCAAGGCGATGTGAAGCATTGAGGCGACGGCCTCCGCTTTCGCCTTAAGGGAGCTGCTGACGCTCTTGTAGTTGGAGCATTTGCCTCTCCTGTGAGGGGCGGGACAGTCTTGGAAGACGAGGATAATAAGCCGCCAGTGAGTCGGCCACGCGCCCGAGTTAACTGGACGGCCTGTTCTTGTCCCTTTGAGCCGGGGGCGCGTGAAGCTTGTTCCAGAAGTGGCTTAGGACGGCGTTGATGGCCCTGTCGCTCTTATTTGACCATTTCCTTCGGAAGTCGACCATCCTCTTCACGCCAATGCGCGCTCGACGCATCATGTCGGCGCTCGCAGGCCAGGTGATCGCAGCCACGCGTTGATATGCAAGCCTGTTTCGGCCTGCCGGGCTTTGCGGATTGCATGTTCCCGCTCGATGCCGGGTGGAAGCAGTTTAGCTTTCTCACGGAGGCGCAGAGCCTCTGCAGTAAGGCGCTCTTCAAGGGATGTGGCTTGTTTGATGCGCAACTGCATGGGTTAGCTCCTTTCTAGAGGGAATGGAGGCGGGAGCGCGTGATGGCGTTCTCATCACCGAAGAATTGCCGTGCGGTGATCAGTGCAATCTGTCATGTGCGATGCCAGACATATGGTCAATTCTGATCACCCTCGAAAAGTTAGTGAGAACGAGATTAGGACAGTTCGTCGCCTTCGGGTCATAAGCGGCGGTCGAGGCAAATACGGTTCGACGTCCGGTCTGCCGGCGAGGGCAGACATTATCTCGCGCTCAAGCATTCTTCGGCCTAGGACCAGAACGGGACAGCCTGAGGTCATCGTTAGCGGGTGTCCGTGAGGCGACGCCGAGTCTCATCAGCCATCGTCCGGGGCCGGCGTTCGCTTCCGCAAGCACCTGGTCGCGCAACACCGAGGGGCAAAGCTCGCCGCGCTGGGCTAGCTCGATGACCCTCACGGCGATGGTCTCACGAGCCCGCGCGTCGCCATTGATATGAAGATAGTTGCAGACTTCCTCACAAGCTAGGGACATCGCCTCAATATCGTTGGGCTCGAATGCGCCTGCTGATACGAACGGAAGGATGACACTCATAATTCAACTCCTCTTTAATTGGACGCCTCTTGGTTCGGCATCTTCTACAACGAAGAGTCTGCGTACATCTGGAGCGAGAGTCTGAGCTTTAGTGCTCACTTGGCGGGGAACACGTGCAACTCAACCGCGCCCACACGCGGCAAGAACTTTCTTGATGTTCAATTTGTCCTAGAATGTATGCTAGTGAATAATTAAAGGCGGAAAGTATGGCCAAGGCAATGAAGAAGCGGCCCTTCGACGTCCAGGTGTTCCTCCACACCGTGGCCGGGGGGAGGACCGTTTCGAAGTATCAGAAGAATCGGAAGGTCTTCTCTCAGGGAGACCCCGGTGATGCGGTCTTCTACATACAGGAAGGCAAGGTCAAGGTTTGCGTCGTCTCCGAGCAAGGCAAGGAGGCGGTAGTCGCCCTCCACGGAAATGGAGACTTCTTTGGTGAGAGTTGCCTGAATGGGCATCCGCTGCGGGTGGCGACGGTCGTGACGGTGACAGAGTGCGTCATCATGCGGCTCGAAAAGACGGCTATCATGCGTGCGCTTCGCGACGAGCGAAGTTTTCTGAGATGTTCATGGCTCACCTGTTGTCTAGGAACGCCCGAGTCGAGGAAGACTTGGTCGACCAGCTGTTCAATTCCAGCGAGAAACGTTTGGCGAGGGTCCTCCTGCTAATGGCGAACTTCGGCAAGGAAAGTAAGCCCGAGCCGGTCATAGCGAAGATAAGCCAGGAGACACTCGCGGAGATGGTCGGGACCACGAGGTCGCGGTCAGCATGTTTATGAACAAGTTCCGCAAGCTTGGGTTCATCAAATATAACGGATCACTGGAGGTCCATAATTCTCTGCTGAACGTGGTGTTGCACGACAGTCCTCACCTCAGGAAGCGTGCCGAAAAGCAGAAATAGGCTAAACCCGCCGACGTTGTCTCTCTGGCTAGCTGCAGCACCAGCGTGGGGTCCATCCGATGCTTCCATCTATAACCGCTTGTGAATCTGGGAGCCCACGATCGCTTCGGGTCACGAGAGCGCCCATAGTCCGCCAAGGGCTGTTATCGGGCTCTGGTGCTTTGCCGACGCGGATAGGCTGTTGAACGCCGAGTCAGTTCTGGGTGCTTCTTTTTGATGATGCGCTCGCTGCTCGGACGAAACCAAGCACGATATTTTCATCCAAATCTGATCACGCTTTGATGTCGTCGCCGAAACGGCGCGTCGCGGCGATCAGCACCACGAACGTCGCAACCCATACCATCCGCGCGCCGTAGCGGTCGTGCGGGCCGGAGATTACGGCGCAGATGAAGGCGTTGCCGAGCAGGGCCAGCGTCACCGTCGCCGCCAGCAATGTGAGATCGTCGAGCCGCCGGTGCGCCAGCGCATGGGCGAGCAGGGCGAGCAGCCCCAGCATCGAGGCCAGCGCCACCGGCACGTGAAGCCAGTTGATCGCGGTGAAGTCGAGGCCCCAATTCTGCTGCCGTGCCGCGCGCATCGGCGCGACTTGCGCGGGGATGTAGCGCTCGATGATGCCGCGGGTGTGCGGGATCCAGCCGTCGGTGCCTTCGCCGGTCGCCACGTGCAGCAATTGCTGTCCCATCGCGCGGAGCGCCGCGCCGGCCTGCCAGGCCGGATAGTCCTTCAGCGACTGCACGACGATCGTCCCCATCTCCTCGTTCATGCCTTCGAAGCGGCCGAGCGTGTTGAACATGCTCTTGCCCCACAGGAACTCGTCGGCGCTCGCCGGCAGCTCGTTGCGATAGGGACACAGCTTGTAGCGTTCGCGCGGGCAGCGGTCGTTGAGATAGCGTGCGACGATGCCGTCCTGCATCATGCGGCCGAAGGCGACGCCGTAGCCGCCGGGCGTCCAGGCCAGCTTGCCCGACAGCGCATAATTCGCCGAGACCAGCATCAGGCTACCCGCGACGATGGTGAGGCTCGCCTGCACCAGTCCGGCGAGCGGCAGGCGCTGCCTAAGGAACGGCCGCGCCATCCAGCCTGCGACGCAAAGACCGAGCAGCACGCCGAGCGTGGCGCTGTGGGTGGCCGCGGCAAAGGCGGTGAAGACGAACAGTGCGATCTTTTCCAGTGCCGAGGTACCGCCTGCGCCGACCACCAGGAGGAACAGCGACAGCACCGACAGCCCTGCGAAAATATCGGTGAGCAGCATGCTGGCGAGCCAAGGCAGGGCGGTCGTCACGATCAGGCAGAGTCCGATCGCGACGAAGCGGTAGGTCTGCGTCAATCCCAGCACACGAAGCGTGAGCTGCAGCAGCCACAGCGTCGCCAGCGACTGGAGCGCGAGGTTGATCCAGAAACCGAAACTCTCGCCATAGTGCAAATAGAGGCCGAACACGGTGGAGCGGCTGGGGACGAGATAGCCCTCGTACCAGCGCGCGAGATAGCCGCCTGTATCCCATTGCAACAGCGGATAGCCGTTCCAGATCGCCGGCGCGATCATCAGGAGGGGCAGGGCCACCGCCGCCAGCCGCAGCCAAAAAGCGCCCGCGGCGCGCGCGCGCAATTGATCGGTGGTGATGGTCAAATCGGTTCAGCGCCCCTCATTCGGACCTTGCCTGCAATAGCGGCTCGGAGAGAATTCACCAATAGTTTCACACCGCCGGCTTGAATTTGGCGAAACCCTGACCACTTTGAGCCGACCTTGCCGCTCGGGGCGCCAGGAGAAACTGTTGTGTTTCAAGGTCTTGGGATGCCTCCGCGGGGCAAGGTGCTGTTTACTTCCGGGACAGGCCCGTCGGGACTTTGTCACCTGGACTGTGCTATACAGCGAGCAAAAGACGCCACTTCGAGAGAGCATCCCAAGAGAAAAACCATGGCAGTGCATCAGGTCAATCCGGGGGGAAAGCTCGCATCGCTCGATCCGATCTGGGACCGGATCCGGGGCGAAGCGGAGGACATCGTCCGACGCGAGCCCGAGCTTGCGACCTTCATCTATTCGGCGGTGCTGCATCACGGCCGCCTGGAAGATTCGGTGGTCCACCGCGTCGCCGAGCGGCTCGATCATTCCGCACTGTCGGGCGACCTCGTGCGCCAGGCCTTCATGGAGGCGCTGCGCGACGATCCCGATCTCGGCAACGCCTTCCGCGCCGACCTCGTTGCCGTCTACGACCGTGATCCAGCGACCTCGCGCTTCATCGATCCCTTGCTCTACTTCAAGGGCTTTCACGCCATCCAGACCCATCGCCTTGCGCATTGGCTCTATCTGAAGGGCCGCAAGGATTTCTCCTACTATCTTCAGAGCCGGTCGTCGGCGGTGTTCCAGACCGACATCAATCCCGCCGCGCGCATCGGCCGCGGCATCTTCCTCGACCACGCTACCGGTTTCGTCTGCGGCGAGACGGCGATCATCGAGGACGACGTCTCTATCCTTCACGGTGTCACGTTAGGGGGCACCGGCAAGGAGAATGAGGACCGTCATCCGAAGATCCGTCACGGCGTCTTGATCGGCGCCGGCGCGAAGATTCTGGGCAACATCGAGATCGGCCATTGCGCGCGCATCGCCGCGGGTTCGGTCGTGGTCAAGCCGGTGCCGCACAACGTCACCGTCGCAGGCGTGCCCGCCAAGATCGTCGGCGAGGCCGGCTGTGCCGAGCCCTCGCGCACCATGGATCAGATGATCAACGCCATGGGGCTCTGAGGGCGCTTTCGTGCTGAAAAGGACCGGATTTGCCGGTCCTTTCCCTCCCCAAATTCTTTGGCAATTCATGCTGGCGGTTCGTCGCGTCTCGTCCTAAAACCCGCCGACCATTTTCGATCGGAGACTTGCCGTGGACGTCAAAGAAGTCAGAAAGTTGGACGCGTATCTGAAGCGCGTATTCGGCAATCCCAAGATCCGCGTCGTGCCGCGGCCGAAGAAGGACGATTCCGCCGAAGTCTATATCGGCGAGGAGTTCATCGGCGTGCTGTTCGTCGACGACGAGGACGACGATCGCTCGTTCCAGTTCCAGATGGCGATCCTCGAAGACGATCTGGTCGATCAGGAATAGTTTTCCGACGCCTCTCGTGTCCCGGACGCATTGCAATGCCAACTAGCGTTGCAATGCAGAGCTGGGACCCAGAGAGCTACACGACGCATCGCTGCGACATGGGCCCGGGCTCTGCAGCGTACTGTCGAAGCGACGCTGCGCTGCGTCCGGGAGACGCATCGACATCGAGCCGCGCTCTCTTTCCATCGTGCCACACTACCCCTGTATTGCCCGACGCTTCAAGGCGAATTCGAAAAATTCGAAGATGGTGGGTGTTGGATCCCGCCTTGGCAGGCGATTTTCGGCGCGGTGATCTGAAATTCTGAAAAGACGAATTGAGCCAAGCACTTGGCTACTGTGCATGGGGTTGTTTTCGGACAACTTGTCTTGAAAGGCTTTGCTCAGCCCCGCGGCCCGCGCAATTGCGCGGTCAGCCTGTCCATCGCCTCCGCCACGTCGCGCCACTGCGACAGCCAGCTGCGCGGAAAGCGGAAGGTGAGGTCGGCGCCGCCGACGCGGCGCTCGGCGATGCACATGCCCGGGGTGGCCCCATCGCGCGTGCAGCGCGCGGTGAGCGCGGGGCTTGGGGCCGAATACAGGTCCTCGCTGCCGTAGGGCGTTTCGGTGCGGAAGGCCCGCACCGTCAGGCCGTCTGCGGGCTGCGCCGCGGACGGGTCGAGATAGCGCGGATAGATCGTCGCCATTCGCTGCTCGGGCGAGAGCGCATCGTGATGGGCCGCGATCGACAGGAAGATGCGGTCGATCGATTGCAGGGCTGCCTCCGCCGTGTCGGCGGTGACGTGCTTGGGCGGGCCGGGCGGCTGCAGCGAGGGATAGAGGAAGTCGAGGTCGATGCGCTCCTGCGGTCCCGAGTGCCGCTGGATTTTCATCCGGATCGCGGTCACCGGCAGGTTGAACAATGTGCCGCCGACGCTCACCGGCAGCCTGTCCGGCGCGTTCGCGCCGCGGCTGCCCCAGGTCGGCCACAACAGGTAGGCGACGAGCGCGATCGCAGCCACCGCAGCCGCGCCGCCGAGCACGATCGGGACGATGTGCGTCCAGGTGCGCGTGCGAGGGGACCTGAGGGAAACTGCCGAAAACACCGTCATGACCAGAGCGCTGGGAAAGCGGGACGTCGCCCAAGGGGCCGACGAATCAGCGCCGAATATGCCACGCGGCGGCGAGTTCGCGCAGCGTTCCCGGCTGCGGGGACCGGGGAGGGCCCTGCGCGAGGCGGCCGGCAGCGTTAACCTTTCCTTAAGGATAATGTAGCGTTAACCCGCACTCTTTGTCACAGGAACGGGGTGGCGTTGCGTAAGGGCGGACCGTTCCGATGACACCTGAAGCTCTCAATATGTTTTTTGCCATCGGGATTGGCTTCGCGCTCGCCGGCGCGCTCGTGAACGGCTACCAGGCGCTCGCGCGGCGGCCCGCCGGCTTCGGCCTGCTGCAGGAGGGCGTGGCGCCGAAGACCTTCGCGGCGGTTCCGTTCCTGGTGTTCGCCGCGCCCTTCATCATCATGCGCAACACGCTGCGCGGCATCCAGGTGGAGCGGCGCCGGATCGAGTTCGTGATGATGGCCACCGTCATCGCCAGCTTCTGGAGCATGATGAGCGGCACCTTCTTCCT
>NZ_JAEMSD010000144.1:0-2407 GCF_016462955.1 Bradyrhizobium sp. | reverse complement strand
TTCCTGATGACGCTGCGCGCGGCCGGCATTCCGGTCTGACGACCCGCGGCCGGCCCTTTGCCTCCGGGCCGCCGTTTCGCTAAGGCTGGGGTCGACGCGACAGGAGACCTCCATGGCGATCTACGAGCTCGACGGGCAGGCGCCCGACCTTCCCGCCGACGGCAATTACTTCATCGCGGAGACCGCGTCCGTGATCGGCCGGGTGCGCCTGAAGCCGGGAGCGAGCGTCTGGTTCGGCGCGGTGCTGCGCGGCGACAACGAATGGATCGAGATCGGCGAGGGCGCGAACGTGCAGGACGGCTCGACCTGCCACACCGATCTCGGCTTTCCGCTTCACATCGGCAAGGACTGCACCGTCGGCCACAACGTCATCCTTCACGGATGCACCATCGAGGACGGCGCACTGATCGGCATGGGCTCGATCGTGATGAACGGCGCCAGGATCGGCCGTAACAGCATCGTCGGCGCCGGCTCGGTCATCACCGAGGGCAAGGAGTTTCCCGAGCGCTCGCTGATCATCGGCTCGCCCGCGCGCGTGATGCGCACCCTCGATGACACGCAAGTGCAGAAGATGGGCAGCGCCGCCAGGTTCTACGTGGCCAACGGACCGCGCTTCAGCAAAGGCCTGAAGCGGATCGGCTAGGTGCCTTCGGACTCGCTTGCTTCCATGGCGACTGCAACCTTCTCATGGCCCGCCGACCACAGCGCGTGGTCATCGCTGCCGTCTGAATAAGGATTTGCTTCAGCCGGAATGTTCTCGCGCGCGGCGCGCTCGCCCTCTGCAAATGGATCGCGATCGGTCATGGTGATGGCCTCCCTCGTCTTGCAAGCCGAGACGAGGAGATTTGTTCCGGAAGCACTCGTCTCGCCGCGGCCAAGTCTCGACATCCGGCCTCGCGCGGAAGTGAGACAACGTGGCTGTCGGGAATTGCCGACTGACGCTAGCTTGGCCCTGCTTTGAAGCGTGGAGCGTCTCCACGCGGGAAGGATCGAGTGATGTTACGCAAGTTGATCATGACGGCGCTGGCCGCGGCGGCGGTCGGGCTGTCGGTGCCGCAAATCGCCGAGGCGCGGGGCTTCGGACATGGTGGAGGCTTTCACGGCGGCGGCTTCCATGGCGGCGGCTTCCATGGCGGTGGCTTTTATCGCGGAGGCGGCTGGGGGCACCGTCATTGGCATGGCGGCGGCTTCTGGCCAGGGGTCGCGATCGGCGCCGGTCTCGCGGGCGCCGGCCTGTATGGCGGCTATTACGGATATGGCTACGGCTATCCTTATTACGCCGTCCCCGACGACTATGGCCCCGCCTACAACGATGGTTATGGCGGCTGCTACGTCGCGAGGAAGCGCGTCATGACCCCGTCGGGATGGCGCTACCGCCGGGTCGATGTCTGTGAGTGAGGCGGAATGCCGTTAAAAAAACAAGGTCGTTGACGCAGTATACCGTCAACGACCTTGCCAGCCCCGGATATTGAAATCGGCTCACGCCATCCGGTAACGGTGAGCATCGCGCGGAATCATATCGACGAATGTGATCCAGTTCACAAGTGCCTAAAATAAAGTTCCCGTCGCTGTCCCGGCTCAGCCGCGCGAGCGCTTGCGTGCACTGGCCTGGACGCGGTGCCGCGCCGGTTTCCTGCGGGTAACCGTCGGCGTTTCGACCTCTGTCGTACGCGCGCTGGCAAAGGATTGCCGCAGACCATCGATGGATTCGTTCAAGGCGGCGACCTGCTCGGACAGGCGCTTGGTGTCGGCCTGTTGTGCCGCCATCAGCCGCTTCATGGTCACGAGCTGGTCCTGCACGACCTGAAGCTGGTCGATCGATTCCTGCTGGGTCGCCTCCAGCCCCTTGGTCTTCTCCACCAGCTGCTCGGAGGCCTGGGCGGTGCGGGCCTGGAGCTGCCGCGATGCCACCACGCGGTCCGCCTCCGGCGCAGCGCCCGTATAGGCCCGCCAGATCGCGATCGAGGTCACTCCCGCGATCAGCAGCAACAGCGCTGCAGCGGTCAGCGCGATCGGCTGGGCGCCAAGGCGAAGGAGAGGATTGGACGGCGCGTTCTGGGCGAGATCGATCATCGCTGACAAGACCCAAATTGAAACTTGGTGAGTGGCGAAGACCGGCAACCCAGAGGCGGCCACCGGGGCGTCCCGAAAGCCTTACGTTTCGGCAAGGAATGGGACCAAAAAGAGGCTGAGGGCCAAAAAACCAGCAATCAACGGGCCTTGCGGGCTCGGAGCGCCGCGTGAAGGGCACGATCAGGGCTGAAACTGCGAAAACGGCCCGGAATAGCTCTTCGCGCGCGGCGCCGCGTAGGGGCCGAGGCGGGACGTCTTCAGCCCCAGCCGCACCAGTGATTCGGCCAGCGTCACCGCCGCGGCCTCCGCTTCGGCGGCGGGAGAGACCGACGAC
>NZ_JAEMSD010000590.1 GCF_016462955.1 Bradyrhizobium sp. | reverse complement strand
CTACTGCTGCGCGCTCGGCAACAATTGCGGCAGCGATCCCCGCGTCACGTTCGGCGGCACCGCATCGAGCCCGAGCACCGCGCTTGCGGCCGGCAGCGCCGCGTCCGCCATCGCGGCATGCCCCTCGGCGCTTGGGTGCACCGCGCCGCCGTAGACCGCGGAGAGCACGCCCCAGGTCGCATCGTGGATGTCGGTCGGCTGGCTCGCCGCCGGCAAGCCCTGCGGATAGGTCATCGCAGCGAAATAGCTGTCATTGGCGTCGCGGATCCAGCGCGCGCGCGGCAGGTAGGCGCGATATTCCGAGGCGCCGCGGCCGCACAGCATCGGCTGGCTCGCCGCGCTGACGATATCCGGGTTGAAGCTCTGGCCGTTCTCGGCAAAGCAGGCCCGGTCGAACTCGGGATCGCTGCCGGATCGCGCGCAGAAGCCCCGTTCGGCGAACGCTCGCTGGTGCGCGTCCACGAAGGTCATGCGGTCGGCTTCGGGATCGCGGCACAGCGCGCCGCGGGTGCAGGTGGCGAGCCCCTTCAGCTGCGGCAGGAATTCGGTGTCGACGAAGGTCGAGACGCGGGCAAGGCGCTGCGGATCGGCGTTGAAGGACGGATGGATGTCGAAGCCGGCGCGGCCGCCGCGGCAGGGCGCGCCGGCCTCGGCGAGCGCGGGATTGGCGTAGGAGACATAGACCACACGCGAGAGCTCGCCGCCGACGAGCGGCTTCAGCGCCTCGCGCAGCTTGACGAAGTTCTGCGGCAGCTCGCGCTGCAGCGCATCGCGGGAGTCATCGACGGTCGCCATCACGCCGGAGCGGCGGAACAGCGCGCGCTCGGTCGCGGTGTCGACGATGACGTCGGCGACCAGACCCGAGAAGTAGACGTCGTTGGCGCCGACCGAGAGCAGCACGAGGTCGAGCGTGCGCTCGGGCTGGCGCTTCTTCGCAGCGGTGAGCGCTTCCCGCAGCTCGGCGACCTGCGCGTTCACGCTGATGTTGCAGACGCCGGTCTTGCCGGGCGGGCATTCGCGGGCGCGCTGCGAGCCGAGCAGGCCGTCGGCGATGCTGGCGCCGGTGCAGGCGAGCGGCAGGAAGGTCACGGCGATGTGCGTATAGCGCACGGCCAGCGCCAGCGCGGTGCGCGCCTGATAGCTGTAGAGCGAGCGGTGGCACGGCGCGTTGAACCAGAGCGCGCTGTAGCGTTGCCAGTTGGCGAGCGTATCCGGTGCCTCGCAGGCGCGGCCGCCTTTGAAGCCGTGGCGGCTCGGCCGGTAAAACTGCGCGCCGGCGGTGCCGAGATAGGAGCGGAAGCAGAATCCTTCGTCCGACAGGGCCAGCGGCCGGTCCGGATTGCCCTCGCCCGAGGCGATGCTGTCGCCGAGGCCGGCGACGAAGACGTCGCGCACCTGGATTTCGGTTTGAACCCGCTGTGTCGGGTCGGAGCCGGCGGAGACATCGACGCTCGCGACCGTCTGCCTGCCGTAGCGGACGCGCAAATTGACCGGCTCGGCGCAGTCGAAGGTGGAAGCCTGCGGGCCGTCGCCGTCGTCGAACGACCAGGCGCAGGTGGCGCCGACCGGCACCGCGCCGGTCAGGCGTACCGTCACTGGATGGTCGATCGGCGTGATGTAGTTCTCTTTGACGTTGTCACGGGTGCAGGGCTGGTTGACCCGGCCCTGGAGGTCGATGCAAAGCCTGTTGACCATGTTGCGGGCCCAGCCGCGGCCCTCGCTCTGGAGCTCCAGCGACTGCTCGGCAGCGAGGATGCTGCGGTTGCGCGCGTTCTCGACATGGAGCAGGAAGTCGCGCTCCTCGCGGAACAGGCGGAAGCGGTTACGCACCTCCCACTCGATCTGGATCGGGCCGGCGTCCTGAGCGGCGGCGGGCTCGGGCGCAAAGGCGGTCAGAATGCCCGCCAAGAGCAGGGCGCCTGCGCAAAGTTTCGGAAAGGGGAGAGGGATCATGGCCCGGGGTTCAACGGCAAAGTTGAGGCGGAAATAAGAGGGGATTGCTCCCCCGCCTGCAACCCTTGTCTGACGTATGGAGGATCGGCGCCTATCGCTTGCCGGCCCGCCGCAGCGTCCTTTCGCGCTCCATCGCGGCCACTTGCTTGGGCAGGTTGGCCTGAGCACAGGCCTCTGCCAGCCGTCGTCGCTCCTGCCAGGGGGCGACCACGTTCATCCAGAGCTCGCGCGCGCCCATGATGGAGATGGCGAGGGCGAACGGGATCACGAAATAGAGGATGCGGAACACCAGCAGCGTCGCCAGAAGTTCCTCGCGGCCGAATTGCGGCAGCGCCACCAGCATGGCGGCATCGAACACGCCGATCGAGCCCGGCGCATGGCTGGCAAAGCCGATCAGGGTCGCCAGGATGAACACCACCGCGAGCGACATGAAGTCGATCGGCGGATTGGCCGGCATCAGCAGGTACATGGCGAGGGCGCAGAAGCCGAGATCGACGACGCCGATCAGGATCTGCACCAGGGTCAGAGGCGCCGAGGGCAGCACCACCTTCCAGCCCTTCTGGCCGAGTTCGCGGCGCTTCTCGCCCATGCAGAGCCAGACCAGATAGGCAGCGATCGAGGCGAGGCCGCCAAGCGCGATCAAGCGGTTGAGCGAGGCGGGCAGCTGATCCATCGAGGAGGCCGCCTCGGGATGGATGGCCATGCCGATCGAGAGCACGAAGATGTTACCGAGCCAGAAGGTCAGGCCCGACAGGAAGCAGATTTTCGCGACGTCGATCGCGTTCAGCCCGTAGTCCGAATAGATCCGGAAACGGATCGCGCCGCCGGTGAAGACCGTGGCGCCGATGTTGTGGCCGATCGAATAGGACGTGAAGCTGGACAGGGCCGCGATCCGATAAGGCACGTGCTTCTTGCCGATCGTTCGCAAGGCGAAAAAGTCGTAGAAGGTCAGCGTGCAGAACGCGAAGAACACGCAGATCGCCGCCAGGCCGATGTTGCCCCGGGGAATCTCGGTCAGCGCGGTCAGGATGACACCGGTCTCGATGCCCTTGAGGGTCCGCACCAGCGTCGTGATCGCGAGGGCGATGATCAAGATGCTCGCGGCAATCCCAAGTCTTCGCCAGCCGATCCATCTCTTGAAGCCGCGTTTCAGCGCGGGCAGCAGTCCGTGCATTCATCCTCCCGGCGGGGGGCAAAGACCGGCCGGGCCAGGCATTGGCCGGTCGGGCGCGATCGCGCCAAAGAAGGGCGCCGACCGCTAGGCATGATCCAGCTCATTTAAGGCAAAAACAGCGGCTTGTGCAGCCCTTGACAACAATGGGTTCTGCGTTCGGCCGGCCGCTTTTGTCATACGGAGTTCATATCGGCTGCGCGTTAAGCATACGAGTCGGCGAACGACGATCCATTCGCTCCTTCGATGCGCCGACATGATTTCAGATCCCGGTGCCGTCCGCATTGTTCCAGCGCAAGCCGTGATCGGCCTTCTTGGAACGTCGATGCCGCATGCTCGTTAGGGTGCATCAGCAATCGAACATGGTGGAATACGCAGGCTTTTTCTTGCAAGCCGGCGTGCCCGTGTTCCCAAAACCGAGAGAGGATCGGAACGATGGGACTGTTCACCAAGGACATCAAGACCATGAACGACCTGTTCGTGCACCAGCTCCAGGACATCTATTATGCCGAGCAGCAGCTCACCAAGGCGCTACCGAAGATGGCAAGCAAGGCCACCGATCCGGAGCTGAAACAGGGCTTTTTGACGCATCTCGAGGAAACCAGGCAGCACGTCGCGCGGCTCGAGGAAGTGTTCAAGATGCACGGCGTCGCCGCGAAGGCGGTGGATTGCCCGGCGATCGACGGCATCAT
>NZ_JAEMSD010000589.1 GCF_016462955.1 Bradyrhizobium sp. | reverse complement strand
GACGCCGAGCTGCTGTCCCGCCTCGACGCGATCGTGTCGGCCGCCGCGCCCTTTGACCCGAGAACTGCGAGACGCTCGTTCACGATCGGCGCACCGGATGCACTGGCCGCGGTCTTTCTCGATGCTCTCCTCAAGATCATCGCCCGGGAAGGACCGGGGATCGACATCCGGCTGCTGCAGTTGATGCCGCAACGGCACAGCAAGTCGTCGAGCCAGGTCTGGCAGGACACGCTCTCCGAGCTCGATTCGCACCGGCTCGATCTTGCCGTGCTGCCGGTCGGCCCGCTGCCGTCACGTTACGCCGAACGGTTGCTGTTCGAGGAAGACTTCGTCGTCGCCATGCGCAAGGGCCACCGCATGGCCCGCAAGGTCACGCTCTCAGCCTATCTTGCGGCACCGCATCTGCTGGTTTCCGCCATCGGCGATGCGCTCGGCATCGTCGACATCAAGCTGGCCGAACGCGGCCATTCGCGCCGCGTGGCGCTGACCGTGCCCAGTTTCATGATGGCGCTGGCGCAGCTCGCCGAGAGCGATTTCATCGGGACGTTGCCGCGTCACCTCGTCGAGCGCCATGCCGCGCGCTTCGACCTCGTGATGCGCCCTGTGCCGTTTCCGTGGACACCGGACCCGGTGCGTGTCGTCGCCTCACGAGCTGCGATGGCGGACGCCGGGGTCGCCTGGCTGTTCGAGACGGTGGCGCGCTGCATGGGTCCAACGAGGCCTATAGCGTCCAAGCGCCGCGCGCCCGCCTGAAGCTGAAAAGCGAGCGGAAGCAAAAAAAGGGGCACGGCCTGCGCCGTGCCCCTTTGCTTCAGACCGCTTGCCTGGTCTCAGCTGTAGATCTCGAACAGGCCGGCGCCGCCCTGGCCGCCGCCGATGCACATGGTCACCACGCCCCACTTGGCCTTGCGGCGGGCGCCTTCCTGCAAGAGGTGGCCGGTGAGACGGGCGCCGGTCATGCCGAAGGGATGGCCGATCGCGATCGAGCCACCGTTGACGTTGTACTTGGCAGGGTCGATGCCGAGCTGGTCGCGGCAGTAGAGGCACTGGCTGGCGAAGGCTTCGTTGAGCTCCCACAGGTCGATGTCGTCGACCTTGAGGCCGGTGCGCTTGAGCAGCTTCGGGATCGCGAACACCGGGCCGATGCCCATCTCGTCGGGCTCGCAGCCGGCGGTCGCCCAGGCGACAAAGCGTCCGAGCGGCTTCAGCCCGCGCTTCTCGGCGTCCTTGGCTTCCATCAGCACCACCGCGGCGGCACCGTCGGAGAGCTGGCTGGCATTGCCGGCGGTGACGAACTTGCCGGGGCCCTTCACCGGCTCGAGCTTGGCGAGACCTTCCAGCGTGGTCTCGGGCCGGTTGCACTCGTCGCGGTCGACGACGTAGTCGACGATGCTCTCGGCCTTGGTCTGCTTGTCGACCACCTTCATCTTGGTCTTCATCGGAACGATCTCGTCCCTGAACTTGCCGGCCTGCTGCGCCGAGGCCATGCGGCGCTGCGATTCCAGCGAGAACTCGTCCTGGTATTCGCGGCTGAGCTTGTAGCGCTCGGCGACGATATCGGCGGTGTCGATCATGGCCATGAAGATGTCGGGCGCGACCTTGAGCAGCTCCGGATCGACCGATTCCTTCGGCGTGGCGCCGCCGGGGATCGAGATGCTCTCGACGCCGCCGGCGACGATGCAGTCGGCGCCGTCCGAGCGGATCGAGTTAGCGGCCATGGCGATGGTCTGCAGCCCCGAGGAGCAGAAGCGGTTCACCGAGACGCCGGCGGTGGTCTTCGGCAGGCCGGCGAGCAGCGCGGCCTGGCGGCCGATGTTCGGCGCGCCGTGGGCGCAATTGCCGAGATAGCAGTCCTCGACATAGTCCTTCTCGACGCCGGCGCGATCGACCGCGTGCTGGATGGCGTGGGCCGCGAGCGACATCGGCGGCGTGATGTTGAACCCGCCGCGGCCGGATTTTGCCAGGCCCGTGCGCGCATAGGAAACGATGACGGCTTCACGCATGTGTTTCTCCCTTATCGAACGATTTGAACGGAGCGTAGATACGAGGCGTTCTGGGCGCCATTGGTACACAAAGTCAGGAGGTCGCGGGAAAATAAAACGCCGCCTCCATTGACGGAGGCGGCGTTGTTCCGCGGGTCGGAATTTGGTGCTCGTCATTCCGGGGCGATGCGCCAGCATCGAACCCGGAAGCTCGAGATTCCGGGTTCTCGCTTCGCGAGCCCCGGAATGACGGCCTCTCAGAACGTCAGCGCCTTGGCCTGCTTGACCTGCGGCAGGGCCTGCACCTTGGCGAGCAGGTCGGCGGGCACCGCGCCGTCGACCTCGACCAGTGCAATGGCATCGCTGCCGGGCGCGACGCGACCGAGGTGGAACGTGGCGATATTGATCCTGGCATCGCCGAGCAGGCTGGCGAACTTGCCGATGAAGCCCGGCTTGTCCTCGTTGGTGACGTAGATCATCGACTTGCCGAACTCGGCGTCGACACGGATGCCCTTAATGTCGACGAGGCGCGGCTTGCCGTCGGCATAGACGGTGCCCGAGACCGACCGCTCCTGCCGCTCGGTGGTGACGGCGACGGTGATCAGGCTCTCATAGTCGCTCTGGGCGGCGCGCACGATCTCGTCCACCACCATGCCGCGCTCCTTGGCGACGACGGGTGCGGACACCACGTTGATCTCGCCCAGCATCGGCCGCAGCAGACCGGACAGCACGGCGGAGGTGATCGCCTTGATCTTCATCTCGGCGACCTGGCCCTCATAGGTGATCTCCACCTTGAGGATGCCGGTCTCGGTGAGCTGACCGGCAAACGAGCCGAGCTTCTCGGCCAGCGCGATGAACGGCTTCAGCTTCGGCGCCTCTTCAGCCGTGATCGAGGGGAAGTTGACCGCGTTGGAGATCGCCCCGGTGAGCAGATAGTCCGACATCTGCTCGGCAACCTGGAGCGCGACGTTCTCCTGGGCTTCGGTGGTGGAAGCGCCGAGATGCGGCGTGCAGATCACGTTGGGATGGCCGAACAGCACGTTCTTGGTGGCGGGCTCCTCGACGAAGACGTCGAAGGCGGCGCCGGCGATGTGCTTGGCATTGAGCGCATCGACCACCGCCTGCTCGTCGACGAGACCGCCGCGGGCGCAGTTGATCAAACGCACGCCCTTCTTCATCTTGGCGATCGCGGCTGCGTCGATGATGTTCTTGGTCTTCTCGGTGAGCGGGGTGTGCAGCGTAATGAAATCGGCGCGCTTGAGCAGGTCGTCGAGCTCGACCTTCTCGACGCCGATGTCCTTGGCGCGCTCCGGCGACAGGAACGGGTCGAACGCGATCACCTTCATGCGCAGGCCGAGCGCACGGTCGGCGACGATCGAGCCGATATTGCCGCAGCCGACGACGCCGAGCACCTTGCCGGTGATCTCGACGCCCATGAAGCGGTTCTTCTCCCACTTGCCGGCCTGGGTCGAGGCGTCCGCCTGCGGGATCTCGCGGGCAAGCGCCAGCATCAGGGTGATGGCGTGCTCGGCCGTCGTGATCGAATTACCGAACGGCGTGTTCATCACGATGATGCCCTTGGCCGTCGCGGCCGGGATCTCGACGTTGTCGACGCCGATGCCGGCGCGGCCGATCACCTTCAGCTTGGCCGCCTTTTCGAGGATCTTGGCGGTCGCCTTGGTTGCGGAGCGGATCGCAAGGCCGTCGTAATTGCCGATGATCTCGGCGAGCTTGTCCTTGTCCTTACCGAGATTGGGCTGGAAGTCGACCTCGATGCCGCGGTCCTTGAAGATTTGCACGGCGGCGGGCGAGAGCGCGTCGGAAATGAGAACTTTGGGTTTGGTCATGGGG
>NZ_JAEMSD010000588.1 GCF_016462955.1 Bradyrhizobium sp. | reverse complement strand
CTCGGATACCGTCGCTGTCCAGGATTGCGAGGCCGAAGCTTTCGGAGATGCGCTGTGCCTGCGCCGAGTCTGGACAGGCGAGCCGGACCATCTCGAGAGTGGTGCCCTTGCGGAGCGGGATGACACGGGCGCTGGCGCGAGAGGAGCGAGCAGTTTTGGTCATGGTGAGATCCTTTCTCGGTTTCGCCTTAGGAAGCGATTGGCCCTTGGCCGTCGCTCCCTCGGGTGCGGTCGACCAGAACCGGCTTCAGGGGGCCGCTTCAGGGGGCGGCGGCTGCCAAGGCGAGCATGGGTGGGCCAAAGGCCGAGCGGGCCTTCAGGCCTGCGAAGAACGCGGCCCCCATCGCGAGACGGCGGCCGCCGATCGCCTCGCGACTTGCCCTTGAAGCGGACCGCGGCCGGTTCAGACCGCAGCCCAAACCGAGGGAGCGCCGGCCAAGGGGCAGCGAGCCGCCGAAACCTTGAGAGGTCGGGCCAAACCTGCTGAACTCTCCGTCTCGACATGAAGTGTCCGCGCGCGCCGCTCGCACTCCAATTGGTGCTTCCTTCCGTCTCTCACCGCCACGCAGCGGAAACGCGACGGAGCGTCCGAAACTCGGCGATCGCCGCCTCCTGCCGATCGAGCTTTCGCGTGAGGGCGTCGATATCGCCGCGACGAGCCAGGGCGAGCTCCGCGACGTGCTGCTGAAACAGCCGCTCGTCTGCTTTCGTCCAGTTCGAGGCGCTATCGGCGCGCCGCCGCCGCTTCGTCCGATCGGTGATCGTCAGCCGTTCGGCGCGTGACGCGATCTGGCGCTCGATGAGGCCGAGACGGCGCTGCGTCTCGGCTTGCGCGGCTTTCATGCGCCCGAGTAGGAAGCGCTGGACTTGAGGCTCAATCATCGCTCCGTCCTTACAGGCCATAGAGGAAAGGGCGGGCTCGTCGGGAGTGTTGTCGTCCGGGAGGGACACCGCGGCGATGGATGAAGCGACGTCGTCGCCAGTGACGCCCCGTGCCGAATCGATGCTAGCGTGCTTGCGCATGCCTGGCGTAAGGATGCCATCGAGTGCGTAGGCGATGGCGCTCTCGCACGTGCATGAGGAGATCGACGCCGACAAGGCCTTCATGGCTGAATCTCCTTTCTGTCGGCATCAGCCGGGCAGGGCTTCGGCGCGTGGATGGATAGGCGCACGGCGCACTTCCAAGCGTCGGTGCCGGTGAAATGCCGTCCAAGCCGTGGATGCCAGACGACGAGGTCCGGCATTTCGCCGTCCTCGAGGGTTTCCGTGTGCCAGCCGAAGGCTTTGGCAATGAGGCGCCAGGGCATGGGTCACCTCCATCCGACGAAGTCCGACGGGCCGCCGTAGACCCGGTGGCGCGCCTCATCGATCACGAAGCCGAAGCGACCGACGTGATACTCGCCGGAGGGGACGAGGAAGCGGCGCTCCTCAGTCCCGGGCCCACGCTTCCCGCCGAGCGTCGCAACGACCTCGACGAAGCCGCTCTCGTGCTTGGATGTGATGGCAGAGACGACGAGCCAGTCACGCGCATGCGCGTGCTCGAAGGCGCGGCGATCCTTTTCGCGGGACTCGCCTGGCTGGAGTGTCGTGCCGGAAATCGCCTCCCAGGCGTCAGGCCAGCTGTCCTTGATGGTTCTCTCGGCGCAACGGCGTTCGAACGCCGTGAAGAGGTGCGGAAAGGTGATCGCCACGATCGCCCATTCGGCGTCTTCCTCGTACCAGCCACCCTTCGAGCGCAGCAGGGTATGGACTCTGCGATTGCGCTCGGCGGAGAGGTGGAAGCCGCCGTGGCCCGCGGTCGAGTGGCAGACCACGCCGTCGGCGTAGAGGGTGGCGCCTTGCGAGGCGCCCCACGGCGTGTTCGCCGCAAACCGCACGTCCTTGCGGCCGAGCGCACGCTTTTCGCGCTGGTGCTCGGCGTTCTCCGCGACCATCGATCGGAATGCGGCCTCGTCCCCCAGTGCGCCGGAATGGCCGTAGAAGTCCGCGCGTTGCCATTTTACGATCGGCCGGCCGAGCCGCCAGCCGATTGCGAGATAGTGCCCGCCGCGGTGCGCCGGCAGCATCGCAAAGGCGGTCTCACCCACGCGGGCCGCGAGGAAGCCCTCGGAACTGTGTCCGTACTCAACCTCCGGGCTACCGGAAGTCGGTTCCTGCAAGGTTTCAGGGAGAGAAGCGCTCATGCTGCCCTCCCTTCGACCGCGTCCGCGCCGACCTCGTCGGCAGTCACTTCCTGGAGCACCGCGCCGGGATAGCCGTGGCGTGTCAGCCACTCCTTCGCCTCGGCCTCGTTCGTGCCGAGATAGACGAGTTCGGCATCATCACCGGCGCGGTCGAAAACGCGCATCGAGCCCATGACCGGACGTTCGACGACGGTGAAGTGGAGCTTCGATTCGAGCGAAAACGTCCGGTGGACGCGGATGGCGACGACGCCGCTGGCGCCGTAGTCCGCCTCGTGCAGGGTGAAACAGGCCGACAGCGACCCATTGCCGACGCATCGTCCGCCCTGCTTTCGGATCAGGCGGCCTTTGCTGTTGCTGGACTGCCAGGCGGTGAGCTTCTTCCTGAAGCGCGCCGGCGGCTCCCGCGTTGCGTCGGACCAGGCTATGATCGAGCCTATAGGTGCATTGTCGAAGATCGTGTGCGCGGACATCGTGTCCTCCTTATTTGCGTGTGCGTGGAAACAAAGCCGCCGCCGGCTGGGCCGGCGGCGGTGAATCGTTCGGAAGAAAAGGCGCGCGTCCCTCTATTCGGCCGCCTCCCTAAATGCCTCGGTCTCTTCGTCGGAGAGGTCATCGCCCATGCCGGCGGCGTCCTCTTCAGCTTCGTCGGCGTCTGCCGTCGTCTCGCTCGACGACAACCATTGCGAAAGCTTCACAGCGTCCGGTGCGAAGAGCGCTGTGGGATGGACGAAGTGCCCTTCCTTGAACTGCTCAACGAGCGCCGCGCGCGTGTCCTTCACGCGCTGGCGCGGCAGAACGGGGGTGTCCTTGCACGAGGCCTCGAGCGCTGTGCGCGACAGGCAGGAGAGGAAGTCCTCCGTGCCCATGTTCGGCAGGAAGGTGTCTGCGCCGATTACCTCACCGACGACGCGGGCGACGATACCGCTATTGGTGGCGTTCTCCCGGCATGAGAATACGTCGACCAGCATGGTGCGCGCCGCGACACGAAGCGTCTCCATGTCGAAGGAGAGCTTGCCGGCGCCGTCGAACAGTGCCGCCGCGTTCTTCGCCAGCCGGCTGTGGCCGTAATAGGTCCCGCCGCTTCCCGTCGTCACGGAGACGTTCTGGCCCGCGAAGGCGAGGATCAGCAGGGCCATCAGCGTGTCGTCCTCGATCGGCGCGCGGCCGAGCGCCTCGCGCAGCGCGTCGGTGCGGTAATCGCCGATCATCTCGGCGCCCTTGCGGGTCACGTCGGGACGGGGATTCGAGACCTCGCCGACATCGTCCGGAGCGTTGTCCGATCCTGCAGCGGTCTTGCCCTTCGGCTTCTTCGCCGCTGGCATACGGTAGTGCACGGTCTGCACGCGGCCATCGCGGTCAAGATACATAGCCGTGCAGTCCGACTTCGCCGGCTTGCCGTGGACGCGCTCGGCCTTCGGCGGCAGCTTCACCTCGCCGTAGTTGGTGGTCTCGGCGATGATGCCTTTCTTCGGCAGGTTCGCCGTCATCCACTCCTGCTGCGCGCCGAGGAAGGCCTCGACGTCAGTGGTGTAACGGCTGTCCTCGTCGGCTGGAGCGAACAGGTCCTCGACCCAGTGGATGCCGTAGGCCTGCGCGAGTTCGTCGCCGAAGCTCGCGTGGCGCGCGTGCATGCGGGTCTTCTGCAACGCTTGTG
>NZ_JAEMSD010000587.1 GCF_016462955.1 Bradyrhizobium sp. | reverse complement strand
GGGCGAGACGATCCTGATCGAGACGGACGAGGTGCAGCTGGCGCGCCCGGTGCGGCTGATCCATCCCCGCTGGCCGCTCTACGTGATCCCGCGCGAGGACGGCCTGTTCATGCTGGGCGCGACATCGATCGAGGCCGAGGACACCGGCGTCAGCGTGCGTTCGGCGCTGGAATTGCTGGGCGCCGCCTACACCGTGCATCCCGCGTTCGGCGAAGCCCGCATCGTCGAATTCGGCTCCGGCCTGCGGCCCGCCTTTCCCGACAATTTGCCGCGCATCGGCATCCGCGGCAGCCAGATCAGCGTCAACGGCCTCTACCGCCACGGCTTCCTGATCGCGCCCGCGCTCGCCGAGCTGACGCTTGCCTACGTCCAGCGCGGCCAGATCGACAACGAGGTGATGCAGTGCGCGTGATCGTCAATGGTGAGCAGCGCGAGGTGACTTCCGCCAGCGTCGACGCGCTGCTCGCCGAGCTCGACTACGAGGGCACCCATTTCGCCATCGCGCTGAACTACGACGTCGTGCCGAAAAGCCGCTGGGCCGAGACTGAGCTCAAGGCCGGCGACGAGATCGAGATCATCACGCCGCGGCAGGGAGGGTGAGGTGATGCGCTCTCTTCGCGAGGCCGGCTCACTTTGGCCCGTCATTCCGGGGCACGCGAAGCGTGAACCCGGAATCTCGCGCCACAACTTCGAGATTCCGGATCGGACCGCGTACCGCGGCCCGTCCGGAATGACGGGAACTTCAACATGGTGACCTTCTACGGCAAGACCTTCTCTTCGCGCCTCCTCATCGGCAGCGCGCTCTATCCCTCGCCCGCGATCATGCAGGACGCCATCCGCGCCTCCGGCGCCGGCATCGTCACGGTGTCTTTGCGGCGCGAATCCGCCGGCGGCAAGACCGGGGACGCGTTCTGGAAGCTGATCCGCGAGCTCGACGTGTCGGTGCTGCCGAACACCGCGGGATGCCGCACCGTGCGCGAGGCGGTGACGACGGCCAAGCTCGCGCGCGAATTGTTCGGCACGAACTGGATCAAGCTCGAGGTCATCGCCGACAACGACACGCTGCAGCCCGACGTCGTCGGCCTGGTCGAAGCCGCGAGCATCCTGATCAAGGACGGTTTTGAAGTCTTCCCCTATTGCACCGAGGATCTCTCGGTGGCGAACCGCCTGGTCGATGCCGGCTGCAGGGTTGTGATGCCGTGGGCCGCGCCGATCGGCAGCGCGAAGGGCATCACCAACCGCGATGCGTTGAAACTGCTGCGCGAACGGCTGCCCGACATCACGCTGGTGGTCGATGCGGGTCTCGGCGCGCCCAGTCATGCCGCGCAGGCGCTCGAGCTCGGTTATGACGCCGTGCTGCTCAACACCGCCATTGCGAAAGCCACCGATCCCGTCGCGATGGCGACCGCCTTCCGCTTGGGCTGTGAGGCCGGCCGCACCGCTTACGAGGCCGGGCTGATGAACGCCCGCGACTTCGCCTCCCCCTCCACCCCTGTCGTTGGGACACCGTTCTGGCATGCAATATCCTGATCGCTTTTATCCCGTCGTCGACAGCCTCCAATGGGTCGAACGCCTGACAAAACTCGGCGTCGGCACCATCCAGCTCCGCTCGAAGGAGCTCGACGACTCCCAGGCGCTTCAGATCGTCTCCGACGCGCTGGCGATCACCAAGGGAACGCAGGCCAAGCTGGTCGTGAACGATTATTGGCGCGCCGCGATCGTCGCCGGCGCAGAGTATCTGCATCTCGGCCAGGAGGACCTCGCTGACGCCGACCTCGATGCTATCCGCGAGGCCGGTCTCAAGCTCGGCATCTCCACCCATGACGATTCCGAGCTTGCCACCGCGCTCGAAGCCAAGCCCGACTATGTCGCGCTCGGCCCGATCTTCTTCACCACCCTGAAATCGATGCGCTTCGAGCCGCAGGGCATCCCGAAGATCACCGAATGGAAAAAGCGCATCGGCGCCATCCCGCTGGTCGCGATCGGCGGCATCAAGTTCGAGCACGCCGCGGAGATCTTCGCCGCCGGCGCGGATTCCATCGCGGTGGTCTCCGACGTCACCCAGAACCCCGACCCCGACGCCCGCGTGCGGCAATGGCTCGGCCTGAAGGAGGCAGAGTGATGCGCCTCGCTCTCACCTCACCCACGCTGTCATCGCCCGGCTTGACCGGGCGATCCAGTACGCCGCGCCTTCTCGGCCCTAGCCGAACCGCCTCTGGAATACTGGATCCCCGCCTTCGCGGGGATGACAGCCGAATTTGTCTCTCGCGCAGCGACGCCAACGAACTGAGTTAAGGAGGATCCCCATGAACATCCGCTCCAACCCCGACAAAACCGTCCCCGCCGTCACCACCGGCCCGCTGCCCTCCTCGCGAAAAATCTTCGCGACCCCCGACGCCGCGCCTGACATCCGCGTGCCGCTGCGCGAGATCATCCTGTCCGAAGGCGCCGGCGAGCCCAACCTGCCGGTCTACGACACCTCCGGCCCCTACACCGACCCTGATGTCACCATCGACGTCAACGCCGGCCTGCCCCGCAACCGCAAGGCCTGGGTCCTGGAGCGCGGCGGCGTCGAGGAATATGAGGGACGCCAGGTCAAGCCGGAGGACAACGGCAACCTCTCCACCGACAAGGCCGCGCGCGCCTTCTCGGCCTATCACAAGCCCTTACGCGGCCTCGACGGCCACAAGATCACCCAGCTCGAATTCGCCCGCGCCGGCATCATCACCAAGGAGATGATCTACGTCGCCGCCCGCGAGAACCTCGGGCGCAAGCAGCAGCTGGAGCGCGCCGAATCGGCCCTCGCCGACGGCGAAAGCTTTGGCGCCTCGGTGCCCGCCTTCATCACGCCGGAGTTCGTGCGCGACGAGATCGCCCGCGGCCGCGCCATCATCCCCTGCAACATCAACCACAGTGAACTCGAGCCGATGATCATCGGCCGCAACTTCCTGACGAAGATCAACGCCAATATCGGCAACTCCGCCGTGACCTCGTCGGTCGAGGAAGAGGTCGAGAAGATGGTGTGGGCGATCCGCTGGGGCGCCGACACCGTGATGGACCTCTCGACGGGGCGCAACATCCACACCACGCGCGAATGGATCCTGCGCAACTCGCCGGTGCCGATCGGCACCGTTCCCATCTATCAGGCGCTGGAGAAGTGCAACGGCGATCCCGTCAAGCTGACCTGGGAGCTCTACAAGGACACCCTGATCGAGCAGTGCGAGCAGGGCGTCGACTATTTCACCATCCACGCCGGCGTGCGCCTGCAATACATCCACCTCACCGCCAGCCGCGTCACCGGCATCGTCAGCCGCGGCGGCTCGATCATGGCGAAGTGGTGCCTGGCGCATCACAAGGAAAGCTTCCTCTACACGCATTTCGACGAGATCTGCGACCTCATGCGCAAGTATGACGTCTCGTTCTCGCTCGGCGACGGCCTGCGTCCGGGCTCGATCGCCGATGCCAACGACCGCGCGCAGTTCGCGGAGCTGGAGACCCTCGGCGAGCTGACGAAAATCGCATGGGACAAGGGCTGCCAGGTCATGATCGAAGGCCCCGGCCACGTGCCGATGCACAAGATCAAGATCAACATGGACAAGCAGCTCAAGGAGTGTGGGGAAGCGCCGTTCTACACGTTGGGACCGCTGACCACCGACATCGCGCCGGGCTATGACCACATCACCTCAGGGATCGGTGCGGCCATGATCGGCTGGTTCGGCTGCGCCATGCTCTGCTACGTCACGCCGAAGGAGCATCTCGGCCTCCCTGATCGTAACGATGTCAAGACCGGCGTCATCACCTACAAGATCGCCGCCCACGCCGCCGACCTCGCCAAGGGCCAC
>NZ_JAEMSD010000586.1 GCF_016462955.1 Bradyrhizobium sp. | reverse complement strand
TTCCGTTGTCCTCGGTCACGATAGGTACGTTTTTAGGGCGGTACAGCCTATAGAGGGTCGTGCGGCTGAGCGGAACAGGAAAGTGTCGTAAGGGGCATTATTTCCTTTCAAAAGTCCCATTCGGAATTAGGTTGGCGTAGCGGTCTGAGGCCGCCGTTTGCGACGGCGTCAGGCACGGAGAAGTCGTAGCGGCCGAGGAAATTGATGTGACGCCAAGATATCGGCGAGAGCCGAGCGATATCGGCGGGCAGCGGCGGCGTCCCGGCCTCGCTGAGTTGGCGCACGGTTTCCTGCATGTAGACAGCGTTCCAGTGGACGATGGAGTTGAGGGCCAGACCGAGGACCCCAAGCTGCTCCTCTTGGCCCTGACGCAGAGGGCTTCTGATTTCGCCCCGATCGCCGTGATGGACGCGCCGACCGAGCTTGTGGCGCAATTCCTGCCGGTTGAGCTGAAACAATATTCGTCGCCGGAACGGCCGGTCATCGATGTATCGCAGGATATGCAGCGTCTTGATGATGCGGCCGAGTTCAGACAGGGCCTTGGCCAGCGTTGTTGGGCGGTCTTTGACCTGCAGCATTCGCATGACGCCTGCGGCCTTGAGGTGGCCGAGCTTGAGCGATCCGGCCAAGCGGATAAGGTCGGACCAGTTTTCCCGGATCAGATTGATTTTAACCCTGCCCCAGGCGGTCTGATCGAACGGCCCATAGCTCGCCTGGCGGTCGATACGCCAGAGTTTGGCGTCGCCGATGTCCGCCAGACGGGGGCTGAACCGGTAGCCCAAGAGCCAGAACAGACCGAAAATGGCGTCGGAATAGGCGGCGGTGTCGGTCATGATCTCCAGAGGATCGAGCTCGGTTTCCTGCTCCAGCAGGAGAGCCAGGACGACCAGGCTGTCGCGCAACGTGCCGGGGATGACCGCTCCGGTCAGACCGCTGAACTGATTGGAAATCATGTTGTACCAAGTGACGCCGCGCTCCTGGCCGTAATATTTGGGGTTGGGCCCGGCGTGTATGGCGCTCGACGGAGCGACAAAACGCATGCCGTCGGCGCTGGCCACCTCGCCTGCGCCCCAATGTTGGACGATATCCAGACGACTGTGAGCGGAAACGATCGCGGCGTTGGCCGCGGCGATGGTCTCGGGCCGAATGAAATTCTGACCGACCCAAGAAAGACGGTCGCGACGCAGAGCCGCAAATTCCGGGCGCACGATCGGCTCAAGACCGATGTTGCAGGCGCCGCCGACCAGGGTCGCGCACAGGCTTATCTCGAAGTGCTCGACGGTGGCCTGACGCTCGCTCAGATGCGTAAAGGACTTGGCAAATCCGGTTCGCGCCATGACTTCAAGAAAGATGTCGGGCATTCCGGCCTTCGGCATGCGCGTTTGGACGGCGGCGCGAAGTGCTCGAAGGCTCTCGGGTTCATCAAGCTTGTCGAGGGGCGTGACCACAATCCCCATCTTGTCGGCGACCGTCTCAAAACGCAGGTCCGGATTGTCGCCGGCGCGCGCAACGACATGTCGATATGCCTCGTCGAGAAGGCGGGAGAGACCGTCAATCTCAATGTCGGCTTCCAGAGATCGGCCCAGGGCGCGTGCTACCATCAACCTGGAATTGTGCCAGGACTCGCCCTCGAGCATCCCGCGCCGGGGATCCCCGTATCGGATGCCGGGCTTGGCGAACACATCGCGACGCTTGATCGCCAGACGCCACGCATCGATGATCGCGAAGACATAGGCCTTCGGGTCGCGCATCCTGCCATCGTCATCCAGGACATGTTGCCTCCACGCCTTCGAGACCGCAGCGATCGGTGCGCCGCGCATCTTGACGAGAGAGGACCAGTCGTCCACGCCCTTGAGGTAGCTGATCGCGGCCTTGACGTTTTTGCCACCTGGGGCAGCGTCGGTCTCGATGCGGGTAGCGATTTCAAAGAACAATCGCCGGGCGCTCCGCCATTTTGTTCGCAGTTGATCATAGGGCTTGGTCTCCGCGGGCTTGGCGATCGCCTCCACCTTGGACATGGCGGCCTCGATGTCGGGACGGGGCAACCGCTCGAAGAGCACATCTCGCCATTCATTGAGGGGCAGGGCGTCGTCGGTCAAAACCAACAGACCCATTGCGTGGAGCAGCATCGCGGCGCCATCGAGATCGCGCAGACTGCGCAGGCGGGCCTGTTTGTCGGCGGCTTCAGCCCCTTTCACCAAGTCGGCGAGCAGAGCCTCGGCCAGCTCGGCGGCGTCGTCCTGGGCCGCCGCTTCGAGCGTATGGAAGAGCGCGGCTACGGTCGCGGTTCGACGAGGCTCCTGAAGGGCGGCGATGGCCGAGGGCTTGCCGACGCGCGCTACCCGCGCGAGCCGCTCAAGGGTTGTGGCGGGAACGCCCCGCGGTGGCGCCGGCCGCAGATTGAACGCCCGGACCGCATCGAGCCGATCAAGGTGTCGGAAGAGTTCGGTCGGCATGCGCTTGGAGGGAACGGTCCGGAGCGCGTCCAGGGCGGCGAACGTGGATGTGTCGCCATCGTCAAACAGCGCGGCGATGCGCACGCGCTGGTCATCGCTCAAGCTGGCGACCAGATGGCGCCAAAGCCTGGTCCGCGCACGATCGCGGATCCTGCCAACCAGGCGCTCGACGACCGTGACGCCCGGCAGCAGCACCTTGTTGGCGATCAGCCAGGCCGCAGCTCGATCAATCAGGGGGCCGGGCCGATCGTCGCCGCTCCAGCAAAGGGCGTAGAGCCATCGGGTCAGCCGGAAACGTGCCACCGCGTTGTCGCCAAAGTCCGTGAAGCCGCAGTGCGTCCGGATGAGCGCGAGGTGCCGGATGCGTCGGCTTCCCGCAAAATAGGCGTCCACGTCCGTGCCGGGTTCAAGAGCGAGTTGTTCGATCACGGCCGCCAGGACCGACGCTGGGATCTCGGCGGGCGAGACTGGAAATGCGCCCAGAAACCGGGCGCTCGTCAGCATCACGGCAAAGCCGAGCCGATTGTGGTCGCCGCGCAGAGTTCCAATGAGGTCGCGATCAGTTTGGTCCAGATGGAAATATCGCGCGAGTTGATCGGCCGACGGTTCGCCATCAAAGCGGGCAAAGCCCTGACGCTGGGCGTCAGTGAGGTGACGGGTGGGCATACCGTGCGAAACTTTCAACTTTTGCGAAGGGGACGGCCCATGCCGATAAACAAGGCGAATTTCTTCGCAAAACATATGTGCGAAACAAAATTGTTTTGCAGTAACTTTCGCACAATATCTGGAGCAGTCGCATGAAGCTCGGCTACGCGCGCGTTTCCACCGAGGATCAGAACTTGGAAATCCAGCGCGGTCGGCTCTCGGAGGCGGGCTGTGAAATGATGTTCGAAGAGAAAATATCGGGGGCCGCTCGTGGCCGGCCCGAGCTTGAAAAGCTGATGGGTCACCTGCGCAAAGACGATGTTCTCGTCGTCGCCCGCCTCGATCGTTTGGCGCGATCCACCATCGAACTCCTGCACATCGCGGAACGCATCAAGGAAAAGCAGGCAGGATTACAATCGCTTGATGAACCTTGGGCCGATACCACGTCCCCGTCTGGCGTGATGATCATGACCGTATTCGCTGGGATCGCCCAGTTCGAGCGGACTCTCATATTGAGCCGAACCGAGGAGGGGCGAAAGGCGGCGATGGCGCGCGGTGTGAGCTTCGGACGCCCAAAGAAAATGCGCCCAGATCAGGCGGAGCTCGCTCGCCAACTCGTTCTCGAGGGTAAGTCCATTAGCGCCGTCGCAAGGACCTTCAACGTTCACCCGGCCACCATCTATCGCTGTATCGAGCCAAACAGTGCCTTATGACACTTTCCTGTTCCGCTCAGCCGCACGACCCAT
>NZ_JAEMSD010000585.1:2283-3856 GCF_016462955.1 Bradyrhizobium sp. | reverse complement strand
ATAACGGCGCAGACCCGCTATCATACGGCGGCGCGGTTCGGCAGCGACCTTCCTATTCGCGCCTACTTTGTTGATGGTCGTCCCATCAAGGCGATCTGCCGAGAACTTGGCGTATCGCGGAAGGTGGTTCGCAAGGTCATTCGTTCTCAAGCGACGGAGTTCCGCTACGAGCGAGACGCAGCCGCTCCCGAAGATGGATGCCTGGAGTGCCGAGCTTGATCGGTTACTGGCAAGGAATGAGAGCAAGGCGGCGCGGGAACGGCTGACGCTGATCCAGCTATTCGAGGAGCTCCGCGGCCTGGGTTATGCCGGCGGCTATGATGCGGTTCGTCGATACGCCCGACGGTGGAGCAAGGAACGCGGCACCTCGACAGCGTCGGCTTATGTGCCGCTGAGCTTTGCACCAGGCGAAGCCTACCGGTTCGACTGGAGCCACGAGGTCGTCCTGCTGAGCGGCACCACGGTGATGGTGAAGGCTGCTCATGTCCGGCTCTGTCACAGCCGCATGCTGTTCGTGCGGGCCTATCCGCGCGAGACGCAGGAGATGGTGTTCGACGCCCACGACCGGGCGTTCGCCCTGTTCAAAGGCACCTGCACCCGCGGCATCTATGACAACATGAAGACCGCCGTGGAGACGATCTTCGTCGGTAAAGGGCGTCTCTAGAATCGCCGCTTCCTGCAGATGTGCAGCCACTATCTGGTCGATCCGGTCGCCTGCACGCCAGCGTCGGGCTGGGAGAAGGGGCAGGTCGAGAACCAGGTCGGGCTGGTGCGAGAACGCTTCTTCACGCCGCGGCTGCGGTTCAAAAACCTTGCGCATTTCGCAAAAACGGGACAGTGGTTTCGCTAACTGCCGGACAGTAGTTTCGCTAAATCGCGGACAGCGTGGCGGCGCTGGTTTTTGGTTGCCTGGTTGTTGAGTCAATTGGTATTCGTTTCGCTGTTTTCAGCGTCGGTCAAGGGGCGCGTGGCTTTTTTCCTTCGCATGCTGTCGCCTTCAAGGGCGATGCGGTGGGCATTGTGGATGATGCGGTCGAGGATGGCGTCGGCGACGGTGGGCTCACCGAACACGTCAGAGTACCCCTATTCTCGAGCGGGTCGTGTCTCACGTCACGATCACTGACCCGCATCATTTTCTGTTCGGGCACCGGCTTGAGGTGCTGAAGGAGCGGTCGGGGCGCGGTCCCGCCTATGTCGTTGTCGCGCTGCCGGACGGCCGGCCGCGGGCGGTTCGCATCGCGTCGACGGATCTTGCCGAGACGATAGATTCTGGCCCGAACGCCGCCGATCTGCCGCGCATCAGCGCACGTACGCTGATCCCATTGATGCAACATTTGAGCGCGAGTCTGAGCCTTCTTGACGAGAAGGTGATTCGCGATGACCCACCCACCGCTTCCAGGTCGCGTTGCGTATCGACCCATGCCGACGTTGGCAAATCCACCCGGCCGTCCGACGGACGATATTCCTCCCCTGTGGCCGAATCTGTCGACCGCGACGCAAACCCAGATCGCTCAAATCCTCGCCACGCTGCTGCGGCGGATGCAAGCGGCTCCCGGCACGCCCGGAAGGGAAC
>NZ_JAEMSD010000585.1:0-2273 GCF_016462955.1 Bradyrhizobium sp. | reverse complement strand
GAAGGGAACTGGGTCGTGCTGATCAACTTAAACGTCGCTGACGAGCGGCTCACGACTGCGCACAGAGCGAAGTTGGCCTATGTCTACGTGCGGCAGTCATCCGTGAACCAGGTGCGCCAGCATCAGGAGAGCACGGAGCTGCAGTACCGCCTCGTCGATCGCGCCATCGGTCTGGGCTGGCCGCCGGAGCGCGTCCAGGTCATTGACGAGGATCTGGGCAAATCCGGTGCTGGCGGTGTGGATCGTCATGGCTTCCAGAAGCTCTTTGCCGAGATCGGTCTTGGCAACGCCGGTCTTGTGGTGAGCCTCGACGCTTCTCGCTTGGCCCGCAACAACCGGGACTGGCATCAGTTGCTCGAACTGTGCTCGGTGTTTGGTGTGCTCATTGCGGGTGGCGAGCGGCTTTACGATCCGCGCGCCTACCACGACCGCCTGCTGTTGGGCTTGTCCGGCATAATGAGCGAGGCGGAGTTGCATCAGCTTCGGATGCGCCTTCACCAAGGGGAACGCCAGAAGGCGGCGCGGGGCGAACTGCGGCTGCCCCTGCCAGCCGGGCTCGCCTATGATCGCGCCGGAACGATTATTCTCAATCCTGATGAGGAGGTGCAGGCCCGCCTTCATCTCGTTTTTGCCAAATTCCAGGAACTGCAAAGCGCCCGCCGTGTGATGCGGTACTTGGACCGGAACGGATTGTCGTTGCCGGTTCGGCCGCTGCTTGGACCAGCTCCACACGAGACCGTCTGGCGTATGCCAGATAGTGCACGCGTCCTTAGTATCCTTCAAAATCCAGCTTATGCTGGGGGGTATGTTTATGGCCGCCGGCAAAAGGATCCGAGCCGATGCCAGCCGGGATCGCTGACGGGAACGGTCAAGGTGGCGATCGCCGACTCGGCGGTTTGCCTCCGCGCTGCTCACCCGGGTTATATCAACTGGGAGGAGTTCATGGCCAACCAGCGGCGACTGGCAGATAACGTCGCGCATTTTGAGGCAGGACACGCTGGCGTGCCGCGCAAGGGGGCAGCCCTGTTACAAGGAATTGCGATCTGCGGCCGTTGCGGACGGCGCATGAGCATGCGCTACACTGGCCTGAATGCCGACTATCCGGTCTATTGCTGCCGGTCGGATCGGGATCAGGAAGGCAGTGCACTGTGCCAGGAAGTCCGGGCCTTAGCGGTTGACGCCTTGGTCCAGCGGGTGGTCCTCGACGCCCTGGTGCCGGATCAGATTGAGATCGCACTCGCGGCGGCGAGCCAACTGGAGCAGGACAGCCGCCAGCTCGAGCGCCAATGGGCGCTTCGCGTAGAGCGCGCCCGCTACGAGGCCGAGCGCGCTCGACGTCAGTATGACGCCGTAGAGCCCGAGAACCGTCTCGTGGCGCGCTCACTTGAGCGGGCTTGGGAAGAGAAGCTGCGTGCCGTCGAGGCGGTCGAGCAGGAACATGCGCGTTGGCGTGGGCAAGAGCCGCTTCTGATTGGCCCGGTGGAACGCGCAGGGCTACAAGCACTCGGCGAGAACCTGCCGCAGATTTGGAACGCGGCCACCACGTCGGCAGCCGATCGCAAGCGCATTCTGCGATTTGTCATCCGCGAAGTCGTTCTTGATCAGAAGCGGATCCGAGGTCAGGTGTGGCTCAAAATCGTCTGGCAGACCGGCGCAACCAGCGAGCATCACGTGCAACGGCGCGTTCACACCTACCGCAATTACATCGACATTGATGGGTTGCGGCAGCGGATCGTCGAGTTGAATGCTGAACACAAAATGGACGCCGAGATCGCGATAATACTCAATCAAGAAGGCTTCGTCGCGGCCCGAGGCTGCGCCTTCAAAGGCGATAACGTCTGGCTGTTGCGCACCCGCTGGGGCATCCCCACCGTCAAGATCAACTGCGTGGACCAGAATCCCATGCGCTGGCCCGACGGCAGCTTCTCGATTCAGGGGGCAGCGGCTGAGCTTGGATTAACCCCGCAAACAGTGTTCGATTATCTTGCGCGCGGATTGCTGGTAGGTCGTCAGTTAGTCAAAGGTCAGCCATGGCAGATCGAGCTCTCAGACGAACAAATCAGTCAGCTGCGCAATCGGGTACGACGCACCAAGCATTCGAAGAAGGAGGCATCATGAAGTCATCGGCTCGGCAATGACGTCGTGCCATTGCGACACGGGGACCTGACTTGTGATCAACAAGGATCCCTTGTCGTAGCGATCATCGACAATCTCGAGCAGATCGCGGTGCTGGTCGGCGGTGAGCCGGCAGTATCCTCTCCTCTCGTTCCAGG
>NZ_JAEMSD010000143.1:8980-14431 GCF_016462955.1 Bradyrhizobium sp. | reverse complement strand
GCCCGCATTCATGGTGTTGACGGTGACGCGCCGTGCCAGCGACAGGCGGATGGCGCCGCCGTCGGGATCGCGGCGCGCGGAGTTGACGTAATCAGGCGCGCCTTCCGGAACGCGATCGACCGGAACGTCCACCGGACGGTCGAAGCGGATGATCAGGATCGAGCCCGCGGTCGACACCTCCGAGGGAACGTCCTCGCCGAGCTTGATGACGAGACGGGCAAAGCCGCCGCCCGCGGAAAACGTCGCCTCGCCCCTGATCGGATCGGCCGCCAGGGCGGGCGCCGCGAGACCAACCAGGGCACAGGCCGCCAGCAAGGTCGCCGCGCAGGCATGGCGCGACAAGCCCCGCGCGAAAGCGCGGGCTCGCGACACAAATCCAGCGGCAGCCTCTCGCGCCATTGGCGGCATTTCTTCCGGTTCGACGGGTCCAGGCCGGGCCACTGATCCCGGCCCTGCCCTCGACTGTAAGGTTTTGCCAATTAAGGACTTCTTAAGTATGAGCCCTCAATTCGGCTTTTGCGTCGGCCTGCCGTCGATCTTCGGCAATTCGCCGGCCGAGGCGGATTGATCGCCGCCGCCATTGGCCCGTCGGGCCATCTCGACGGTCAGCTTCTCGGCCGCTTCCGGCGACATCAGCCCCATGATGTCCGACATCTTCCGCGGCGCGATCGCCGAGGCGATCTCGATCAGCACGCCCATCTCGAGCCGGTCGAACACCCGCGCGGCATCCTTTGGCTTCATGCCTTCATACATGATGACGAGGCCCTTCATGCGCTGGGCTTCGGCGGCCTTCTGCTCGGCCTGCGTCGCGGAGATGCGGGTTTCCACCGCCTTCATCTCCTCGACCTTGTTCTCGATACGCTTCTCGGCTGATTTGAGCAGGCTCTCGCGGATGTCGATCTCGCGCTGGCGCGCCTCGATCTCCTGCCGCCGCGCCTGCAGCCGTTCCAGCACCGCGCGCTCCGAGGCCGAGATCTGCGGTTGGGTCTCGTCGATCTTGACCGGGGTGCCGCCCTCCATCTTGGTCTCGGGTGCGGCCGGCTTCGGCGGTTCCTTCGGCGCGCTGGATCCCGTGATATCGAGATCCTCGCGGCCGGTCGGAAAATTCAGGTTCTCTTCCGCCCAGGATTTCTTGCCCTGGTTCGGCTTGTAGTCGAACACATAGCCGCCGTTGATCGCGAGGCCCGCCACCTTCAGCGTGGCGAGGCCTGCGACGGCAACCAGGACGACCGGAATGACGCGGATGTTACGAAAGGACTTCATGCCAAGACTTCATGCCAGGGCTTCATGCGGCAAGGCCGTTGGATCGTCGGCGCTCGGAAAAGGCTTCGGCCGCCGCCGCCACCGCCTTCGCCGATGACGGCTTGGCCGCGGGCGCGGCAACCGCCTCGGGGCTGGTCACGGGGCGCGCGGCGCTCGCGATCTTGGACAGGCGGCGCACCACGTTGTCGGCTTCGCCGAGCTGCTTGTGGAGCTGGTCCGACATCTGCGTCGCGGCGGCGAGCTGGCTGCCGAGGTTCTCGTTGACGTCGCGCACGGCGAGCTTCAGCCCCCCGATCGCGCGCTCGGCGATCTCGGTCGCGGTGATCAGCTCGCCGATGACGGCTTTCAGCGAATGCTCGTCCGCCTTCAGCCGCGTCAGCCGCTTGTTGAGCATGACGCAGTAGACGATCGTCAGCATCAGCAGGATAGCCACCAGCGTCTCGATCGCCATTCCCAGGGAGTGGTTCATGGGGCCTCCATCATCTTGTTCTGCTCGTCGACCTTCTCGAACATCGCAAGTGTCGTACTTGGCTTGCGCAAGGGTTTCGTCACCCGGATCGCGACGCGGTCGCCGACCCGACCCATCCGCCCCTCGGTCAGCGTGACGTCGCCGCAGCGCACGGTGACGTTGGCGTCGGCGCGCATGTCGAGCGGCAGCGTGTCCCCGACCTTGAGCCGCATCAGCTGCTTGAGCGGAATGTCGGCCTCATAGAGCACGGCATCGACGGCGATCTCGGCCTGCACGATCTCGGTGGCGAAGTGGCCCTCCCAGACCGGGTCGCGGCCGAACTTCTCGCCCATGAACATCTGGAGCAGGACGCCCCGGATCGGCTCGATGGTCGCGTAGGGCAGCAGCAGCTCGATATTGCCGCCGCGGTCTTCCATGTCGATGCGCAGGCGGACCAGGATCGCGGCGTTGGCCGGGCGGCTGATCGCGGCGAAACGCGGATTGGTTTCGAGCCGGTCGATCGTGAATGTCACCGGGGACAACGGCCGGAACGCCTGCTCGGCATCGGTCAGCACCACCTCGACCAGCCGCTTGACCAGCTCGGTCTCGATCGTGGTGTAGGGCCGGCCCTCGATGCGGAGCTGGCTGGTGCCGCGGCGGCCGCCGAGCAGCACGTCGATCATCGAATAGATCAGGTTGGAATCGACCGTCGCCATGCCGAAGTTCTCCCACTCCTCGGCCTTGAAGACGGTGAGGACGGCAGGCAGCGGGATCGAGTTCATGTAGTCGCCGAAGCGCACCGATGTGATGCGGTCGAGCGAGACTTCGACGTTGTCGGAGGTGAAGTTGCGCAAGGACGTCGTCATCAGCCGCACCAGGCGGTCGAAGACGATTTCGAGCATCGGCAGACGCTCGTAGGAGACCATCGCCGAATCGATGATCGCGCGAATGCCGGAATGGTCGTCGAGCGTGATGTCGCCGACGGTGAAGCCGAGGAGATTGTCGATCTCCTCCTGCGACAGCACCCGCTCGCCGGAGTTCTTGCCGCTGCCGAGATCGCGGCTGCCGTCCTCGACCATGGCCGCCCATTGCAGGGCCATGGTCTCCGACAGCTCGTTCTCGGCGGCAGCCTTTGCGGCCTCCGCGGGATCCTCGGAATCGAGCGACGCCTCCCATTGGGCGGCAATCGCATCCTGGTCCATTTGCTCGTTGCCGGCCATGACGCTAGTCCGTCACCTTCCCTGGCGCCATCACTGGACCACGACTTCCTTGAACAGCACCGCGCTGACCTGGATCGGGGCGACCGCCGCGTTGACGCGCTTGGTCAGCTCTTCCTTCAGGCGGAAGATGCCGGCGGAGCCGTTGAGGTCGGAGGGGCGCAGCTCGCGCACATAGGTCTGGAAGATGTCGGTGACGCGCGGCATCGTCGGCTTGATCGCCTCGACCTGCTTCTCTTCCTTCAACTCCAGCACGATCTTCAGCCGCAGATATTGCACCCGCTCGCCGGGCGAGCCGGCGAGGTTGACCATCAGGTCGGGGACGTCGACGAAGGCCGGCGGCTTGGGCGGCGGCGCGGCCTCGGCATGGTGCTCGCCCTCGGCGTGACGAAAGAAGAAGAACCAGGTCGCAGCACCGCCGCCGAGCACGGCGAGCACGCCGACGACCATGATGATGAGCTTGAGCTTGTTCTTCGGCGGAGCGGCTTCCGCACCCTCGGCGGCTGCGCCGCCTTCTTCATTCTCTGCCATGTGTGCCGCGCTCGTTCATCTCTCAAAGGGGTCGAAAGAGCGAAGCCTCCTGGCAGACCGTGACGCGGTACGAATGCCCCCAGCGCAGTGCGCTCCTCGTGTCAAACGCTACGGTAATAATGGTTAACGGAACCTTTCGATTGCGCCTCCGCTAGGAAAAATCTGCCGGGCAAGCATGGCTAACAGAACCTTTCTGCCGCCCTTTCGCACCCATCAAAAAACGACAACCATCTGAAATCGCACAGCTTTTCAAACTGGCACGGCTTTCGCTGAGAAAGCGCCGAGACCTTACGGTTTGGGAGAACCCGAGGTCTCGTTCACGGGATCCGCCGAGGCGCTTGGGAGAGCGAAATGGCAGATCCGCTCAGGGGAGATTTCCGATGCAGAACGCGCGTCTGATCGGCTTGTCACGGCAGATGACGTTGGAGCGGCAGATCGATGTCATCGCCAACAACGTCGCCAATGCCAACACCAACGGCTTCAAGTCGGACCATTCGCTGTTCGAGGAGTATCTCAACTCGAACGCGCGCGAGGACAATTTCATCGGCCGCGACCGCCAGGTCTCCTATGTCCACGACCGCGGCACTTTTCGCAACATCGCCCAGGGGCCGATGGAGCCGACCAACAGTCCGCTCGACATGGCGATCAACGGCAACGCCTATTTCGCGGTGCAGGGCAATGGCGGCGAGTTCTACACCCGCGACGGCAAGTTCTCGCTGAACAGCACCGGCCAGCTCGTCACCGCAGACGGCAATCTCGTGCTCGGCAATGCCGGCCCGATCACCTTCCAGCCCACCGACCACGACATCAACGTCGCGCCCGACGGCACCGTCACCGTGCTCGAGGGCACGGCGCGGACCGACTCGATCCGCGGCAAGATCCGCATGGTCTCGTTCGACGATCCGACCAAGCTGACCAAGCTCGGCGCCAATCTCTATGCCGCCGGCGGGGCGAACCCGCAGGCCGAGACCAAGTCCACCCTGCAGCAGGGCTACGTCGAGAAATCGAACGTGAATGCCGTCAGCGAGATGACCCGCATGGTCGAGGTGATGCGCAGCTATACCGCGGTCGCCAATTTGCTGCAGCAGCAAAGCGACCTCCACAAATCGGCGATCGAAAAGCTCGCCGACGTTCCGGCCTGATTGAAGGAGAACTGACATGCAGGCGCTTCACACCGCAGCGACCGGAATGGCGGCACAGGAACTCAACGTTCAGGTGATCTCCAACAACATCGCGAACCTGCGCACCACCGGCTTCAAGAAGCAGACGGCGGCGTTCCAGGACCTGATCTACGAGCACGTCCGCCGCGTCGGCGCCCAGTCGTCGGACCAGGGCACCATCCTGCCGGTCGGCGTCGACATCGGCGGCGGCGTCAAGACCGTCGGCACCCCGCGCAGCATGACGCAAGGGACCCTGTCGCAGACCGGCAACGACCTCGATCTGGCGATCTCCGGCGAGGGCTTCTTCAAGATCCTGATGCCCGACGGCACCTTCCAGTACACCCGCGACGGCACCTTCCAGATGGACAATCAGGGCCGCGTCGTCACCGCGCAGGGCAACCCGGTGCAGCCCACCATCACGATCCCGAACAACGCCTCGGGCATCGCCGTGAGCGAGCAGGGCCAGGTCTCGGTGACGTTGCCGGGCTCGACGACCTCCTCGATCGTGGGCCAGATCGGCGTGACCCGCTTCATCAACAAGGCGGGCCTGCAGCCGGTCGGCAACAACCAGTTCACCGAGACTCCCTCGTCCGGCGCACCGCAGGACGGCACCGCGAACACCGAGGGTTACGGCAAGCTCACGCAAGGAAGCCTCGAGCAGGCCAATGTCGACGTCGTCTCGGAGATGAGCGACCTGATCGCCGCCCAGCGCGCTTACGAGATGAACGCGAAGGTGATCAGCGCCGCCGACCAGATGATGCAATCGACCACGGCGCTGTTCCGCTGAGGTGATGACGATGATCCGCGCCACCCTCGCCACGATCTCCACCCT
>NZ_JAEMSD010000143.1:0-8970 GCF_016462955.1 Bradyrhizobium sp. | reverse complement strand
CGTCATGACGGGCGACATCAAGGAGGTCCAGGTCACCCGCCTTGCGCGTACGCTCGCGAGCAAGGACATCGAACATGCTGTCGCCGGCGCGCTCGAGCGCCGCTTCGGCCTCGGGGAAGCGGCCAACATCACCATCACGTTCGATCGCAGCGTCGGCGAGACGCGCCTGGAGGCCTCCAACACCGGCACGCTGCAACCGGTCGCAACCCGTTTCGATGCCCGCAGCGGCCGTTTCGACATCGCCTTCGAGATCGCCAACGACGGCAATCCCGCGCCGACCAAGCTGCGCTTCACCGGCACCGCGATCGAGACCGTGGAAGTGGCCGTGCTCACCCGCGACATCGACCGCGCCGAGCTTCTGAAAGCTTCCGACCTTTCGCTGGAGCGCCGGCCGAAGGCCGAGGTCACCGGCGAGCCCGCCTCGCGCGATCGCAGCATCGGCATGCAGCTGCGCCGGACGATGCGGGCGGGAACGCCGGTCCGGGCCGCCGACATCGTCAAGCCCGATTTCGTGGTGCGGGACCAGGCCGTCACCATCATCTACCAGGTGCCCGGCCTCTATCTCACCACGCGCGGCAAGGCGATCGAGAGCGGCGCCGAGGGCGACAGCGTCAGCGTGCTCAATCTGCACTCCAAGCGTACGCTGACCGGCATCGTCACCGGCCGCGGCCAGATCACCGTGCAGGGTGCCAGCCAGGCCGCGCCGATGGCGCCGGCGGTCGAGCAGACCTCGTCGATCAAGCGTGACGAAGCGCCGGCCCCCGTCGACACCGCAGCACTCCTCCGCAACCTGGTGCAGGCCCCCGCGTCGCCCGCCCAGACCGCAGAAGCCCAGATCCCGCAAGCTCGCATCTCGCAAGCTCAAGCCAAGTAAGAGTTCGTCATGTCCGCTTTCAGTTCGGCTTACCGTCTTCGTCGCATCGCGATCTCCGGCCTCCTGCTGGCGTCTTGCGCGCTGGGTGGCTGCTCCTCGATCGACCGCCTCTCGCAGATCGGCGAACAGCCGAAGCTGTCGGCGATCGACAATCCGACGACGCAGCCCGGCTACAAGCCGGTGCAGATGCCGATGCCGAAGCCGGAAGTCGCCTCGTACAATCCGAACTCGCTGTGGCGCAACGGCAGCCGCGCCTTCTTCAAGGACCAGCGCGCCCGCCAGGTCGGCGACCTCCTGACCGTGACCGTGAACATCACCGACAAGGCCAACATCGAGAACGACACCTCGCGCAGCCGCACCAACAAGGAAGATTCCGGCATCACGGACTTCATCGGCTCTCAAACGATCACCCAGGCCAACAAGATCCTGCCCGGCCGCATCCTGACCGCCGACTCGACCTCGTCCAGCGAGGGCAAGGGCAGCGTCGATCGCAAGGAAGCCCTGCAGACCAACGTCGCCGCCGTGGTGACCCAGGTGCTGCCGAACGGCAACCTGGTCGTCGAAGGCAAGCAGGAGATCCGCGTCAATTTCGAAATTCGCGAGCTGATCGTGGCCGGCATCGTGCGCCCCGAGGACATCCAGAGCGACAACACCATCGACTCCACCAAGATCGCCCAGGCCCGCATCGCCTATGGCGGCCGCGGCCAGATCACCGACGTGCAACAGCCGCGCTACGGCCAGCAAGTCATGGACGTGCTGCTGCCCTTCTAGAATCTCCCGAGCTCCCACATCGTGCTCGCGATCCTAGGCGCGAACGACGATGTACGACGCGGCCTCCGGTAGCTCCCCTGCCGGAGGCCGCATGTATTTTGCCTGCGCCGCCGAAGCGGCGCAGGCGTCTCTCACAGCAGCATGATCCCGCGCGCTTGCGCCCACCGGTCGAGGATCTTGCTCTCCTCGGCAAGTGGCGGGCGGTTGGCAAGCCCGCGAACCTGAACCGCCCGGGAACGGGCATCAAGCTCGATGGTCAGCAACCGCTGGACGTCACCCGAGGCACGGCGACGGAGCGACCAGATCGACGCATGCCCAGCGATGCATTTCGACGCGTAGCTGGCAACGCAGGACGCATGCCGCGCGTCTCAGCCACGAGATCGGCCGCGGTCCGCAACTGGACCACGACGTATTCTTCGCGCTTGGTCCGGTCCTTGGAAGACTTGGTCCATGACCAATCCGCAATCGCTGCACCGAGCCAACGGTCCTCGCTCTGCTCGGGGCCTTCTGCCAGCCCCCGCGCACGGTTTCGCGCCGCCTCGGCGCGACGGCGTGCGGCCTCGATACGAGCAATCGCATCGAGATCGCGATGCCATTCGCGCATCTGCCGCCCGAGCGAGATCAGTGAACGCCCCTTGAGGGTGTACTCGGGATCACGCCGGTGGCAATCGGCGAGGTAGTCATGGAAGTCATCCATATCCTCGACCGTGGTCGGATGCGCGCAGAAGAAGCGCACCACCTCGCGCCAGAAGCGATGCTGAGCGCGCTGCGTCTGCGTGATCCTGGTGCGCGCGATCCGCATCGCAACAGCGGGATCGGTCGCATAGGAACGCGCAATCGCCTGCCAGATCGCAGCCTCGAAGCCGACCTTCCCCAACGGATTGAGGAACGCATGGACCTCCTTGCGAGACAGCCATTCGGCCGCACCGGCAGCGTAGAGCGAACCGCCGCCGGCCGCCGCGATGTACCAGCGCTTGCGCAAGCGGATCTCGTCGACGCCCAGTCCCGCGCCGTCGATCCAGATCTGCTCCAGATGTTCTGCGACGGGATAGCGCGCGAAGAGATGGCGAGCCGCGGAAAGACGAAGACGCGCGGCATCGCGAGTCTTCATCCGCGGCTGCCAGGCCTCGGCATCGCGCACGATGTCGGCCTCGAAGCCACGCTTGGCCTCGCAGATCGCATTCTTGAAATCCGGTGGAGGGCGCGTCCGCTGCGACACATGCCGCAGCGACAGCTCGTAGGCTTCAACCCGCGCGCGCTCGGCCTCCCGCCGGCGCTGAATCAATGACTGTGCCATTGTCGTTCAACATGATTGGATGACTGTCAGCCGGACGCACTGAGAGCGTCGGCACGGAATGTGTCGATCGCCACAAAGTACTCACGGCTGGTCTCCTCAGAGTTGAACGTACAGGTTGAACGGGACCGGGCTCATAGACCCGATCAAGGGCGAGCGCAAGAGTGTCTCGTCGGGATGGTGTCGGAAACTGCGTACTGCGAGCCAGCTCCGCGACATTATTGCAACGCCGCTACAGCACATTCCGTCACTGCGGCGGACGATCCAGTACTCCGAGATGGAAAGGGATCGTACCGATGCAGCGCGGCGTACTGGCTTCCCCACCTTCGCGGGGAATGAACTGCGGAGACTACTACCGGTGCCCTCACGTAAACTCCGCCTCCACCACGCCGAGCCCGTCCAGTTCCATCCGCACCTTGTCGCCGGCCTTCAGCCACAGCGTCTTCACCAGGCTGCCGGTGAGCACGAGTTGGCCGGCGTGCAGCCCCTTGCCTTCGGCGGCGAGGTGGTTGGCGAGCCAGGCGAGCGCGTTGTGGGGATGGCCGAGCACGTCGGCGCCGGTGCCGTGGCTGACCTCCTCGCCGTTGACGATGGCGCGGCCCTTGACCGCCCTCAGGTCCGGCACCGACGAGCGCGGGACGGACGGGCCCAGCACGCAGCCGGCGGCAAAGAAATCGTCGGCAATCAGGGTCGGCGCGCCCATCGTCTCCCATTTCACGTAGCGGTCGTCGACGATCTCGATCGCGGGCTGATAGGCCTCGATCGCTTCGCCGACCCATTCGGCCGTGAACGGCGCCTCGCCGGCGGCAAGGTCCCGCTTCAGCCGCACCGCGATCTCGCATTCGACGCCAACCCGGACATAATTTGAGGCAGCGAGCCTGGCGCCGCTGTCATGGACGCCCTTCTGGAACACGCCGCCGCCGCAGGGGTGCGCGATACCGATATAGTCCTGCATCACCTGACTGGTGCAGCCGATCTTGTAGCCGACCAGCGGGCCGACATGCGGCAGCAGCAGATCGTGCAGCGCGCGCTGCACCTGATAGCCCTCGGCTTCATCCGTGGGAGGCCGCTCCAGCGCCGCGAGCGGGGCATGGTTGCGGCGCGCCAGCGCGATCGCCTTTGCGGCTTCGAGAATCCCGTCCATCGGCGCCGCCTCCCACGCTACGCAGTCGCAGGCGGCACTTCAGCATCCCCGCTCCGGCCTGACAAGCGCGGGTGGCGTGCCCTCACCCCTTGACGAGGCCGAGCCGGATCAGGCTCTCGGCAGTCGCAAGGATCGCCTCCTCGTTGGAGCGCGCCTGCCAGCCGAGCAGCGACCTGGCCTTGGCGCTGGTGGAATGCCTGACCTTTCCGAGCATCGGCACCACCGCACGCAGCAGCGGAATCCGGTTCGCGGCCAGCCGCACCAGCCAATCCGGAGCCTGGAGCCGCGGAACCCGGCGTGCCCTAGCTCCCAAGTTCCGCCGCAGCACCCTGCCGATGTCGAGAAGGGACAGCGTCTCACCGGCGACCGCAATGAAGCGCTCGCCTTTAGCCGCAGGCGCCGTCATGGCACGCAGATGCAGATCGGCGACGTCGCGGACGTCGACCACGCCGAGATACACCCGCGGCACGGCCGGCATGGCACCGTCGAGCAGCGATCTGACGATCTCGATCGAGCCGGAAAAGTCCGGACCCAGAACGGGCCCGAAGATGCCGGCGGGGTTGATCACCGCGAGCTCCAGCCCTGCCCCCTCGCCCGCGACGAAATCCCAGGCCGCTCGCTCGGCCAGCGTCTTGGACTTGATGTAGGGCTGGCCATCGACACCGGCGAGATTGGTCCAGTCGGTCTCGTCGAAGGGCTCGTCGCGCGGGGGATGGCCGTAGCCGATCGCGCCGAGCGACGAGGTGATGACGACCCGCTTGACGCCGGCGGTGCGCGCGGCACGCAGCACCCGAAGCGTTCCGTCGCGGGCCGGAATGATCATCTCGTTCTCGTCCTTGGGAACGGTGGTCGAGAGCGGCGACGCGACATGGAGAACGTTGTCGCAGCCCGCAACGGCCTGCTGCCAGCCATCGTCCCGGGTCAGATCGGCGGTGAAGAAGGCCACGCCCTCGGGTCGCGCCACTCCGCCCTCGCGCAGCATGGCGAGCACATCGGCCTGCCGCTCCGGCCGACGCACCGTCGTGCGCACCGCGTGGCCGGCCGCGAGAAGCTGCAGGACGATATGGATGCCGACGAAGCCCGATCCGCCGGTGACCAGAACAGTACTCATGACCAGGATTCCCCTCCTTGCGGGCCGGCACATCGGTTCCGTGGCCCTGCGCAACGACGCATCTGGTCACTATGTCCTGGCGGACAAGTAGACTGGAATTCGAGACCGGTATGGAAAAGTTGACCAACGCCTGTGCAGACCCCTGCGAGTGCAGCCCCGACCCTGCTGTGCTGGCCGACTTCAAGCGCGCGATCCACGCCCTTGGCGGCAAGTGGAAACTGGAAATCCTGTTCGCGCTGATGAACGGCGCGGTACGGTTCGGCGTACTGCGCCGCTCGATAGGCGGCATCACGCAGCACATGCTGACGATGCAATTGCGCGAACTCGAACAGGACGGGCTGGTATCCCGAACTGCTTTTGCAGAGAAGCCGTTGCGGGTCGAGTACGAGCTGACGGATGCGGCCTACGGCCTGTTGCCGGCGTTTAAGGAAATATTGATCTGGTCGAGGCTTTATGGAGATAGCCGCCTTGCCACGTCGCAGCAGGCGTGATTGCAGCGATGCTTTATGCAGCTGCACCGGGATCTCAAGTCCGGACTCGATCTCGTTGATGCGACTCGGAAAATCTCCCGCACCTGAAGTGAAGGCTATTTCTCATCCGAACTCACGTGAGCTCGGAGCAATTGAGCCTAGCCCGTTGATCGCGATTCACTTTTCGTGATTAGGCTCTCGCGCTTGTGGGCGCGGCGGTAAGCCGCGGGCAAAATCCCGAGCACGGCGCGAAATCGCGCCCGCCTCCAAAAACGAAGAGCCGCATCGCTGCGGCCCGGGCTCTATTCGTCGCGATAAACCTTCTCGCGTTTCTCGTGGCGCTCCTGCGCCTCCACCGAGAGCGTTGCGATGGGCCGGGCCTCGAGCCGCTTCAACGAGATCGGCTCGCCGGTTTCCTCGCAATAGCCGTAGGTGTTGTCCTCGATGCGCTGGAGCGCGGCGTCGATCTTGGCGATCAACTTGCGCTGGCGGTCACGGGCACGGAGCTCGATGGCACGATCGGTCTCGGACGAGGCCCGATCGGCGAGATCGGGGTGGTTCACGTTCTCCTCCTGCAGAGCCTGCAGGGTGAGCTTGGACTCCTTGAGGATCTCATCCTTCCAGGCGAGGAGCTTCAGACGGAAGTACTCCTTCTGCCGGTCGTTCATGAAAGGCTCTTTGTCGGTCGGTCGGTAGTTTTTCAACTTTTCCAAGGGAGGCCTATCTTCCTAAGCAACGACTCGCGACGGACAGGGGTCCGTTGAGCCGGGCCTTATATAGCGGCCTCCCGTGACAGACAATATTTCCCTCACCGTCCGGTGCTCCCCCCAAGCCCTTGCACAGGAAGGTTTATCCTGGAGGGGCTCGGAGAGGCGGCCGGTGGCTTAGTAACCGACCGTGAAACGCTGCTTCAGATGGGCGGGCCGTTCGATCTCGTCGGCGAGCGCGATGGCGTAGTCGGCGAAGGTAATCCAGCTCTTGCCGTTCGCATCTGCGAGAAGCTGGTCCGTGCCGAGCCGGAACTTGCCGGTGCGCTCCCCCTCCTCGAACAGCGCAGAGGGCGAGATGAAGGTCCAGTTCAGGTCCTTTTCCTGCCGCAGCAGGTCCAGGAAGGCCGAGCCCGCCTCCGCTTCAGCCTTGTATTGGGCCGGAAAATTGGGAGTCGTGACCAGCTTCACGCCCGGGGTGACCTCGAGGCTGCCGGCGCCGCCGACCACGAGGTAGCGACCGACTTTGGAGTCTTTCGCCGCACCGATCAGCTTGTGCGGATCGCTGGCCAGGAAGTGCACGGAACTCACAGCGACGTCGTGGCCGGCCCACAGCTTGGCGAGGCCCGCCCGGTCGAGGACGTCCCCCTTGGTCGGCGTGACGTTCGGCAGGGCTGCGATCTTCTCGGGGTTCCGGGCGATGGCCGTGACCGTATGGCCGCGACGGGACAGTTCCTTGGTGATCTCCGACCCGGCCCGGCCCGAGGCGCCGGCGACTGCGATTTTCATGAAAGGCTCCTTTGCTTCTAGTAACTGACGGATACTAGATATCGCAGAGAATGCTGGTGTTAAGAGAGCACTTTGTGCTTACCTGATTACGCTGAGGTGACCGATCACCAGCAACCGACCCGCAGACGCCAGCAATGGTATGGATTTCCGAGGACCGACGATGAAACCCGACGTTTATGCAGCGAACTGCCCTACCCGCCAGATTCTCGATCGCGTCGGCGACAAATGGGCGGTGCTGATCCTGTTGCTCCTGCGCGAGGAGCCGATGCGTTTCAACCAGTTGCGCCGCACGATTGAAGGCATCTCGCAGAAGATGTTGAGCCAGGTTCTCAAGTCGCTCGAACGCGACGGCCTGATCAGGCGCCACGCCATCGCGACGGTGCCCGTCACCGTGGAGTATTCCATCACGCAGCTCGGGCTGACGCTGGCGGCCGCCGTCGATCCCTTGCGCGATTGGGCCGAACAAAATCTGAAAGACGTGCTCGCCGCCCAGCGCCGCTACGATGCGCAGTTGAAGGAAGAGGCGGCGTAGGCGCACGAAGAACGCTTACGGGATTTCGGTCATCCTGAGGTGCGAGTGGCGCGATGCAAAGCAGCGCGCCGGGAGCCTCGAAGGATGAACGGCCGAGATGCAGCCGGGCCGTCGCCCTTCGAGGCTTGCCCTGCTTTGCAGGGCGCGCACCTCAGGCTGACGTATGACAGCTTACGCCTGCCCGGCCTTGGCCAACTCGACCTCGACACGCAGCTCAATCTCGGAGAGCACGGCATCGAGACCGGCATCACCCGACGACGACTTCAGGTTCGCCGCAGCATCGCGCAGGCGCATGACCGTCGAGGCGTCGAGATTGCCGGACAGCAGCCCCATCTTGAGATCGTCGAGCACATCGAGCGCCGTCCTGCCCCGGGCAACCGAGCGCTTGCGGCGCTCGACCGGATCCTCCTCGACACCCTGCAACGCCAGCAGCGCATCGATGTTGGCGGCGGCCTTCGGTGCCGCGGCGCTCCGCGTCTCCTGCGCCGATGACGTGTCGGGCAGCACGAAGGTGCCGGAGCCCGTCCGCCTGGCCTGACTGGCTGGCGTTCCAAGCGTGGTGCCGTTCGGTCCGTAGATGCGCATCGGAGGGAATCCGGGTGATCGATGCCTCACCTTCGCTGTTTCATGGTTAACGGTGCGTAAACGGCCCGGCAAAATCTGCCGAGGGGCGGCAGTTTCGCTCCTCAGGGCGAACGACCGCTGACATCGGCCGAAACAGATTTATTCAACCTATTCAGCCACGTATCCCCGCTACTCCGGGTTGGCACAGCGCTCGCAAGGAAAGCGCCGGACCAGCTCGTCATGGGAGTGTCGTTCAGGTCTTGTCGATTTGAGGAGCCTTTTTCCAGGGGCTTGGGGAGCACAGGATGCCGGGCGTTCGTTGGGTGAGGATTGTTGGGGTGGCCTGCGCCGCGCTGTCCGCGCTGGCACTCTCGGTCACGTCAGCGGCTGCGACGTCGCGGATCAAGGATCTCGCCAACATCGAGGGCGTGCGGCAGAACCAGCTCATCGGCTACGGCCTCGTCGTCGGTCTCAACGGCACCGGCGACACCCTCAACAACATCCCCTTCACCAAGCAGTCCCTGCAGGCGATGCTCGAGCGCATGGGCGTCAACATCCGCGGCGCCACCATCCGCACCGGCAACGTCGCCGCCGTGATGGTCACCGGCAATCTGCCGGCCTTCGCCACTCAGGGCACGCGCATGGACGTCACGGTTTCCGCGCTCGGCGACGCCAAGAACCTCCAGGGCGGCACCTTGCTGGTCACGCCCCTGC
>NZ_JAEMSD010000584.1 GCF_016462955.1 Bradyrhizobium sp. | reverse complement strand
GCTCAACGCCTGGCGCGACATGCGCAGCGCGGTGACGCGGCGCGCCGGCGGCAAGGCGATGCCAGTCATCGCGCTCGTCGGTGCCGGCACGAGCACGGGGCGCAGCGTGACCGCGCTGAATTTCGCGCTGGCGGCCGCGCGCGACGGCGCCCGCGTGCTGATGATCGATGCCGACCATCAGGCCCGCTCGCTCTCCAACAAGGTCATTCGCCGCGGCAAGAGCGAACCGAGCGGACGCGGCTGGCTCTCGATCGGTAGCAAGGAGGCGCGCGAGGTCAAGACGGTCAACGGCATTTCGGTGCTGCCGGCCGCCGAGGGCGACGCCGGCAAGGCCGCCGATGCGATCCGCAAGGCGATTGCGCAGGCCCGTTCCGCCGCCGGCTATGATCTCGTGGTCCTCGACGGCCCTGCGCTGCCGCTCCCGGCCGGCGGCCGCAAGCTGCTCGACGACATCGACTCGCTGGTGGCCGTGCTGCCGACCAGCCTCGACGTCAACGACAGCCTCGAAGAGATCCTGACCGCGCTCGGTCCCGCCGAGCGAAAGCTCGTCGGCGTCGTGCTCGACGAGCTTACCCCCGTAATGCAAACGCGCCAGCGAGACAGACAATATGCTTGAGCGCCGCGTCAACCTCGATGGACGGGCGGCAACTGCCGACGTGCCGAGAACCACCGTCGGCGGGCTTCGCATGGCCGCGCTCGACCTGGAAGCCACCGCCGATTTCATGATCGAGGCGACCGATCCCGACAATCGCATCGGCCGTCCGCTGTTCCTGACGTCGGCCAATGGCGAGGTGCTGGCGCGCTGCTCGACCGAGCCGCAGACCGAGCGCCTGTTCCGCGCAGCCGACCTGATCAACGCCGACGGCCAGCCACTGGTCGCGGTCTCGAAGCTGCAATCCTGGTTCCCGCTGCCGGAGCGCGTTGCGACCACGGACCTGTTCCACATCGTCGCGCGCAAGGCCGAAGCAGCGGGCCGCACGTTCTACATGTTCGGAGCCAGCGAGGCCGAGAACGCCGCCGCTGTCGAGAACGTCCAGAAGCTGTATCCCCGCCTCAGGATCGTCGGGAGCAGCCACGGCTATCTGCGCGGCGAGGCGCTGCGGGCCAAGGTCGAGGAGATCAACGCCCTCGCACCGGATTATCTATGGATCGCGCTTGGCGTGCCCAACGAGCAGGCCTTCGTCAAGGAATTCACGCCGCATCTGACCAATGTTGGCGTTATCAAGACATCCGGTGGCCTGTTCAACTTCCTGTCAGGGAGCCGCTCCCGCGCGCCGCAATGGATGCAGAGAATCGGGCTCGAATGGGCCTGGCGCACCTTGCTCGAGCCACGCCGTTTGTTCTGGCGCTATTTGACCACCAACCCCCGCGCACTCTATCTTCTCATCAGCCGCAACCGCACCCTCCGCTAAGAGAAGAGCTGCAGACGACATGACCGACCGACCGACCGTCCTCGTCACCGGGGGCGCGGGCTATATTGGCTCGCATGCCTGCCGCGCATTGACCGCTGCCGGCTATCAGCCCGTCGTTTATGACAATCTCTCGACAGGCCATCGCAGCTTCGTCGCCGGGCCGCTGGTGACCGGCGACCTGCTCGACGGCGTGACGCTGGCGCGTGCCTTCGCCGATCACAACATCAAGGCGGTGATGCATTTCGCGGCGGCGAGCCTCGTCGGCGAGTCCATGGCCGACCCGCAGAAATATTACATCAACAACGTGCAAGGCACGCTGTCGCTGTTCCAAGCCATGCGCAACGCCGGCTGCAACCACATCGTGTTCTCATCGACCGGCGCCGTCTACGGCAACGCCGATTCCAAAGCGCTGCCGGAAGACTTTCCCTGCACGCCGATCAACCCGTACGGCGCCTCGAAGCTGATGATCGAGCGCATGCTGGCCGACTACCGCAAGGCCTATGGCTTCGGTGCATTCTGCCTGCGCTATTTCAACGCCAGCGGCGCCGATCCGGGCGGCGGCATCGGCGAGCTGCGCGACAACGAGACCCATCTCATTCCGCGCGCCATGATGGCGCTTCAGGGACATGTCGAGTTCGCCGTGTTCGGCGACGACTACGACACGCCCGACGGGACCGCGATCCGCGACTACATCCACGTCACCGACCTCGCGGCGGCACATGTTGCGGCACTGAAGCTCCTGGAACAAGGCCATGCCGGCGGCAGCTTCAACCTCGGCACCGGCTCCGGCTTTTCGGTGCGCGAGATCCTCGACGCGATCAGGCAGGAGACCGGGCGCGAGGTGCCGCACACCGTCAAGCCGCGTCGCGCGGGCGATCCCACTTATCTGGTCGCGGATCCCTCCGCCGCGAAACAGGTGCTGAACTTCTTGCCGCGCCACTCCGACCTGCCGACAATCATCCGTACGGCCTGGGCCTGGCACCAGACGGCGCATCCGTTCAGGGCGCGCTGAAGCATGATCCGGAGAAGTGCGAAGCGGTTTTCCGGAACAATCATGCGTCATCAACACCCTGAAGCGCGATGACGATTCATCCAAATCTCATCGCGCTCTGGAGCGTCAGACGACAGCGCGCTTCAGCCCCGGGGCTACGGCTTCGTCGGCCGGTTCCGGCTGGAGCGGCGGCGCCACCGTCAACACCGTCGGCCGCAGCAGCTCGGCCATCTCCCGCGCCGGCAACGGCTTGGAGATGAGGAAGCCCTGCATCTCGTCGCAGCCATGGGTGCGCAGGAACGCCTCCTGCTCGGCGTTCTCGACGCCTTCGGCGACGACGGTCATGCCCAGTGCCTTGCCCATGCTGATGATCGCCTGCGCGATCGCCTGATCCTCCGAATCCTGCGGCAGGTCGCGCACGAAGGAGCGATCGATCTTGATGGTGTCGATCGGGAAGTGCTTCATCAGCGACATCGACGAATAGCCGGTGCCGAAATCGTCGATGGCGAGACGGATGCCGCGGCTCTGGATGGAGTCGAGCACCTTGAGCGCGCGGCCGACATTGCGCATCATCATGCTCTCGGTGACCTCGAGCTGGAGCAGCACCGGCGACATGCCCGAGGCCGCCAGCGCCTCATCGACGTCCCGCAACAGATGCTCGTCGGCGAACTGCCGGGGCGACAAATTGACCGCCATCGACAGCGGCAGCAGGCCGCGGCGCTGCCAGGCCATGGCCTGTGCGCAGGCCTCGTTTAGCACCCAGCGGCCGATCGGCACGATCAGCCCGGTTTCCTCCGCGAGCGGAATGAACTGTGCGGGCGAGACGCTGCCGAGCTCCGGATGGGCCCAGCGCAGCAGCGCTTCGACGCCCGTGATCTGGCCGCTCTCCATGTCGATCTTGGGCTGGTAGTTGAGCGAGAACTGCTCGCGCTCCAGCGCGCGGCGCAGCGCGCTCTCGAGCGACAGCCGCTCGATCGATTGCGTCTTCACCTCGTTGGAGAAGAAGCGGCAGCCGTTCTTGCCGTCTTCCTTGGCGAGGTACATCGCCATGTCGGCGTTCTTGGTCAGCGTCTGCGCGTCGGAGCCGTTGGCCGGGTACATCGCGATGCCGATCGAGGCCGTGGTGTGGCACTCGTGGCCGGCAAGCTGCATCGGCTCGGCAAGGGCCGAGAGCAGCGCGGTCGCGATGCGCTGAACGTCCTCGATCTCGCCGCACCGGTCGAGGATCACCACGAACTCGTCGCCGCCGAGACGCGCCACCACGTCGCTGGTCCGCAACGCGCTGCGCAAGCGCTTGGCCACTTCGAGCAGGAGGAGGTCGCCGGCCTCGTGACCCAGCGAATCGTTGATGACCTTGAAGCGGTCGAGATCGATGAACAGCACGGCAAAACGCTGATCGCGGCGCTGCGCCGCGTCGCGCTTGAGGTCTCGGTAGATTGGGGCCGCACCGATAATGTTAC
>NZ_JAEMSD010000583.1:881-3864 GCF_016462955.1 Bradyrhizobium sp. | reverse complement strand
CAACAAGGGCGAGGTGCTGCGCGATGGCCGCGACATCAGGATCGGCGACACCGTGGTGATCCAGCGTGCCGGCGACGTCATCCCGCAGGTCGTCGACGTCGTCCTGGACAAGCGGCCGAAGACTGCCAAGGAATTTCACCTCCCCAAGAAGTGCCCGTGTCCGCTGCACACCGACGTGGTGCGCGAGGAGACGGCGACGGGCGAGGAGGGATCGCGCGCCCGCTGCACCGGCGAGTTTGCCTGTCCCTATCAGAAGATCGAGCATCTCAAGCTGTTCGTCTCGCGCCGCGCCTTCGACATCGATGGGCTCGGAGAGAAGCAGCTGCAGTATTTCTTCGACGAGGGGTGGGTCAAGGAGCCCGCCGACATCTTCACGCTGGAGAAGCGCAATTCCAAGCTCAAGCTGGAGGAGGTCGAGGGCTACGGCGCGACCTCCGTGCGCAACCTGTTCGGCGCCATCGAGAGCCGGCGCAGAATCGCGCTGGAGCGCTTCATCTATGCGCTCGGCATGCGCCATGTCGGCGAGACCACCGCACTGGCGCTGGCGCGCGGCTACGGCTCCTGGGACGCCTTCCACGACGCCTGCCTCAAGGTCGCCAAGGGCGACGAGGAGGCAATCGCCGAGATGGACGCGCTCGACCAGATCGGCGACACCGTGATCAAGAGCATCGCCGATTATTTCGGCGAGAGCCACAATCGCGGCATCGTCGAGCGGCTGACCAAAGAGGTCGAGATCATCGACGCCGAGAAGCCGAAGAGCAATTCGCCGGTCGCCGGCAAGACCGTGGTGTTCACGGGCTCGCTGGAGAAGATGACGCGGGACGAAGCCAAGGCGACCGCGGAACGGCTGGGTGCGAAAGTCTCGGGTTCGGTGTCGAAAAAAACCGATCTCGTTGTCGCCGGTCCCGGCGCGGGCTCCAAGCTCGCCGAGGCCAACAAGCACGGCGTCAAGGTGCTGACCGAGGACGAGTGGCTGAAGCTGATCGGGGAGTGAGGGTTTCTTTCCTTCTCCCCTTGTGGGAGAGGGGACAACTGCCGCAGAACCCCTACATCATCCCGCCCTCTTCCTCCTCCGCCTTCTCGATCAGTGTCTCGCTCACCGTCACCTCGCGCCGAGGGACGACGAAGATCATAGTGCAGGCGCAGAGCAGCGAGATCGCGAGGACGGCCGAGGTCAGCGGCAGCGTGGTGGCCGAGTGGCCGCCGAGATAGGCGCCGAACTGCGACATCAGCGCGCCGATGCCCTGCTGGAGGAAGCCCATCGCGCCCGACGCGGTGCCGGCCGCCTCGGGGCGGATGCTGATGGCGCCGGCGGCGGAGTTCGCCATCACGAAGGCATTGCCGACCATCACGATCATCTGCGTGCCGAACATCCACGCGGGCGCTTCGTTCCAGCCGGTGAAGCTCCAGACCAGGTTCAACAGGCTGCCGCAGAGCTGCAAGCCCAGCCCGAACCAGATCAGCTTCTCCAAAGAATGCCGCGGCGCGAAGCGCACGCAGAGCAGATTTCCGACGAGAAACGCAAAGCCCGTGGTCGCGAACCAGGCGCCGTACTCGGCAGTGGTCCGGCCCATCTGCGTCACGACGATGTAGGGGCCGCCGCCGGCGAAGGTGAAGATGATCTGCGAGGCCAGCACCTGGCACATCACATAGCCGACGAAGGCGCGGTTACGGATCAGCACCCCGATGTCGCCGCGGAAGCCGCTGCCGGCGGGGCGGCTGCGGCGCGTCTCGGGCAGCGCCACCGCGATGCCGACGGCGACGAGGATCGCGGCGATCGTCATCGCGTAGAAGATCGCGCGCCAGCCGAAGGCGATCTCGATCAGGCCGCCGGTGAGCGGCGAGACCATCAGGCCGATCATCAGTGCCGCGACCACGAGGCTGATCATCGAGGCGACGCGGTCGCGTTCGTAGATGTCGCGGATGATGGCGCGGCTGATCACCATGCCGGATGCGCCGCCGAGGGCCTGGAAGAAGCGCGCGGCAATCAGCTGCGGCAAGGTCTGCGCGAAGATGCAGGCAATGCTGGCCACGACCATCAGTGCCAGTCCTCCGAGCAGCACCGGGCGCCGTCCGAACCGGTCCGACAACGGCCCCATGATCAGCTGCGACAGCGCGATGCCGACCATGTAGAGCGACACCGTCATCTGCGCGATCGAGATGTCGCTGCCGAAGTTCGTTGCCAGCACCGGCAGCGCCGGTACCAGCATGTAGAGCGAGATCGGCGCGATCCCGGTCATGACGACCAGCAGCAGCAACACCACGCGCGAGGTCGCGAGGTTGCCGGCCGCTCCCGGCGGCTTGCTGATCATGCCGTGCATGCGTGTCCATCTTTCGCGTTCGAATCGACTGTAGCGCGCCGGCGCAAGACGGATATCGGCGTTTCGGAATGCGGCTATACGGATTTCGGGAGGGTGATGATAACAGCGCAATGGCGACCGATTGGGCGCGCTACCCGTCCAGCAGTATAGGTGTCATTCCCCGCGAAGGCGGGGAATCCAGTATTCCAGAGCAGTCGCTTTATGCGGAGAAGCCGCGGCGTACTGGATGCCCCGCCTTCGCGGGGCATGACCGCTCGGTGGGGCGAGGAGAGTTGCGTAGCGCGCGTGGCGCCATGCGCACTAGGCCTTCAGCTCCGCCGTGGCCTGATCGAGCCACGCCCGGGTCGCCTCGTCGAGGGCCGGCCGTACTTCGGCACGCACCCGCGCGTGGTACGCGTTGAGCCAGTCGAGCTCGTCGCGGCTCAGCATCGCGACATCGATCAGCCGGCGGTCGATCGGCGCCAGGGTCAGCGTCTCGAACGCGTTCATCGGCTTCTCGGCGCCCTCGATGCCGGCTTCGACGACCAGCTCGAGGTTCTCGATACGGATGCCGAAGCCGTCGGTCTTGTAGTAGCCGGGCTCGTTGGAGAGGATCATGCCGCGCTTCAGCGGCGTGGTGCCGAGCTTCGAGATCCGCGCCGGTCCTTCGTGCACCGAGAGAT
>NZ_JAEMSD010000583.1:0-871 GCF_016462955.1 Bradyrhizobium sp. | reverse complement strand
CCACAGATATTGCCGCGCCAGCGTGTCGAGCTGGGCGCCCGTGGTGCCGTCCGGAAAGACCGCGCGCGCGATCGCGATATGGCCGCGCAGCACGCGGGTGAAGCGGTCGCGCATCTCGTCCGTGGGCTCTCCGACCGCCATGGTGCGCGTGACGTCGGTGGTGCCGTCCTCATATTGCGCGCCGGAATCGATCAGCAGGAGGTCGCCGGGCGCGATCCGCCGGTTGCTCTTGCGGGTGACGCGGTAATGCACGATGGCGCCGTTCGGGCCGGTGCCGGAGATGGTCGGGAACGACACGTCCTTGAGCGCGCCGGTGTCGCGGCGGAAGGTCTCCAGCGCCTCGACCGCGTCGATCTCGGTGAGCTTGCCGCTTGGCGCTTCGCGATCGACCCATGCGAGAAAGCGCGCCAGCGCCACGGCATCGCGCACATGCGCCGTCTTGGTGCCCTTGATCTCGGTCGCGTTCTTGACCGCCTTGAGCAGCGCAACCGGATCGCTGCCCCGCACCGGCTTGCCACCGGCGCCCGCGATCAGCCGGCTGAGTGCGTCGGCCGCGGTGGCGTTGTCGAGCGCGATGGCCGCGCCGCTCTTGGCCAGCGCCATCAGCGTCGGCGCCATCGCATCGGGCTCGCGCACGTCGGCGGACTGCTCGAGATGGTCGCGCGTGAGGTTGGAGAGCTTGCGATGGTCGATGAAGATGGTGGGACGGCCGTCCTTGGGCACCAACGCATAGGACAGCGGCAGCGGCGTATGGGCGACGTCGGCGCCACGGATGTTGAAGGTCCAGGCGACCGCGTGGCTGTCCGACAGCACCAGCGCATCGGCGCCGAGCTTGGCGCAGAGATAGCCGAACAGCCCGAACAAGGCCATC
>NZ_JAEMSD010000582.1 GCF_016462955.1 Bradyrhizobium sp. | reverse complement strand
AGCCAGATGCCGCTGCCGCCGGAGTTCGCGATGGCGCAATCGGTGATGCGAACGTCCTGGCCGCCGAGGACGTGGATCAGGCCGCGCCGCGCCGGCAGCGGGATGTTGCCGCCGTCGAAGGTGATGCCGGTGAGGCCGATCGCATCGGAGCCGTCGCTCTGGATTGCCGAGGCCCCGCCGCTGAAGACGAGCCTGGTCGCGCCGCGCACGCCGATCAGTTGCGCGCCCCTCGGAAGCCGCAATAGGCCGGCCCGGTAGATGCCGGGCGGCAAGGCGAGCGGCACCTGCGCCCGAGCGGCCTCGTCGATCGCACGCTGCAGGGCGCGGGTCTGATCCTCGCTGCTGCCGGGCCGCACGCCGTATTGCGTCGCGTCGCGGCCGAGCAGCGACGTCAGCGGCGCCCCGCGCGCGGCATCGGCCGGCATGGCGAGTGCGCCGGCGGCGATGCCGGCGGTCGAAGCCCCGATGAGATGACGGCGATTGAGGTCCATGACGCGTCCTCCGGCGGACGCGGGAGATGTCCGCGCCGCCTAGGTAGCGCAGGGCGGCGAAGGCGGTGAGGATTGTTTGCGGTAGGGTTAAATGTTTACGCAAGAGACGGTGCCGTAGGGTGGGCAAAGCGAAGCGTGCCCACCATTATCGCCACGAATGCGGATGCATGGTGGGCACGGCGCAAGCGCGCCTTTGCCCACCCTACAAGACTACGAGACCGGCACGTTCCGCGCCCTCCGTGCCAATTGCACCATCTCCATCAGCATCGCTTCCCCCGCATCCACCAGCTCCTCCAGCGTGATCCGGGCGCTGCCCTTGCGCCGTACGGCGCCGATGCGTGCGAGCAGGGGGATGTGGATAAACGCCGCAAGCTGCGGACCACCGGCCTTCATGGTCTCGATCGCCCGCCAGCTCAGATAGTTGCAGAGATAGGCGCCGGCATCGCGCGAGGCCCGCGCGTCGATGCCGGTGAGGCGCGCGGCGCGCAGCAGTCTTGCGGTATGGGGGCCGAACATCATGGCATCCGCCTGGCCTGCGATGTCGCGCTTGCTCGATCTCGTGTTGGCCGCATCGGGCCAGAGCATGGTGACGGCGTTACGCGCGCGCGTCTCGATGCGCAGGTAGGGCGTGCGCGCGGCGAGGCCGAACATGAGAAGCGCATCGGGCTTTTGCGCGGCGAGCACGTCAGGCAATTGGCGGTCGACCGCGGCATAGGTCACCGGGAAAATGTGACTCGACAGCGCGACATCGTCGAGCGCCGGACGGCGCAACTGGGCGAGCCGCGCCACCAGCGGCTGGGTCGGGTTATAGGGCGCGCCCGGAAACGGTCCGAAGCCGGTGAGGAGAATGCGAAGCTTGTCGCTCATTGCAGCAATTCCAGGATCTGCTCGGCGGCGAGCGCCGGCGTCAGATGGCCGTCGGCCACTTCAACCTCGATCTTCCGGACTTTCGTCCGCACCGACGCCTCGCTGCGCAATCTTGCCAGCATGCGCTGCTCCAGCATCGACCACATCCACTTCACCTGCTGCTCGCGCCGCCGCGCGCCGAACTCGCCGGACGCGTTCATCGCGGTGCGGTGATCGAGGACTTTTTGCCAGATCGTTGCGATGCCATCGCCGGTCAGCGCCGAATAGGTCTCGACCGGCGGATGCCAATGTTCGGACCGTGGTGCCAGGATGTGCAGCGCGCCGCGATAGTCGGCGGCGGTGACCTTGGCGCGCTTGAGGTTGTCGCCGTCGGCCTTGTTGATCGCGATCATGTCGGCGAGCTCGACCAGGCCCTTCTTGATGCCCTGCAGCTCGTCGCCGCCGCCCGGCAGCATCAGGGCGAGAAAGAAGTCTGTCATGTCGCACACCGCGGTCTCGGATTGGCCGATGCCGACGGTCTCCACCAGCACGACATCGAAGCCGGCCGCCTCACACAGCAGCATCGCCTCGCGCGTCTTGGCCGCAACGCCGCCGAGCGTGCCGGAGGACGGCGAGGGGCGGATGAAGGCGTCAGCGGAGGCGGACAGCCGCGCCATCCGCGTCTTGTCGCCGAGGATCGAGCCGCCGCTGCGCGCCGAGGACGGATCGACCGCAAGCACCGCGACCTTGTGGCCCTGCTCGATCAGGTAGACGCCGAGCGCGTCGATGGTGGTGGACTTGCCGACGCCCGGCGATCCCGTAATGCCGACGCGGAACGCCTTGCCGGTGTCGGGCAGCAGCATCTGCACCAGCTCACGCGCCAGCGCCTGATGATCGCCGCGCCGGCTCTCCACCAGCGTGATGGCGCGCGCCAGCGCCGCGCGGCTGCCGGCGCGGAGCTCGCGGGCGAGGGTCTTGATGTCGAGCGAGGCCTTCTCAGTCATGCCTCTGCTTTACAACGCCGAGGCGGAGCAGGCGAGGGCCCGCCCGCCCGATATCAACGGGTGGTCACAGCCGCCGCCTGCGCCGGCTTTACCTTCCGCCACACCCACACCACCACCGGCCACAGCAGGGCGCCGATCGCCATGGCGGCGAGCACAGCGGCGACCGGCCGCTCGAAGAACGGCAGGATGCTGCCGTCGGACTTGATCAGCGAGGTGACGAAGGCCTGCTCGACCATGGTGCCCATGACGATGCCGAGCACCATGGCCGCGACGGGATAGCCGTTCGCCTCCATGATGTAGCCGATCACGCCGAAGGCGGCGACGGTGACGACGCCGAACATGTTGTTGCCGATCGCGAACGAGCCGACCGCGCAGCACAGCATGATGATCGGCATGATGGCCGAGCGCGGCGCCAGCAGGATGTAGCTGGCGACCCGGATCATGGCGATGCCGAGCGGGATCATCATGATGTTGGCGATGATGAACATCAGATAGATCGCATACATGCTCGACGCCTTCTCGGTGAACAGCGTCGGGCCGGGATTGAGCCCCTTCATGTAGAGCACGCCGATCGCGATCGCCGCGATGGTGTCGCCGGGAATGCCGAACAGCAGCGAAGGCACCCAGCCCGAGGCGATGCTGGCATTGTTGCTGGCGCCGGCCTCGACCAGGCCCTCGACATGGCCGGTGCCGAACTTCTCCGGCTCCTTGGAGAAGCGCTTCGACATCGCGTAGGAGACCCAGGCGGCCATGTCGGCGCCGGCACCCGGTAGCACGCCGATGATGATGCCGACGATGTTTCCGCGCGTCATCTGCCAGTGATACAGCTTCGTCAGCCTCCATTGGCCCGCCATGATGCTTCCGAATTTGCGCCGCGGCAGCGGCGGCGGCTCGGGCGTCAGCATCGCGCGCATCACCTGCGCCACCGCGAACACGCCGACCAGCGCCGGGATCGGCTCGATGCCGCCGAACAGATCGGTCAGGCCGAAGGTGAAACGCGGCACGCCGCCGGGATTCTCGATGCCGATGCAGGCCACGAGCAGGCCGATGAACATGCCGGCGATCGCCTTCACCGGCGAGGAGCGCGCCACCAGGGTGGCGCACATCAGGCCGAGCAGTGCCAGCCAGAAATATTCGAAGGTGGAGAACGACAGCGCGATCTCGGCCAGCGGCGGCGCCAGGATCATCAGCGACAACACGCCGGCGATGCCGCCGACCGCGGAGAACCAGACGCCGGCACCCAGCGCCAGTTCGGCCTGGCCCTTGCGCGTCATGGCGTAGGCCTCATCCGCATACGCGGCGGAGGCGGGCGTGCCGGGGATGCGCAGCAGCGCGCCGGGAATGTCGCCGGAGAAGATCGCCATCGACGAGGCCGCGACGATGGTCGCGATCGCCGCGATCGGCGAAAGATAGAAGGTGACGGGGACGAGCAGGGCGGTCGCCATCGTCGCGGACAGGCCGGGCAGCGAGCCGATCACCAGCCCGTACACGGAGGCCGCGAACATCGAGATGATGACCTCCCAG
>NZ_JAEMSD010000581.1:1935-3870 GCF_016462955.1 Bradyrhizobium sp. | reverse complement strand
GTCGAGCTCGGCGGCCAGAAAGCCGCGCAGGCCGGGCTGCACCTCGTCGGCGCGGCCCGACGCCGCATCGAACAGCGGCCGCCAGCCCGCGACCGAGAGCGCATTGGCGCGCCGGATCGCAAAATTCGCACCGGCCAAATGCATCTTCGCCAGCCCCTCGCCGACCCCCGCGCAATGGGCGGCGATCGGTTTGCGCGGCCAGACGCCTTCGAGAAAGGTGATGATCGCGGCCGGCCGGCCGGCCAGTTCGCGCAGCGCCTCGCCGTCGCGCCCCCTCACCGGGAGCGGACAGTTGACGCCATGCTCGGCCAGATGAGTCATCAGCGCGAGGAAGTATGGCAGGTCGCTCTTCGCCACGCGCTTTTCATAGAGCGTGAGGATGAACGATCCTGTCGTCGTGTGCAGCAGGAAGTTGGAATTCTCCACGCCCTCGGCGATGCCCTTGTAGGAGAGCAGTTCGCCGAGCTCGTAGTGTTTCAGGAAATCCGCGAGTTCGTCGGCGGCGACGTCGGTGTAGACCGCCATAAAGGTCTACTCGGCGGCGGCTTCGGGGCGCACCTGACGCGGCAGCGGGAAGAACTCGTTCTCCTCCGCGGCCGATACCGTCTCCACGTGCAGCGTGTAGCGCTCGGCGAAGGCGTCCATGATTTCCTCGACGATCACCTCGGGCGCGGACGCACCGGCCGTGATGCCGAGACTCTTGATGTTGCCGAACTTGCTCCAGTCGATGTCGGTGGCGCGCTGCGCCAGCACCGCGATCTTGCAGCCCTCGCGCTCGGCAACCTCGCGCAGGCGCTGCGAGTTCGACGAATTGGGCGCACCGACGACGATGAGTGCATCCACCACGGGTGCCACCTTCTTCACCGCGAGCTGGCGGTTGGTGGTGGCGTAGCAGATGTCCTCCTTGTGCGGCCCATTGATGTTCGGGAAACGCTCCTTGAGCAGCGCCACGATCTCGGCGGTATCGTCGATCGACAGCGTGGTCTGGGTCACGAAGGCGAGGTTGTTGGGATCCTTCGGCGTGATGGTCTTGGCGTCCTCGGCGGTCTCGATCAGGGTCACGGCGCCGGGCGGAAGCTGGCCGAGCGTGCCGACCACCTCGGGATGGTGAGAATGGCCGATCAGGAAGATCTCGCGGCCGCGCTTGAAATGGATCGCGGCCTCGCGGTGCACCTTGGTCACCAGCGGGCAGGTCGCATCCAGCGAAAACAGATTGCGGGACTGGGCGTCGGCCGGAACCGATTTCGGCACGCCGTGGGCCGAGAACACCACCGGTGCGGTGGCGTTTTCGGGGATTTCAGCCAGTTCCTCGACGAAGATGGCGCCCTTCTTCTTCAACCCGTCGACGACATACTTGTTGTGCACAATCTCGTGGCGAACATAGACAGGCGCGCCGTATTTATCGAGCGCCCGTTCCACGGTGTCGATCGCCCGGACCACGCCGGCACAGAAGCCGCGGGGAGAACAAAGCACGATCTTGAGGTCTGGCTTGGCTGACATTGAGCGATCTCGTGACCGAATCACCCGTTTCGCCTTCTGGCGGGGGCGATCGGGATGGGAATGGGCTTAAAACTGTCGGCTTGAACGTTACAGCGGTTCAAAGGGAATTGGGCCCCCTTTCGGGCGGTGTCAAGGCACTATCTATAGCAGAAGCATTGCATGGCTACCCCCTCCGGGCTTATATAGCCCGAATTCCCTGTCATCGCTGATGACCACCGGTTTCGCCTCCAGAGGGGTGGGCGAAGCACAAAGGAGATTTGCCATGAGCAACGCACCTCTGATGCCCAAGGCGACCGCCGTCTGGCTGCTCGACAACACCGCGCTGACCTTCGACCAGGTCGCCGATTTCACCAAGATGCATCCCCTCGAGGTGCGCGCAATCGCCGACGGTGACGCCGCCCAGGGCATCAAGGGCATGGATCCCCTCTCCAATGG
>NZ_JAEMSD010000581.1:0-1925 GCF_016462955.1 Bradyrhizobium sp. | reverse complement strand
CGCGAGGAGATCGAGAAGGGCGAGAAGAACCCGGATTACCGGCTCCGCCTGCAGGAGAGCAAGGTGGTGCTGCCGCCCCAGCCCAAGCGCAAGGGCCCGCGCTACACCCCGGTTTCGCGCCGTCACGAGCGCCCGAGCGCCATTCTCTGGCTGCTGCGCAGCCACCCGGAGCTGAAGGACGCGCAGATCATGCGGCTCGTCGGCACCACCAAGAGCACCATCGCCAGCGTGCGCGATCGCACCCACTGGAACACGTCCCAGCTCACCCCGATCGACCCCGTCACGCTGGGCCTCTGCTCGCAGATCGAGCTCGATTTCGAGGTGCAGCGCGCCGCCAAGGAAAAGCCGATCGACGCGGCCTATGGCGGCGCCACCCTGCTGCCGGCCTCAGAGACCACCCGCAAGGACGAGTACGAGCCCGCGGAGAAGTCCAGCGACGACCTCAATGTCGATGCCGTGTTCGCCAAGCTGAAGACGCTCGGCGGCAAGAAACACGAGGAAGAGGAGGAGTAATTTCCTCCTTCGACGATCGACCGCGCGAAAAAAACGCGGCAGGGAAACCTGCCGCGTTTTTCGTGTGAGATCGCAGGCGTCGAGACTAACGCCGCAAGCGCCTCAGAACTTGTAGGTCACACCCGCACCGACCAGCCACGGATCGATGTGCGCGGTACCGGTGACCGGGATCGCGCCGTTGACCGTGGCCGAGTAGTTCGGCTGGAGCCACAGCTTCTTCACGTCGACGTTGAGGCCCCAATGCTTGTCAAGCATGTAGTCGAAGCCGAATTGCACGGCGCCGCCCCAGGCGTTGCTGACATGCAGGTTGGTAACAGTGAGGCCGCCGAACGGGATGTTCGACGCCGAATTGTTGAAGAACACGGTGTAGTTCACGCCGGCGCCGATATAGGGCTTGAAGGCGCCGAAATTGGTGAAGTGGTATTGCAGGGTGAGCGTCGGCGGCAGCAGCGTAGTCTTGCCGATGTCGAGCCCCTGGAGCGTGCCAGACCCGGTGAGGTGATGCCGCGTGACGCCGAGGATCAATTCGGCCGCAATGTTCGGGGTGAAGAAATAGGAGATGTCGAGCTCGGGGACGACCTGGTCGCTGATGTGAAGGCCCGAGTTCGGCGACGACAGGGCGGGCACGCCCGTCACATTGACCGTGCTACCACCGCCGTCCGGCAAAACGCCGAGGACGCGCAGACGGATCATCCAGGGATTCCACGCCTCCACCTTCGGCTGCGCCTTGGTATAGACCGGCAGATCCGCGGCTTGCGCCGATGCAAGCGCGCCGCCGAACGCAGCGGCGAGCACTGCGATCCGTGCGGCATTTCGAATAGTCCTTCGCATTGAATTCCCCTTGAGAGCCATGCGCGCCCCGTTGCGCGATCACAGCTGTCAGAGCAGAAACAGGGCGTCTTCGGATTTGACCTGAATCAAAATTGGACTGACGCGCCATGAATCAGGTCCGGCGTTGCACATCTGCCACGGCAGACGACAATGCGAGGGACTTGCACGGTACTCGAGTGGGCGCGCGCGACATTGGCCGCGGAGAACCGCGATCGTTTCAGCTCGGCACGTGCAAACGCGCTTAGACCGCTACGGCCGCACGGGATTGTTCAGCATGTACTCGCCGAGATCGCGCTGCCGGCGGTCGGCGCGCGCGATGGCGCCGCTGCGCTGGACGTCGCGGTCCTTGCGGCAGGCCACGTATTCAGGCGAGCCTTGCGCGTAGCCCCGGCTCTGGCACACCGCGTCGTCATCGTCGCCGCCCACCGCCACCGGCGTCTGGTAGCGCGCCGAGCAGGCGGATAGAGCGAGGGCGAGACCTAGGGCGGTCAGCAGGCGTGGCGCGGCGGCGAGTGGCATACAAGGTCCCCTATCGGCCGGCCCTGTTTAGCGCGGAATGCGGAGATTGTAAGTCCCCGGAG
>NZ_JAEMSD010000580.1 GCF_016462955.1 Bradyrhizobium sp. | reverse complement strand
GGTGAAGTACGACCGCTTCTTCTGGATGACGGGAGCCGGCTCGATCAAGATGCCGAACTTCATGATGCCGCCGCTGATGAACAATCATCACTGCTACATCGGCTCGCTCGGCAATGTCTGCCGCTGGCTGGCGCGCAGGGCCGAGGCACTCGGGGTCGAGATCTATCCGGGCTTTGCCGCCGCCGAAGTGCTGTATGACGAGGACGGCAAGGTCAAGGGCATCGCCACCGGCGACATGGGCGTTGGCCGCGACGGCAAGCCGAAGGATTCCTTCACCCGCGGCATGGAATTGCTCGGCAAGTACACGCTGTTCGCCGAAGGCGCCCGCGGCAGCCTGACCAAACTGCTCATCAACAAGTTTGCGCTCGACGCCAAGAGCGAGCCGCCGAAATTCGGCATCGGCCTCAAGGAAGTCTGGCAAATCGACCCCGCCAAGCACCAGAAGGGATTGATCCAGCATTCCTTCGGCTGGCCGCTCGACATGAAGACCGGTGGCGGCTCGTTCCTCTATCATTACGACGACAATCTCGTGGCCGTCGGCTTCGTCGTGCATCTCAACTACGACGATCCGTATCTGTCGCCATTCGACGAGTTCCAGCGCTTCAAGACCCATCCCTCGATCCGTGGCACTTTCGAAGGTGCCAAGCGGCTGGCCTACGGCGCGCGCGCCATCACCGAGGGCGGTTATCAGTCGGTGCCGAAGCTCAGCTTCCCGGGCGGCGCGCTGATCGGCTGCGCGGCCGGCTTCGTCAACGTGCCGCGCATCAAGGGCGTGCACAATGCCATGGGCACCGGCATGCTCGCGGCCGAGCATGTCGCAGCCGCGCTTGCCGCCGAGCGCGCCAATGACGAGCTCGTCGAATACGAGAACGCCTGGCGGTCCTCGTCGGTCGGCAAGGACCTGTTCCTGGTGCGCAACGTCAAGCCACTGTGGTCGAAGTTCGGCACCGTGCTCGGAGTTGCGCTGGGCGGCTTCGACATGTGGTGCAACACGCTGTTCGGCGGCTCGCTTTTCGGCACCCAGTCCCATCTCAAGCATGACCGCGCCACGCTCGATCCGGCCAAGCAGCACACGCCCAAGAACTACCCCAAGCCCGACGGCAAGCTCTCTTTCGACAAGCTCTCCTCGGTGTTCCTGTCCAACACCAATCATGAGGAGGACCAGCCGGTCCATCTGAAGGTCACGGACATGAACCTGCAGAAGACCTCCGAGCACGACGTCTATGCCGGTCCCTCGAACCGCTATTGCCCGGCCGGCGTCTATGAGTGGATCGAGGAGGGGTCAGGTCCGCGCTTCCAGATCAACGCCCAGAACTGCGTCCACTGCAAGACCTGCGATGTGAAGGATCCCAACGGCAACATCACCTGGGTTCCGCCCGAGGGCGGCGGCGGCCCGAACTACGAGGCGATGTAACGGCGGGTCACGCCAGGGATTTGCCGCACGTTCGCGTGAGGACCCGGCTGCGGCCACCGGCCGCGGCCACGATAAGGCCATAGTGACGGCGTCTTGGGGCGCTGTCGGCGGATTCACTTGCCGATTTGGCCGGTGCGGCGGGGATCGCCGGGTCCGAATCCTTGCGGCGAAGCGCCAAAAGCGGCATTGTCGGCCTGACGGTTCCGGGTCCCGATGCCACCGGCCGCGTTCGCCTGCGACACGGCCCTCTGCTGCAAACCAGGCACTACCAACTCAAGGCGAGCCCTGATGTTTTCAAATCGTTTCAACCGCTGGACTGCCGCCGCCGCCATCGTCCTCATGGGCACCGCGCTCGTGGCGGTCCCCGGCGCGGTCCTGGCGCAGACGCCGGATCACCCGGAGAACACGGCGGCGCCGTTTCCGACCCGGAACGATCTGAAGTCGCTCACCGGTGCCGGCAGCTATCTTGCCGCCCGCCACGCCAGTGTCGAGCGCGACGCGGCCGCGGCCGCTGCATTCTACCGTTCGGCCCTGCGCACCGATCCGAAGAACAACGAGTTGCTCGACCGTGCCTTCATCTCGTCGGTCTCCGACGGCGACATCGAGGAGGCGGTCAAGCTCGCCGAGCGCATCCTCACAATAGACAAGACCAATCGCGTCGCGCGCCTCGTGGTCGGCGTGCACGATCTCAAGCTGAAGAAGTACGCTGCGGCGCAGACCAACATCAACCAGTCGATCCGCGGTCCGATCACGGATCTCGTCGCGACGCTGCTGTCGGGTTGGGCCGCCTATGGTGCCGGCGACGCCAAGGGCGGTGTCGCCACCATCGACAAGCTGGCGGGGCCGGAGTGGTATCCGTTGTTCAAGGATCTGCATACCGGCATGATCCTCGAACTTTCCGGCAAGGAGAAGGATGCCGGTACCCGGTTCGAGCGGGCCTATAAACTCGACGATTCCATGCTGCGCGTGACGGAGGCCTATGCGCGTTGGCTGTCGCGCAACAAGGAGTCCGCCGCCGCGACCACCGTCTACCAGGCCTTCGACAAGAAGCTCGCGCGCCATCCGCTGATCCAGGAAGGCCTGCGCGAAACCAAGGCCGGCAAGAAGATGCCGCCGCTGGTCGATTCCGCACAGGCCGGCGCCGCCGAAGCACTGTACGGCATCGGCGCCACCCTGACCCGCCGCGGCGGCGAGGATCTGGCGCTGGTCTATCTCCAGCTCTCGCTCTACCTGCAGCCGACCCACCCGCTGGCGCTGCTCTCGCTCGCCGATCTCTACGAATCCGTGAAGCGGCCGAAGATGGCGATCAAGGTTTATGAGCGTGTGCCGGCGACGTCGCCGCTCAAGCGCAATGCGCAGATCCAGCTTGCCATCGACCTCGATTCCGCCGACCGCACCGAGGAGGCGATCAAGATCCTCAAGGGTGTCACCGCGGAGGATCCCAAGGACCTCGAAGCCATCATGGCGCTCGGCAACATCGAGCGCGGGCGCAAGCGGTTCGGCGACTGCGGCGCGACCTATTCGCAAGGCATCGACGTGCTGCCGCCGGGCAACGACAAGGCCAACAGCGTCTGGTACTATTATCGCGGCATCTGCGCGGAGCGCTCCAAGCAGTGGGCCAAGGCCGAGGCCGACATGAAGAAGGCGCTCGAGCTGCAGCCCGACCAGCCCCACGTCCTCAACTATCTCGGTTATTCCTGGGTCGACCAGGGCATCAACCTCGACGAAGGCATGAAGATGATCAAGCGCGCCGTCGAGCAGCGTCCCGACGACGGCTACATCGTCGATTCCCTCGGCTGGGCCTATTACCGCATCGGCAATTACGAGGAGGCGGTGAAGAACCTCGAGCGCGCGATCGATCTCAAGCCGGAGGACCCTACCATCAACGACCATCTCGGCGACGCCTATTGGCGCGTCGGCCGCACCCTGGAGGCCAAATTCCAGTGGGCGCATGCCCGCGATCTCAAGCCGGAGCCGGAAGAGCTGCCGAAGATCGAGGCCAAGATCGCCAACGGTCTGCCTGATGACAATTCGAACTCTTCGGCCGCGCAGGCGGAAAAGAAGAAGGACGACGGCAAGGGCGGTTGAGCTGAGGAAGAGTGGGGGCTGTCGCCGATGCCGGCGTTGACTGAAGAAGGGCGCGCGAAGGTCAATCTCAGCCTTCGCGTCGTGGGCCGTCGCGCCGACGGCTATCATGATCTCGAAAGCGTGGTTGCGTTCGCCGACTGTGCCGACCGGCTCACGCTGGAGCCGGGCGGGGAGCTGAAGCTCACCACCACCGGGCCGCTGGCCGCGGCTTGCGGCGATACCGCCGACAATCTCGTGCTCAAGGCCGCCGCGCTTCTGGCCGAGGCGGTGCCGGGCCTGAAGCTGGGCGCCTTCGCGCTCGACAAGGTGCTTCCGGTCGCCGCCGGCATCGGTGGTGGTTCGGCCGATGCCGCCGCTTCATTGCGGCTGTTG
>NZ_JAEMSD010000579.1:1178-3878 GCF_016462955.1 Bradyrhizobium sp. | reverse complement strand
CGCACAGTGGACCTCGGGTGCCTGCGGGCTCCCGGTCTTCCCTGCGCCCTCTTTCCATTGAGGGTAACGCAAGAGAGCAAAGCTCGGGCGAGATGCGCCGCGAGGATGCGAAACTGTGTCTCTACGTCAAAAGCGGACACCGGATGCGACCGCGAGCTCCATCACCGTCACCCTGAGGTGTGCGTCCTGCGACGCGACAGCGTCGCACGACGCGCCTCGAAGGGCGACGGCCCGGCTGCATCTGGACCGTTCATCCTTCGAGGCTCAGCTTGCGATGCGTGCGCATCACAAGCTTCGCACCTCAGGATGACGGAGCTGATGTCAGCGACGAGATTAAACCGGCTTGCCCGTATACGGCATCGACGCGGTGAGGCCGCCATCCACCGGGAACGCCTGGCCGTTCACATAAGACGCCTCGTCGCTGGCCAGGAACAGTCCCATCGCCGCGAGCTCGTGCGGCTGGCCGGGGCGCTTGAGCGGATTGAGCTGGCCGATCTTGTCCTGGGTGCCGCGCTCCTTGGCGCGGTCGAAGATCGGCTTGGTCATGCCGGTTTCGATCAGGCCCGGGCAGACCGCATTGATGCGCACGCCGGTGCCGGTGAGCGAATAGGCGGTGGTTTGCACCAGGCTGATCACGCCGGCCTTGCTCGCGGCATAGGGATGTCCGCTGGCGCCGGCCTTGAGACCCGCGACGGACGCGGTCAGCACGATCGCGCCCGACTGCTGCTTGATCATGTGCGGCATGGCATACTTCACCGCGAGGAACGGCCCGATCAGATTGATGCGCAGGATCTCCTGCCAGTGCTCGACGGTCTGCTCGGGAATCGGAACGAGGCCGCCGGAGATGCCGGCATTGGCCCAGATCACGTCGAGCCGGCCGTGCGTTTTCACCGCCTTGTCGATCACGGCGATGACGTCGTTTTCGGAGCCGGCATCCGCGATCATGGCTTCCGCAACACCGCCGGCCTTCTTCACCTCGTCGACGGTCTCCTTCACCGCCTCGGTGCGATCGACCGCGATCAGCTTGGCGCCTTCCCGGGTGAACAGCAGCGAAGCCGCGCGGCCGATGCCGCTGCCGGCGCCGGTGATGATGACGGATTTGCCTTGCAGGCGGCCCATGCGTTTCTCCCTTTTGCTCGCGCGCGACGCTTGCCGCGCGACGGAATTTCAAACAAGATTTCAAACGGTAAAGTGTCTTGAGACACGTTCGCTACTGACGTACAGCGACATCAGACGTGATGGAAGGGTTTCGATGGCGGGTGCAGACAAGCCGAATGTGGTCGTCACGCGATGGTGGTGGGTCCGGCACGCGCCGGTGCGCAACGACGGCGGCAACATCTATGGGCAGAGCGATATCGCCTGCGACACCAGCGACACCTACGTGTTCAATGCCGTTGCCAAGGTGCTGCCGCGCAAGGCCGTCTGGTATTCGAGCAACCTGATGCGCACGCACCAGACCGCGGAGGCGATCTGGGCGGCCGGCTTCCCCAAGCCTGCGTCGATGACATGGGAAGCGGATCTCGCGGAGCAGAATCTCGGCCGCTGGCAGGGCATGAACCGCGCCCAGTTCATCGCCAGCCGTCCCGTCGGATCGAGCTGGTTCGCCGACATCAACGAGCCCGCGCCCGGCGGCGAAAGCTTCATGGACCTCTACAACCGTACGCGCCGCACCATTGAGCGGATCAACAATGAGGCGGCCGGGCAGGACATCATCGCCGTCGCGCATGGCGGCACGATCAAGGCGGCGCTGGGACTCGCGCTCGATGGCCAGCTGGAGAAGGCGCTGTCGTTCGACATCGACAATTGCTCGATCACCCGGCTCGACCATTTTGCGAGCCCCGAGCGCACGCTCTGGCGATTGCCGATGGTCAACCAGCAGCCGTGGATCGCGGATGCTGCTCACGCGGCGATGCATCAGCCCGCGGGACCGGAAGTCAAGAAGCTGGCGTGAGTAGGTCGTCATTCCGGGACGGTCCGTTAGGACCGGACCCGGAATCTCGAGATTCCGGGTTCGCTGCTTCGCATCGCCCCGGAATGACATCAACACCAAGATCAAATTCTGGGAGAGACACATGACCTTGTTCGACATGAAGGGAAAAGTCGCCGTCATCACGGGATCGACGCGCGGCATCGGGCTCGCGATCGCCGAGCGCATGGCCGAGCACGGCGCCAAGGTCGTGATCTCCTCGCGCAAGGCCGACGTCTGCGAGCAGGTCGCCAAGGGGATCAACGACAAGTTCGGCAAGGGGACCGCGGTCGCGGTCGCCGCCAACATCTCGTCGAAGGAGAACCTGCAAAACCTCGTCGACGAGAGCAACCGCGCCTTCGGCAAGATCGACGTGCTGGTCTGCAACGCCGCCTCGAACCCGTATTACGGCCCGCTCGCCGGCATCTCCGACGATCAGTTCAGGAAGATCCTCGACAACAACATCGTCGCCAACAACTGGCTGATCTCGATGGTGGTGCCGCAGATGATCGAGCGCAAGGACGGCTCCGTCATCATCGTGTCCTCGATCGGTGGCCTCAAGGGCTCGACCATCCTCGGCGCCTACGCGATTTCCAAGGCCGCCGACATGCAGCTCGCGCGCAACCTCGCCTGCGAATACGGCCCGCACAACATCCGCGTGAACTGCATCGCGCCCGGCCTGATCAAGACCGATTTCGCCAAGGCGCTGTGGGATAATCCGGAGAACCTGAAAG
>NZ_JAEMSD010000579.1:0-1168 GCF_016462955.1 Bradyrhizobium sp. | reverse complement strand
ACCTCGCGCTCGCCGCTGCTGCGCATCGGCATCCCCGACGAGATCGCGGGCGCAGCGGTGTTCCTGGGCTCGAAGGCCGGTGACTTCATGACCGGCCAGACCATGGTCATCGACGGCGGCGCGACGATCAGTTGAAGTAACGACCGTGTCCCGGACGCGGTGCAGCGTGTAACGCTGCTCCGCATCGGGGATGCATGGGCCCCGGCTCTGCGCAGCAACGCGAAAGGGGCGTTGCAGTGCGTCCGGGGCACGAGGTCTCACTCCACCGCCGCGTAAACCAGGTCCCGCACCAGGGTCCGCGTGTAGTCGCGCTGTCCGGGGCCCTGGCTCATGAACACCGCGAACAGGTCCTCCTTCGGATCGATCCAGAAGAACGTGCCGGCAATGCCGCTCCAGAAATACTGGCCGACGCTGCCGGGGAAGGGCGCGATGCCGGCCTCCTTGCGCACGGCAAAGCCGAGGCCGAAGCCGTGGCCGGGCGACAGCAGCGTGCCGTTGATGGCAACGCCGGGAGCGAGGTGATCGGAGGCCATCAACTCCAGCGTTTTGCGGCCGATGATCCGGTTGCCGTCGAGCGTGCCGCCGTTGCGCAGCATCAGGCAGAAGCGGGCATAGTCCATGGTGGTCGAGACGAGGCCGCCGCCGCCGGACTCCATCACCGGCTGCTCCAGCATGTTGAACAGCGCGACCTTGTCGCCGGTCCAGGGATCGGCCGCGAACGGCTCGGCGAGGCGGCCGGCATTGGCTTCGCTGGTCGCGAAGCCGGTCTCGGCCATCCGGAGTGGCGCAAGCACCCGCTCGGTGAGGAACGCGCCGAGCGACTTGCCGCTGACGACCTCTATGATGCGGCCCAGAATGTCGGTGGACCGGCTGTAGTTGAACTCCGCGCCGGGCTGGCAGACCAGCGGGAAGCTCGCCACCAAGGCGGCGTGCTCGGCGTTGCTGATCTTGCGGCTGCGGACGCGGGACTCCTGGTAGAGTTTGTGCACGGGACCGTCGCCCTGGTGCTCGTAGGTGAGGCCGGAGGTGTGGCGGAGCAGGTCCTGTACCGTCATTGGCCGCGCCGGCGGCACCAGCTCCAGCCTGCCGTCCTTGACGACGCCGACCTTCTGGCTCGCAAATTCCGGGATGAACTTGGCGACGGGGTCACTGAGCAGGAGGTGGCCGT
>NZ_JAEMSD010000142.1:333-14500 GCF_016462955.1 Bradyrhizobium sp. | reverse complement strand
CCTGCTCGCCGTGATCGGCCTCCAGGCCTTGCGGTTCCTGGTGCCGCTGCTCGTCATCCTGGTGGCGTTCGGCCTCGCCGCCTCGCTGCTGCAGAACGCGCCGCGCCTCGTGCTCGAACGCATCAAGCCGGAATTGTCGCGAATCTCTGTGGTCAGCGGCTGGAAGCGGTTGTTCGGAACGCAAGGGCTGATCGAGTTCGCCAAGTCGCTGTTCAAGCTCACCGCGGTGACCGCCGTCGTCGCTTTCGTGCTGCGCGCGTCCGAAGCGAGGGCTTTCGAGGCAATGTACACCGATCCGGTCGCGCTGCCGGAGATGATCCTCAGCATTGCGATGCGGATCGTCTCGGCGATCTGCATCGCCACCATCGTCCTGGTTGCGGTCGATCTCGCCTGGGCGCGCTTCCACTGGCGGCGCGAGCTGCGCATGACGAAGCAGGAGATCAAGGACGAGCACAAGCAGGCCGAGGGCGATCCGCTGATCAAGGCGCGGCTGCGCTCGCTGGCGCGCGACCGCTCGCGGCAGCGGATGATCGCCTCGGCCTCGCGCGCGACGCTGGTGATCGCGAACCCCACCCACTTCGCGATCGCGCTGCGCTACAACCGAGAGGAAAATCCCGCGCCGCTCGTGGTGGCCAAGGGCATGGACGTGATCGCGCTGAAAATCCGCGAGGTCGCCGAGAAGAACCGGATTCCGGTGATCGAGAACAAGGCGCTGGCGCGCGCACTCTACGAGGCGGTCCAGGTCGATCAGGTGATTCCGGCGGAATTCTTCCGTCCCGTCGCCGAGATCATCTACTTCCTGCAGTCGAAGCAGGCGCGGCGGACCGAGAACGCGCAGTAGATTTCCGAGGATGACGTCCGGACCAACAGCTTGACGAAAGCTTAACGCCCTAGGCTCCTCCCGAACGGATCAGAATGGGGCTGTCGTGGGACCGCTTTACCTCTTCGAACTCGCATCGTCGCAGGCGCGGTACCTCGAACTGCGCCAATCGACCATCGCCACCAACGTGGCGAACGCAAACACGCCGGGCTTTCGTGCGCGCGACGTCGAGCCCTTCGACAAGGTGCTCGACGGCACGCCGGTCAGGCTCGCGACGACGTCGCCATCCCACCTGCAATTGTCCGCGGTCGAGACCGATACGCGGGCGACCGCGAAGAAGGACAGCTGGGAAGTGGTTCACTCCGGCAATTCCGTCAGCCTCGAGCAGGAAATGATCAAGGGCAGCGATGTCAATCGCGATTATTCGATGAACGCTGCGATCGTGCGGTCGTTTCACCGCATGGTCCTGTCGAGCGCAAAGGGCTGAGGTGAATTGACATGCTGGACTCACTGAGCGCTTCCCTGACTGTCGCGAGCTCCGGGCTCGAAGCGCAGTCGACGCGCATGCGCATCGTCTCGGAGAATCTCGCGAATGCCACGTCCTCGGGGCGCACGGCCGGCGCAGATCCGTATCAGCGCAAGACCATCACCTTCGATGCCGCGATGGATCGCGCCTCGGGCACGCAGCTGGCGAAGGTCAAGGAGATCGGGGTCGACACAACGCCCTACCGCGTCGAGTACGATCCGGGGCATCCTGCTGCCGACAAGGCCGGCTACGTCAAGCTGCCGAACGTCAACATGATGATCGAGATGGCCGACATGCGGGAAGTCAACCGATCCTATGAAGCCAATCTCCAGGTCGTGAAACAGGTGAGGTCGATGCTCGGCATGACCATCGACCTTCTGAGGAGCTGACAATGATCGAAGCGATTTCATCCACCGCGATTTCCGCCGGCCAGGCGACGACTCGCGCGACCGAGACGCAGGCCGTCTCGCCCGCCGCGGCCACCGCGATCCAGTCGAGTGACGAGGTCGGATTCGAGGCGGTGATGAAGCAGGTGACGAGCGACGCGATCGGGACGTTGAAGGCAGGCGAGGCCGCCTCGATCTCCGCGATGCAGGGCAAGGAATCGACCCGCCGCGTCGTGGAGGCGCTGATGTCGGCCGAGCAGGCCCTGCAGACGGCGGTCGCGGTGCGCGACAAGGTCGTGCAGGCCTACCAGGAAGTCGTCCGGATGTCGATCTGATCGGAAGGAATGAAATAAAGTGAAATCGCTCGCCATCGCGGCCACGGGCATGAACGCCCAGCAGACCAACATCGAAGTCATCGCGAACAATATCGCCAACATCAATTCGACTTCTTACAAGCGGGCGCGGGCCGAGTTCACCGACTTGTTCTACCAGATGGACCGCATGCAGGGCGTCGCCAATGTCAACGGCTCCTCGCCGATTCCGGAAGGCGCCAATCTCGGTCTCGGCGTCAAGTCGGCTGCGATCCGCAAGCTGCACATCCAGGGCGCGTTGACGCAGACCGGCAATCCCTACGACCTCGCGATCAACGGCCGCGGCTGGTTTCAGGTGCTCGGCCCGAACAACGAGGTGCAATACACCCGCGCGGGCTCGTTCAACACCAATGCCAACGCCCAACTCGTCACGATCGATGGCTATCTCCTCGATCCCGCGATCACGGTGCCGCAGGGGACGGTCGAGGTCACGGTCAACGCCACCGGCCAGGTGTTTGCCAAGCTGGATACGGAGGTCAACCCGCGCCAGATCGGCCAGCTCAACCTCGCCAATTTCGCCAACGAGGCAGGCCTGGAGCCGCTCGGCGGAAATCTCTACCGCGAGACCACGGCATCCGGCACGCCGGTCGTCGGTCTGCCCGGCGATGCCGGCTACGGCAAGATCAACCAGAAATGGCTCGAAGCCTCGAACGTCGACCCGGTCAAGGAGATCACCGAATTGATCTCGGCGCAGCGTGCCTACGAAATGAATGCCAAGGTCATCCAGGCCTCGGATGAAATGGCCCAGACCGTCTCGAAGGGCATGCGCTAGTCCTGGTGTCTCGATGTTGAACAGAGTGGGCCTGATCATGCGCGGGGTGGCCGCCGCGCTGCTGGTCTTCGTCGCGGCGCGCGGCGCAGCGGCCGAGGAGAAGCGGCTTCCCGTGCCGGCCGTCTCGATCCGCGCCGGCGAGCTGATCCGGGAGGAGATGATCACCGAGCGCGCCTTCGCGCCGAGCCTGCTCGGCGTGGCCATGTTCATCGAGGGGCGCCAGGTCCTGGTCGGCCGCATGGCGCGACGCGCGCTGTTTCCAGGCCAGCCCATTCCGACCAATGCGGTCGAGGACCCCTGGACCGTCGCGCGCGGCGCCACGGTCAAGGTCGTTGTCGAGGACAGCGGCCTGTCCATCGTCACCTACGGCTCGGCGATGCAATCGGGCGCCTCGGGCGCCCTGATTCCGGTGCGCAATACGGACACCGGGGTGATCATCAAGGGCGTCGTCCAGCCGGACGGCACCGTCAAGGTCGTGGACGGGTCATGATCAGATTTTTGCTCGCGCTCGTCCTGCTCCTGTCGGCCGCCAGCGCCGAGGCCGCCGTCCGCGTCAAGGATATCGCGGACATCAAGGGCCTGCGGGAAAACCAGATCGTGGGTTACGGCCTCGTCATCGGCCTGAACGGCACGGGCGACACGCTTCGCAACGCTCCCTTCACCGAACAGTCCCTGCAATCGATGCTCGAGAACATGGGCATCAACGTCAGGAACGAGACCACGAGCACCAACAACCCCCCGCGTCCGACGACACTGCGCACGCGCAACGTCGCGGCCGTGATGGTGACCGCGGACCTGTCGCCTTCGATCGGGCCGGGCGAACGCATGGATGTCACCGTGTCCTCGCTCGGCGATGCGACCTCGCTGCTCGGCGGCACGCTGGTGATGACGTCGCTGCGCGCCGCGGACGGCGCCGTCTATGCGGTGGCGCAGGGCGCCATCACAGTCGCCGGCTACAGCGTCGGAGGCCAAGCGCAAAACGTCAGCCAGGGTACGCCGACGGCCGGGCGCATTCCCAACGGTGCGCTGGTCGAGCGCGAGGTGCACGGAAGCCTCCATGAGATGGAGTTCCTGGTGCTGCAGTTGAAGAACCCGGACTTCGTCACCGCGACGCGCATCCTCGATGCCATCAACCGGTATGCCGGTGGTCGTTATCGCGCGCAGATCGCCTTCGAGCGCGACTTCCGCACCATCGTGCTGTCGAAGCCCCGCCATATCGGCCCGGTCCGGTTCCTTGCGGAGATCGGCGAATTGGTCGTCGAGCCGGACACGCCGGCACGGGTCGTGATCAACGAGCGCACCGGCACGGTCGTCATCGGCCGCGACGTGCGGATATCGACCGTTGCGGTGACCCACGGCAATCTGACGGTCCGCGTCACGGAGATGCCGGTCGTCTCCCAGCCGGCGCCGTTCTCGCGAGGACAGACGGTGGTCGTGCCGCAGACCGTGGTCGAAGCCAACGAGGCGGGATCGCAGGTGGCGATCCTGAACGGGGTCGATCTCCAGCGCCTAGTGCGCGGGCTGAATCAGATCGGCCTGAAGCCGTCGGGAATCATCGCGATCCTCCAGGCGATCAAGACGGCAGGCGCGCTCCAGGCCGATGTCATCGTGCAATGATGCGCAAGCGCCGTGCAAGCTTGGTCGCTCAATGCTCAGGTCTGAAGCGAGAATCGCACACGGCCCGATGCTGAAGCTGGAACACAGAGCCAAACTCCTCCTGCTGGCCGCAGCTTTGGTGCTCGCGAGCGCCTCGCCTGGGCTTGCGCTGGAGGAAGCCAAGTCGTCGAAGCCGCTGAACCTGCTCTCCTTCGCCCGCGCGCGCGCCCCTGGATCGCAGAAGCCGCAATCGCCGGCGCCGCCGATGCCAGCCGACAATACTTTGGTCCGGGCGACGGCATGGGCGGCCGAAGAGTCAGCACCCGCCGTCACCGGTGCGGTGCCGGGTCCGGAGACGCCGACACCCGCGCCGATACGTCCGGCCAAGCCCGGCAGCGTCACGGCGCCGCCGAAGTCCGCGCCGCCGCAGGCCGCGCCGGCCCCGGACAATGAAATCGCCCTGTTCTGCAGCAACGTCGGCGATGCCGCGGTCGATGCAAGGCTGGCCTGGCAGCTCAAGGAGCTGGAAAAGGCCGAGAGTCTGCTGCGCGAGCGCATCGCCGAAGTCGAGGCCAAGCGCGCCGAATACGAGAAGTGGATGGCGCTGCGCGACGACTTCCTGAAGAAGGCCGAAGCGAGCGTGATCGAAATCTATTCGCGCATGAAGCCCGAAGCTGCGGCGACGCAGATCGCCGGCATGAGCGACGAGACCGCTGCCGCCGTGCTCGCCAAGCTCAGCCCGCGGAGCTCTAGCGCGATCTTCAACGAGATGGACACGGCACGCGCGGCGCATCTCGCCGACCTGCTCGGCGGCATGCGTCGCGTGGACGACGGAAAGACCAGATAGATGAACAAGCCGAGCCTCATCCTTTCACTCTTCGCGGCATCCGTGTTCCTGGCCGGATGCTACCATGATCCGGCCGAAGTCCTGATCGGTCCGCAGATGTCGCCCGTCGGCAGCGGCCTGCGGATGCAGGCCGATCCGATCCCGGTGACGCCGCGCATGCGCACGCCCGTCAGCTATCGCTCGACCTGGGACGACGGCACCGATCTCTACCGCGATCCGCGCGCCCGCCGCACTGGCGACGTCGTGACGGTGATCATCTCGATGCAGGACAAGGCCAAGCTCGACAACAAGACCGGCCGTTCGCGCGATTCGCAGGTCAAGTTCGGGCTCGACTGGCTGATGGACATCGCCGGATGGAACGACACGGGCCAGGCCAATGCCAATCTCAGTACCAACACCCAGATCAAGGGTAACGGCCAGATCGACCGCACCGAGGACATCAGACTGTCGATCGCGGCCGTCGTCACCGACGTGCTGCCGAACGGCAACATGATGATCAGCGGTTCGCAGGAGTTTCGCGTCAACACGGAGATGCGCGTGCTCAAGGTCGGCGGCATCGTGCGTCCGCGCGACATCTCGCGGACCAACACCATCTCCTACGACAAGATCGCCGAAGCGCGCGTGTCCTATGGCGGGCGCGGGAATCTGTCGGACGTGCAGCAGCCTGGATGGGGACACCGGATCTATGACGCCGTGGCACCGTTCTGAGGCACGAGCCGGCCGGATCTCGCCGCGATGGCAGGGGGCGCCATGCGCCTGATCGCCGCCATCCTCGCGCTGACCCTGATCGCGATCGGCGCGGGCGCCGTTGCCGGTCTGCATCTGATCGCGACCGCCGAGCGCGTCGCCGACGCGAAGAAGGGCGCCGCGGCGCCGCCCATCGCCTCGAGTTACGCCGGCAGCGCGCGACTCAGGAAACTCTCACCGATCGTGACCAATCTCGCCGCGCCCGCCAACAACTGGGCGCGCATCGAAGCCTCCATGGTGACCGACAGCATGAGCGACGAGGACGCCGGCATTCTGGCCGCCCATATCAGCGAAGACATCGTGACTTATCTGCGGTCGGCGACGGTCGCGCAGTTCGAGGGATCGCGCGGGCTCCAGCATCTGCGTGACGATCTGACCGAGCGCGCCAACATCCGCTCGTCGGGCAAGGTCCGCGAATTGATCATCGAGACGCTGGTGATCCAGTGAGAGTGAAAGTCCTGCTGCTCGCGCTGGCTCTGGCCGTGCTGCCCGAAGCGGCGCTGGCCCAGATCCCGGACCTGAATTCCCTGCTGCCGCCGGGAAACGGTTCGACCAGCGGCCGGATCATCCAGCTGATGGCGCTGATCACGGTGCTGTCGGTGGCGCCGGGGCTGCTCATCATGGTGACGAGCTTCACGCGATTTGCGGTGGCGTTGTCGTTCCTGCGCGCAGGGCTTGGCCTCCAGACCACGCCGGCCAATCTGGTCCTGATCAGCCTCGCGCTGTTCATGACCTTCTACGTGATGGCGCCGACCTTCGACCGGGCCTGGGAAACCGGCGTCCAGCCGCTGATGAAGAACGAGATCTCGGAAGAGGAGGCCTATCTGAAGATCACGGACCCGTTCCGCGAATTCATGCTGGCCCATGTCCGGGACAAGGATCTCCAGACTTTCGAATCGCTCGCCGCGGAGAGCTTCCGCAGGAAGTTCGACGACAAGAGGGTGGATCTGCGCGTCATCATTCCGGCCTTCATGATCTCCGAGCTCAGGCGCTCCTTCGAGATCGGATTCCTCATCATCCTGCCGTTCCTGGTGATCGACATGATCGTCGCGACGCTGACCATGTCGATGGGCATGATGATGATGCCGCCGACGATCCTCGCGTTGCCGTTCAAGATGCTGTTCTTCGTGCTGATCGACGGCTGGAATCTGCTCGCCTCCGGACTGGTGCGGTCGTTCTCGTGACAGTGGCGATCGCAGGCGCGGCGGGTATGGTTAAGCAATAAGCGCCGGATATGGTTAGCAGTCTGTAATAATTAACCATATGATTTTGCTACGGAATTTCGTCCTGTCTTAAGCTGGAGGCAAGATTCGGCGTGCTAGCAATGCGGTACGGCGGGTTGGACCCCACCCACACCAGTCCAAAGGCATGATGCCGCCCCTCCGTACCGGTGAAAGCCCGGTATGTCCCCTCGTGAAAATGTATCGCGTACAACAAAGGGACATTCGCAATGTCAAGCCTGCTTACGAACTCGACTGCCATGACCGCACTCCAGACCCTGCGGTCTGTGAGTTCGCAACTCTCGACCACGCAGAACCGGATTTCGACCGGCCAGCGCGTCGCCACCGCGTCGGACAACGCCGCCTACTGGTCGATCGCAACCTCGATGCGCTCCGATAACGCAGCGCTCTCCGCGGTCTCCGACTCGCTCGGCCTCTCCGCCGCGACCGTCGACACCGAATATACCGCCCTGACCTCGGTGATCGGCGACAAGGAATCCGGCCTGACCAAGCTCCAGGCGCTGCTGGTCGAAGCCAAGACCGCGGGTATCGACCGCACCAAGATCCAGGCCGACATCACCCAGATCCAGCAGGACATGAAGCTGAAGGCCAATTCGGCGACCTTCAACGGCATCAACTGGCTGAGCACCACGACCGGCACCACTCCGACGAGCTTCAGCCTGGTGTCGTCCTACTCGCGCGTCGGCGGCACGCCCACCATCGGCTCGATCACGGTGACGACGGCCAACTATACGCTCTACTCCACCACGCAGACCGGCATTCTGGACACCGTTGCCGCCAGTGCGTCGGTCGACACGATCAACATCTCCGCGCTGACCGACTCGGCCGCCGACCAGACCACGCTCGACGGTTACATCTCGAAGGTCACTGCGGCGATCAACTCAGTGGCCTCCGCCGCCGCCGATCTCGGTGCCGTCAAGAACCGCATCTCGACCAACACGAACTTCGTGAAGTCGCTGATGGACTCGGTTGACCGAGGTGTCGGCCAGCTCGTCGACGCCGACATGAACGCGGAGTCCACCCGTCTGGCCGCCCTGCAGGTGCAGCAGCAGCTCGGCGTGCAGGCGCTATCGATCGCCAACAACAGCAGCCAGAGCATCCTGTCGCTGTTCCGCTAAGACGGACATCATCGAAGCAAGGGCCGCGCTTCTCGCGAAGTGCGGCCCTTGTCGTTTGGCGTGCCGCGCGCCGCCGTTTCGGCTAGCCTGTTGCAGGCAGAGCACAGAGCCACAAGCTCCGCACAAGCCTCGCCCGCTAATCTCGCCGCTACGACAGGTTGGGCCTAGAACCCGCGTTTGCGGGCGCCCAAAGGCATGACGCCGCTCTGCCGTACCGGTGCAAGCCCGGTATGTCCCCTCATTCAAGACAATCTCCAAAGGGACATCAAAATGGGTTCTAGTCTTCTCACCAACTCCTCCGCCATGACCGCGCTCCAGACCCTGCGGTCTGTCAGCGCCCAACTCGCCACCACGCAGAACCGGATCTCCACCGGCCAGCGCGTCGCCACCGCGTCGGACAACGCCGCCTACTGGTCGATCGCAACCTCGATGCGCTCCGATAACGCAGCGCTCTCCGCGGTCTCCGACTCGCTCGGCCTCTCCGCCGCGACCGTCGACACCGAATATACCGCCCTGACCTCGGTGATCGGCGACAAGGAATCCGGCCTGACCAAGCTCCAGGCGCTGCTGGTCGAAGCCAAGACCGCGGGTATCGACCGCACCAAGATCCAGGCCGACATCACCCAGATCCAGCAGGACATGAAGCTGAAGGCCAATTCGGCCACCTTCAACGGCATCAACTGGCTGAGCACGACGACGGGTACCACCCCGACGAGCTTTAACCTCGTTTCGTCCTACTCGCGCGTCGGCGGCACCCCGACAATCGGGTCAATCACCATCACGACCGCCAACTACACGCTCTACTCCACCACGCAGACCGGTATTCTGGACACCGTGGCCGCCAGCGCCTCGGTCGACACGATCAACATCTCTGCGCTGACCGACTCGGCGGCCGACCAGACCACGCTCGATGGCTACATCTCGAAGGTCACCGCTGCGATCAACTCGGTGGCCTCGGCCGCTGCCGATCTCGGTGCGGTCAAGAACCGCATCTCGACCAACTCGGAGTTCGTCAAGACCCTGATGGACTCCGTGGATCGCGGTGTCGGCCAGCTCGTCGACGCCGACATGAACGCGGAATCGACCCGCCTCCAGGCGCTGCAGACCCAGCAGCAGCTCGGCGTGCAGGCGCTCTCGATCGCCAACCAGAACAGCCAGAGCATCCTGTCGTTGTTCCGCGGCTAAGCGGCGCTTTCGAAAACGACCGTGCTCCCTTCGGGAGCACGGTCTCCGCCGTGATCGGCGGGCGCGACGGCACGGGACGTGCCGGCACCCGAACCCGACGCCAGAGCACATAAGATGCGCCGCAGCCGATCGCACCAGGATGCGCCGGCGCGTCCGCATGCCCGATCGATCGCGTCACCCGAGCTCCTTGTAAAATTGCAACGCAGTACCTGCGAACCGATACACTCGTGTCCTCGCGCAACCTTCAGACAAGGTTGGCAGCCGACTGTCCTCACCGTTCGCATTGGTACGAGGTCATATGCTCAGTCGTGCGCAGGTACAGCAACTGCTCAACAATCTGCTGGAGCTTGGGCCGCGACGCCTGATGGCGTTGGGGCTGATCGGCTTTGCAGTCCTCGTCACCGTCGTCGGCGGCGCCTACTATCTCAGCCGGCCCGAGTTCGAAACGCTCTATACAGGCCTCACCCGCGAAGACGTGACACGCATCGGCGCGGCACTGCGCGAGCAGAACATCGCCTTCGACGTCAATTCCGCCGGCGATGCGGTTTCGGTGCGTCCGAGCCAGACCATGCAGGCGCGGATGCTGCTCGCCGAGAAGGGGTTGCCGGCCAGCGCCAATTCCGGCTACGAGCTGTTCGACAAGATCGGCTCGCTCGGTCTGACCTCGTTCATGCAGGAGGTCACCAAGCTGCGTGCGCTCGAGGGCGAGATCGCCCGCACCGTTCAGTTAATGAAGGGCGTGAAGGCGGCACGGGTCCATATCGTCCTGCCGGTGCGCGGCTCGTTTCGCGCGACGCAGCAGCCACCGTCGGCCTCGGTCGTCCTGCGCACAGACGGCGCGATCGAGGCACGCACGGCGCAGTCGATCCGGCATCTCGTCGCCGCCGCCATCCCAGGGATGAGCCGCGACAAGGTGACGGTGCTCGATGCCGACGGCTCGATGCTGCTCGCCGAAGAGGACGAGGCCAGCGCCGCTCCGACCAAAATGGCGAGCCTGCAGAAGACGGTCGGTGGTATGGTGCAGGAGAACATCCGTAAGGCGCTGACGCCGTATCTCGGCCTCGACAATTTCGAGGTGAGCGTCGCGCCGCAGTTGTCCACGGACAAGCGGCACACCAACGAGACGGTCTATGATCCCGAGAGCCGGGCCGAGCGGTCGGTGCGGGCCGTGCGAGAGAAGGAGTCTTCGCAGAACGCCGACCGTTCGACGCCGACCACGGTGCAGCAGAATCTGCCCGATCAGCAGGTGAATGCCGGGGGCGGCAAGAACTCCAGCGAGGACAAGACGCGCCGCGAGGACGTCACCAATTTTGAAGTCTCGTCCAAGACCACCACGACGGTGAGCGACGGCTATACGGTCAAGAAGCTGTTCATCGCCGTCCTGGTCAACCGTACGCGGCTGATCGCCGATCTCGGCGACAAGAGCAACCAGGCCATCGTCGACAGCAAGCTCGCCGAAATCAGTCAGCTGGCGGCGACCGCGGGCGGACTGGACAAGACGCGCGGTGATCAGATCCAGGTGACGGCGGTCGACTTCATCGAGGGTTCGCGTGAGCTGGCGCCGGTGCCGCCGATCAGCTTCGTCGAGATGATCAACAAGCAGCTCGGCAGCGTCATCAACGCAGTGACGATCCTGGCCGTCGCATCAATGCTGGTCTGGTTCGGGCTTCGGCCCGCGGTCAACGGAATTCTGACCCATCGCGCGCAGCAGGAGCAGGTCGAGGCGGCTGAGGCCGCCCAGCTCGAGGCCGCCGCAGCCCTTGCACTACCCGACAGCGAGGACGCCGAGCTCAACCTCGTCGAAGATCTCGAAGGCAAGATGCAGCGAACGCCGCAGAAGCGGCTGGAGCAGATCGTCCGGCTCGATCAGATGCAGGCGGCAGCGATCCTTAAGGACTGGATGCGACGCGAGGAGGCGGCATGAACGCGGCAATCGGAAAATTCCTGACGCAGTTCGACGCGAATGGACGGGTCAAGTCGCAGCCGCCTGCGTCGCCGAAAATCCAGGACGTGCTGACCAGGCCGAAGGAAGCCCGGCGCGAGCCGCAACCTCAACCACAGCCTCAGATCCAGGCGCCGCCGCAGCTTCAGGCCCCGCCATCTCCGGCCGCCGCGACGGAAGCTCCGCCGGCCAATCTCCTGGACGATGCCTATCGGCGCGGACATGCGGCCGGCCTCGCGGAAGGCGACGCCAAGCTGGCCGAGGAGCGCGTCCGCGGCGCGATCCGGCTCGGCGAGGAGCGGGCCAAATGGTCCGACCAGCAGGCGGTAACTCTCGTCAATGGCTTCGAGGGCGCCTGTCGCGAGATCGAGGCCAACATCGCCAGCTCCGTTGCGCGGATCCTGTTGCCGTTCCTCGGCGAGGCCGTGCGCGACAAGGCGATCGGATCATTGGTCGAGCAGATCTCTGCGCTGACCGGCAACTCGTCGGTGCCGGCGTTCAAGGTCACCGGCCCGAGCGAGTTGCTCGACCTCGTGAGGACGCAGCTCGAGGCATCCAGGCGAGCGGGCATCGTGTACGAGACGTCCGAGACTCTCGAAGTACGGGTCCTCGCTGACCAGACCGTGATCGAGACGCAGCTCTCGGCCTGGAGTGAACGGCTCAAGCAAGCGCGCCGGTAGCTCGCCATGGAAGAGGTCAAGCATGAGATCGTGATCGTCCGCCGCCGCAGCGCCTTCGCCGAGGAGGCACATCACGGCGGGGTCTGGAAGATCGCCTATGCGGACTTCATGACCGCGATGATGGCGTTCTTCCTGGTGATGTGGCTGCTCAACGCGCTCAACCAGGACCAGAAGCAGGTCGTCGCGAGCTATTTCAACCCGATCAAGCTTGCGGAGAACGCACCTGCTCCGAAGGGCCTCAAGGATCTCTCCCAGAAGGAGCCGGCGTCGTTCGAGGGCCAGGACGGCAAGCGTCAGCCGGCCGGGCCGAGCGAGGAACGCCGCGGCGACTCTCCGACGGCCGAGAAGCCGGCGTCCTACGAGGAGAAGGTCCTGTTCCGCGATCCCTATGCGACGCTCTCCGAGATCGCCAATAGCGCGAACCAGTCCACGGGTCAGCGGCGTGCCGGCGCTCTGACGTCCGCCGAAGAGGACGGCCTCAAGGGCGGCGACGCCTATCGTGACCCCTTCGATCCCGGCTATTGGAGACTGGCTCCGCAGGCGAAGGACGCCGATCGCTTCGTCGACAGCGAGCCGAAGCCGAATGCGTCTGCGCGCGACAGCGCGTCCGGTCTAGGACAGGCAGATGCGCAGCCGCGCCGCGGCAGGACGGATGATGCCGGCGGAAGCGTGGCGCCGAACGCAGAGAACTCATCGACGAGCCTGTCGCCCCTGCTGCCGCCGGGCCCTGCAGCGGCGCAATCCTCTCGAGAGGGCAGCGGCCAGGCTGGTGTCCAGGCCAATGCCGCCCCGCAGTCGCGTTCCGACGATACGGCCAAGGAGCCCGAAGCGCGCGATGCGTCGCAAACGCAGCAACCGACCCTCAAGCAGCTTCAGTCCGCGATAGCGGACGCGCTGTCGGACATCAAAGCGGGGGCGGGGCCGTCGGCCGAGGTGCGTCAGGTCGAGGAAGGGCTCCTGGTCAGCCTGACCGACGATGCGAGCTTCGGCATGTTCGCGGTCGGCTCGGCGGAGCCGCGTCCCGAGTTGATCCGCGTGATCGACAAGATCGGGCCGCTGCTGACCAGGCGCCAGGGCTTGATCATCGTGCGCGGCCATACCGACAATCGGCCGTATCGGTCCGACACCTACGACAATTGGCGGCTGTCGACGGCGCGTGCGCAGATGGCCTATTACATGCTGGTTCGCTCCGGCGTCGATGCGCGGCGGATCGAGCATATCGAAGGTTACGCCGACCGTCGGCCGAAGCTTCCGAACGACCCGGCGGCCGCCCAGAACCGCCGGATCGAGATCCTGATCCGGGAGAAGCGCCCTTGATCAGGCTGCTGCACCGCGGCGCCTTGCTGTTGCTGCTGCCGTTCATGGCGGCGAATGCGCTTGCTCAGCCTGCGCCCCAGGGCCGCGAACCCTACGAGCTCGTCCGCGCGTTGCAGGCGGTGCAGGACGGGATCGCCAATGGCGACACCGCCGCGCATGGCAGTCATATCACGCTGATCCGGCAGATCGGCGAGAAGTTCCTCGCTGCCGATCCCGCGGTGTGGAGCAAGCCGCAGAACGGCCAGGCCGTCGTCATCTACCTGCTCAGCGGCGGTGCGCCGCAGATCGTCCGCAAGCTGCCGCGCGACAAGATGAACGTCGACGAGCGGCTGCTCAACGGTGCGCTTGCCTATGTCGAGGGGCGGCAGGATGAAGCGCGGGAGCTGCTCAAGGACATCAAGCCGCGGACGATTGCTTCCGGTCTGGGCGGACAGGTCGCGCTGGTTCAGGGCGCGCTGTTCGCGCGCGCCGAGGCATCGTTCGCGATCGAGCGCCTCGACGATGCGCGCCTGCTGTTGCCTGGCACGCTGGTGGAGGAGGCGGCGTTGCGGCGCGAGATCCTGCTGGTGGGGCAGGCGGGGGATTTCGAGAAGTTCGAGTTCCTGACGCTGGCCTATAT
>NZ_JAEMSD010000142.1:0-323 GCF_016462955.1 Bradyrhizobium sp. | reverse complement strand
TGATCGCGCGCGCGGCGATGGTGCGCGGACAGATGGCCGTGACCCGGCTCGCCGGCGAGAGGGCGTTGGCGCTCAGCCCCGACGCATCAGTGGAGCGCGAACGGGCGCATTTCTTCCGCGGCGCTTCGCGCGTGCTCACCGACGAATATGACGGCGGTCTCGCCGAGCTGAAGGCGCTCGACCGCGCGAAGCTGCCCGAACGCGACGTCCCCCTTCTCAATGCAGCGGTGCAGCTCGCGCTCGACGTCCGCAAACCGTTTTCCAGCGGATCTGCCGCCGCGGCCGACAAGCCTCCGGCAACGCCGGCCCGTCTCGATCTGGCG
>NZ_JAEMSD010000141.1:6795-14516 GCF_016462955.1 Bradyrhizobium sp. | reverse complement strand
AGGCCGTGCGTCCGCGGCGTCTGCCAGTTTGAGAGACGCGGGCCGCCAGAGGTCAGTTGTCAAAGCCGACCTTGTCCGCCAGCGAGGCCGCAGCCTTGCGGTTGGCGGCGATCTTTGCGATCGGCAACGGATCCGGGCTGAGCTTGCCGTAACCGGCAATGGTGGGGTTGACGGCGACACCGGCGCGGACCGGGTATTCGTAGTTCTGGTCGGCATACAGCTGCTGCGCCTGCTCGCTGACGAGCCACTCGATCAGCTTGATGCCGTTGGCCTTGTTGGGCGCGTGCTTGGCGAGCAGCACGCCCGAGAGGTTGACGTGGGTGCCGCCGCCTTCGAAAGTCGGCAGGATGACGCGGGTCGCTTCCGCCCAGGGCTTCTTCTCGGGATCGTTGTTCATCATCAGCGCCCAGTAATAGGTGTTGCCGATGCCGATGTCGCATTTGCCGGCGGCAACGTCACGCGCTGCTTCGCGATCGCCGCCGGACGGCTTCTGCGCGAGATTGGCCTTCACGCCGCGCAGCCATTCCTCGGCCTTGGCCTCGCCGTACTTGGCCGTGTAGGCCGCAAACAGCGCGTTGTTGTAGATGTGCTGGCCCGAGCGGATGCAGATCTTGCCCTTCCACTTGGGATCGGCGAGCTCCTCATAGGTGATCTTGTCCTGCTTGACGCGATCCTTCGAGGCATAGATGACGCGCGCACGCATGGAGATGCCGGCCCACTGTCCGTCGGGATCGCGATACTGCGCCGGCACGACCTTCTCGACCACCTCCGACTTGATCGGCTGGGTGACGCCGGCCTGCACGGCCTCGTCGATGCGGCCGATGTCCACCGTCAGCAGTACGTCGGCCGGACTGTTGGCGCCTTCCGCCTTCATGCGCTGCTCCAGGCCGGAGCTCGCGGAGACGACATTGACCTTGATGCCGGTATCCTTGCTGAACGCGTCGAACAGCGGCTGGATCAGCTTGGTCTCGCGATAGGTATAGACGTTGACCTCACCATTGGCGGCTGCTTCCGACACGAAGGACGTCGTCAGACGTAGCACCGCCGCAGACGCTGCGAGGACGCGAAAATTGATCATGAGGCTGCTCCCAGGCCGGCAATTGAACGTCGGACTGAGTAGCGCAGGCGAGGGGGCAAAGTCAGCGGCGCGATGTCGCGAAGAGGCATGACTTAGAGCGATTCCAATATAAGTTTAGAGTCGTTCTAATTAATGCGGGGTGATCATGGGAAAGCGAGGCGCACTCCTATGATCTTGTCGGCACGCCTTGGTCAGCCGCTGCGACACGCTGGCCGCCACGGCGTCTGCTCGCGCCGAAGCCATTTCGCTTTCGCGTGATACTTCAGAGCAGAGCAATGGCAAGCCAGACCAATCCCCAGAGCGCCAGCGCGAGCGCGGCGAAGACGGCAATCGCTGCGGACAGGGCGCGCACCACCCCGACGGGGACTGACGCGGCGGGGGCCGGCCGGAAGTCGTCGAACCGCGGGATATGGCCGCGGACGTCGAGCAGGGACAGCAGGGGGAGAATGAGTTCGAGAAGCCTCATGGCAAACGCTCCGGATGGCCGGCGAATAATCCCGACCATGGCCGGGAATCGGCTCCCGCGCTTTGCGCGAGCGCAAAGTCGCTCCCGCGCATTCGGGTTATCTGAGCTCATTCCGTGATTTGCCGTGGTGCCTGACGCGGCCGAAATTTACGAATGGGTAAGATATGAGAGCTGATCTTGCGGCGATCTACGGCGAGGAGCGGCTGCCACGCTATACGAGCTATCCGACCGCGCCGCACTTCACGAGCACGATCGGTCCGGACACCTATGCCCGCTGGCTGGCGCAACTGCCGGTGAGCGCAAGCACCTCGCTTTATCTGCACGTGCCGTTCTGCCGCGAGATGTGTTGGTACTGCGGCTGCCACACCCAGATCGTCCGCCGCGACGAGCTCGTTGCCGGCTACCAACGTACGCTGCGCAGCGAGATCGCGCTGGTCGCCGAAACCATCGGTCGCCGCATCAAGGTCGAGCACATCCATTTCGGCGGCGGCACGCCGACGATCATGGCGCCGGAGGCCTTCGCCGAGCTGATGGCAACGATGCGCCAGAAGTTCTTCGTGCTACCATCGGCCGAAATCGCAGTCGAGGTCGATCCCCGCACATTGACCGCTGACATGGTCGAGGCCATGCGGCTCTCCGGCGTCAATCGCGCGAGCCTCGGCGTGCAGAGCTTCGATCCCGAGGTGCAGCGGGCGATCAACCGCGTGCAGAGCTACGAGCAGACGGCGTCGGTGGTCGACATGCTCCGCCGCGCCGGGATCGAGGGCATCAATTTCGACCTGATCTACGGGCTGCCGCACCAGACCGTCGCTTCGTGCCTGGACACGGTGCGGCGCAGCCTCGCGCTCGCGCCGAACCGCTTTTCGGTGTTCGGCTATGCTCATGTGCCCGGTTTCAAGAAGCACCAGTGCATGATCAACGAGGCCATGCTGCCCGACGGCCCTGCGCGCCACGACCAGGCCTGCGCGATCGCCAATGCGCTGAAGGAGGCCGGTTACGTGCAGATCGGGCTCGATCATTTCGCGCGCCCCGACGATTCCATGGCCCTGGCCTTCGAGCAGGGAACGCTGCGACGCAATTTCCAGGGCTACACCACCGACAAAAGCGAAACCCTGATCGGCTTCGGCGCGAGCGCGATCGGACATCTGCCGCAGGGCTACGTCCAGAACGAGGTGCAGATCGGCGCCTATGCGCAGAGCGTCGCCGCAAGGCGCCTCGCTACTGCGAAGGGATATGGGCTCACCGACGACGACCGGCTGCGCGCCGACATCATCGAACGCATCATGTGCGAGTTCAGCGCCGATCTCGGCGACATCTGCGCGCGTCATGGCGCCGAGGCGGGCGCGATGCTGAAATCGGCGCCGCGCCTGACGCCGCTGATCTCCGACGGCGTCGTGAGGGTGGACGGCGATAGGCTCGCCGTCGCCAAGGACTCGCGCTTCCTGGTCCGCGCCGTGGCAGCGGCGTTCGACGCGCATCTGGATCCGGGCAAGCAACTGCACAGCCGGGCGGTGTAAGGTCGCTCCACCGTCATTCCGGGGCGCGCGAAGCGCGAGCCCGGAATCCATCGGCCTCGTGATGGCGATCGGGGCCGCGCGCTATGCGTGATGGCACCTGCAATCGTCCGGTAGTTTGCGATAGCGCAATAAGGGGACGACGGGGCGGCAGTATTTTTCCACGAACGACGCTCTGAATTATTGGAGTTGAGCCATGGCTGGCGCCCGATCCCGCAACTTTGCGGGCTGGCCGCTGTTCGCGAACAGCTTTCGCCCCTTTTTCCTGCTTGCCGCGATCCAGGCGGGGCTCTCGATCCTGGCCTGGTTGCCGATGTTCCATAGGGAACTGTCGGTGAGCTCCGCATTCGCGCCGCGCGACTGGCACATCCACGAGATGCTCTACGGCTTCCTGCCGGCCGTGATCACCGGATTCCTGTTCACGGCCATCCCGAACTGGACGGGGCGGCTGCCGATCCAGGGGACGCCGCTCGGGGCGTTGCTGATGGTCTGGCTTGCCGGGCGGATCGCGGTGACGGTGTCCGCCGATCTCGGCTGGGCCTTTGCCCTCGTCGTCGATGCGGCCTTCCTGACCTTGGTCGTCGCCGCGGCTACGCGCGAGATCATCGCAGGCGGCAACTGGCGCAATCTGCCCGTGGTCGGGCTGGTGCTGGTCCTGCTTGCCGGCAATCTCGGCTTTCACGTCGAAACGCATGTTCAGGGCACGGCCGATGTCAGCATCCGCGTCGGTATCGGCGTGGTCGTCCTGCTGATCGCGTTGATCGGCGGGCGCATCATTCCGAGCTTCACCCGCAACTGGCTGGTCAAGTTCAATCCCGGTCGCCTGCCGGTGCCGTTCGGGCGTTTCGACGGCGCCGTGATCGGATTGAGCGCGCTCGCGCTGATCGCATGGATCGTGGCGCCGCTAACCATGATCGCCGGCGTCGCGATGGCGGGGGCTGGCGTGCTGCACCTGGTTCGGCTTGCACGCTGGGCCGGCGATCGCACCGCGCGCGAGCGGCTGCTGCTGATCCTGCATGTCGGTTATGTCTTCGTGCCGTTCGGCTTCATTCTGAATGCGCTGGCCGCCTTCGGCGAGCTTCCGCCAAGCGCGGGCATCCACGCCTGGATGGCAGGCGCGGCCGGAACGATGACGCTCGCGGTGATGACCCGCGCGAGCCTCGGCCATACCGGACAGGCGTTGACGGCTTCGCCGGCCGTCCAGGCGATCTATGCTGCAATCATCGTCGGGGCTCTGGCCCGGGTCGCGGCCGTCCTGTTGCCCGCGCATCACGACGTGTTGGTGCACATCGCTGCCTGCGGCTGGATCATTGCCTTCCTCGGATTCGCCGTCGCGTTCGGCCCGCTGCTCGCCGGCAGCCGGCGGAGGGCCCTCGCCACGATGGGCCTGCCTGTTCCGGCACGCTGAGCTCAGGCCGCAGTCGCCGCGGGTGGCTCCGTCAGGGGACGCACGCCCCTGCGCCACGCGGTGATGGTGCAGCCGAAGCGGCCGCGAAACCAGCGCGCCATGGCGCTTTGCGCGGAGAAGCCAAGCTGCATCGCGATGTCGGCCAGCGGCCGGTCGGGATCCTCGATCAGCTGGACCACGAGATCGGCGCGTTGAGCGTCCAGGATGGCCGAGAAGCTGGTGGCCGATGCGGCGAGGTGGCGGTGGATGGTGCGGCGGGTGCAGGCGAGATGCTCGGCGACGCGCTCGACCGTGCAGTCGCCCCTGGCGAGCAGGGTTCGCACCACCTCGTCGACCCGCTCCTCCCAGTTCCGCGGCCTGCTCTCGATCGCCTCGATCCGCTTGCGCAAGTAATCCGCGATCAAGGGATGCGCGCTTGGGATACGGCGCTCCATGTCGTGCGCCGATAGCACGATCGCATCGTCGTCCGCATTGAAGGTCACCCGGCAGCGGAAGAAGTCGCGGTAGGGCTTGCGGTCATGCGGCGGCGGGTAGTGCAGATGGACTTCCAGCGGCCGCCAATCGCTGCCGAACAGCGACTGGATGATGCGGTGGACGCTGCCGAGCGCCATGTCTATCGACTGGCGCGCCGCGCGCGGCTGCCGGCCGCGCAGATGCAACGTGATGGTCACGGTCTGTCTGCCGCGCGCAACGTCGAGCCGCATGCCGTCATGATGGAGATGAATGAAGCGCGAAAACGCCTCGATCGCTTCGCCGACGGTCGCCTGTTCGCGCACGATCAGGCCGACCGTGCCGAAATTGGTCAGGCCGCCGCGCTCGGCGAGACGCAAGCCAAAATCCTGGGCACCGGACGCTTTTGCCGACAATTCGAGCAGGCGGCGCAAGCCGGTGACGGCGATCGGGACGTCCGGTCTGTCCAGGCAGGCCAACGGCAGCCGGACTTTGCGCATGATCTGGTTGGGATCGAGCCCCAGCGACCGGGCGACCTCGGGGTAACAGCTCAGGCCTGCGCTGCGAATGAGATCGGTCATGCAAACCGTTCCTGCCAGCCATTCCCGCAGATGTCCCGAAATGTAAAGTTTCTGTCCCCATCCGTCAAATCCGGGAACTGGATGGAACATACATAAGGAAAACCGAAGCACTGGCGGGAATGCCGTGCGTGGACGGCGGGGCGCGACGGAGCCCCGGGGCCGTCTCGGACGATTTGACCAAGACATTGCTGGATCGGGATTATGCCGGGGAACATGCTTTCCAAGGGCGAGGTATTCGTCATCGACACTGACGCCGCCTCCCGCGAACAACTTTCCGCCGCGCTTGAGCAGAGCGCCTATGACGTGATCTGCTTTGCCGATGGTGCGTCTCTGCTGTCGGAAGCCAAGGCGCGGATGCCGGCCTGTGTGCTGTTGGAGATGCCGCCGGATCGCTCCGCTCTCGAAGTGCTCAGGCGGCTGCGGGAGGAAAACTGCATGGCACCGGTGTTGGTGACTTCGGCGAACGGCAGCATCGCCATGGCGGTCGACGCCATCAAGAACGGCGCGGTCGACTTCATCGAGAAGCCGTTCCGCACCCACGATGTCGTCGGGCGGATCGACGCCGCCATCGACGAATTCGCGCAACCCGGTGCAAGCCGGCAGCGCTGGCTGCCTGGTTGCGAGCCCTTGTCCGGGCGCGAGGGCGACGTGCTCGAGCATCTCGCCGCCGGCCTCACCAACAAGGAGATCGCGCGGCGGATGCATCTGAGCGCGCGGACGGTCGAGGGCTACCGCGCCAGCATCCTGAAGAAGGCGGGTGCCAGGAACGTCACCGATCTGCTCCGCCGCATCTTCGGCCAGGGTTTGCCGGCCCAGGCCTGACGCTGTCGAGGCGGCGAAAGCGTCCCGCGGCCCTGGTGCCGCCGCGGCGATGCCCCACGGAAACCCCAATCGAACCGGTTCCTTCCCTGCCGCGTCCAACCACGATGGCGAGGCATTTCTCGCGCGTCAGGCTGGCGGCGCGCGATACCGCAGGAGGGACTTTCATGCGCATCACCGCGAAATATCTGGCCACCACGGGCCTGGTCCTGGTGACCACGGCCCTCGCATCGCCGTCATGGGCGGCCAACGTGGACGCCACTTCGACGATCGACACGGTGACCGTCTATCCTGACGGCGCCACCGTCACGCGTGTCATGTCGCTGGACCTCGCTTCCGGCGACTCGACACTGGTCGCCAGGGATTTTCCGCTCTCGCTCGATCCGTCATCCCTCCGCGTCGAGGGCGAGGCGGGCGCCAAGCTCACCATCGGCACGATTGATGCGCGCCCGCCGAAAGCTGCGCCGCCGGTCAACCTGCCCGAACTCGACAAGCGTATCGAAGCGTTGAAGGACCAGCGCGCCGATCTGCAAGGCGCGATCGACTCGGCCGCCGCGCGGCGCAAATTCGCGCAGCATTTTGCAGAAACCTCTCCTGCCGGCCTCGGCGACAAGGGCGAGGCGAGGCCGATCACCGAGTGGCGTGCCGCCTTTGCGGCGGTCGGGGAGGAGATCGCGACCGCGGACACCGCCATCCGTGACGCCACCCGAAAGCAGCGCGAACTCGACCGCCAGATCGCGCAACTGGAAGCCGAACGCTCGGCCAAGCCGCCGAGCAAGCTCGAGGTGCGGATCGACGTCGCTTCAGCCGCGGCGACCAAGGCGACGCTGCGGGTGACCTACGCCGTGCGCAACGCGCGCTGGGTGCCGCTCTACCACGCGCGGCTCGATACCGGCGCCAAGGACCGCAAGCCGCAGCTCGAGCTCGTCCGTCGCGCCGAGGTGACGCAGTCGACCGGCGAGGACTGGTCCAACGTGACGCTCGGCGTCTCCACGGTCCGCATCAGCCGCGGCGGCAGTGCCCCTGAGCTGAACCCGCTGGTGGCGCAATATCCGCAAGTGCCGAAGCCGTTGGCGCTCGGCACGGCTTCGGATCTGGCGCGGCCGGCCCCGATGACGCGCCAGGCGCAGTCGCCGGCCATGGCCAAGATCGCAGAGGCGGCCGAGCCGCGCCAGAGCGCCGACGAGCAACAGGCCGTCGCCGAGATCGGCGACTTCCAGGCCACCTTCAAAATTCCCGGCCGTGTCAGCCTCGGCGCGGCCGAAGGCGCCAAGAGCCTCCGGATCGCTTCGGTCAATGTTCCCGCCGATCTCTCGGTTCGCGCCGCGCCGGTACTGGACCCGACCGCGTTCCTCGAAGCCAGCTTCAAGCAGGCGGACGACACCACGCTGGATAGGGCGGCGCA
>NZ_JAEMSD010000141.1:0-6785 GCF_016462955.1 Bradyrhizobium sp. | reverse complement strand
ACACCACGCTGCTGCCCGGCAAGGTCGCGATCTACCGGGACGGCGTCTTCGTCGGCCGCGGCAAGATCACCGCGTCCGCCAAGGACGACATCGTGCGGCTCGGCTTCGGCGCCGACGACAAGGTGAGAATCGAACGCGCCGTGCTCAAGCGCAACGAGGGCTCGGCCGGCTTGCTCGTGACGACGTCGAAGACCGACGAGCGCGCATTCAAGACCACGATCCGCAACGGGCACGATTTCCCGATCAAGGTCGCGATCGAGGATCAGCTGCCGGTCAGCGAGAACGAAGAAATCGTCGTCGAGATGCTGCCGTCGAGCACGCAACCGACCGCAACCAACATCCGCGACAAGCGCGGGGTGCTGCAATGGTCGTTCGACGCCAAGCCCGGCGAGGTTCGCGACATCAACTTCGCCTGGCGCATCCGCTGGCCGAAGGACAAGAGCATGGTGATCGTCCCGGCGGGGTAGATTGCTCGCCACGGAGGAAGTGCACTCCCTCTCCCGCTTGCGGGAGAGGGCTGGGGTGAGGGCTCTCTCCTCTGGGGGATTGTCCCGTTGTGGAGACACCCTCTCCCCAACCCTCCCCGCAAGCGGGGAGGGAGCCGACCTTTACCGTGGCGGCACAGCCGCCCGCATCGACTGCGGCAGCACATACGGCACGCCGTCGGCCTGACGCACCACCGCGTCGATCTCGAAAATATCCCGGATCCTCTCGCGCGTGACGACATCCGCGCGCGGTCCATCTGCAGCGAGCCTGCCGCCGTTTAGCACAACGAGCCGGTCGGCGAAGCGGATCGCGAGATTGAGATCGTGCAGGATCGCGATCACTGCGGTGCCGGCAGCCGCGCGGCGGCGGGCGGCTTCGACGAGGTCGATCTGGTGACGCAGATCGAGACTCGATGTCGGCTCGTCCAGCAGCAAAAGTCCAGGGCCGTGCTCGGCCTCGCCGCAGGCGAGCTGCACCAGCACGCGGGCGAAATGAGCGCGCTGCTGCTCGCCGCCCGACAAGGTCGGCAATTGCCGTTCGCGGAAATGTGCGAGGCCGACTTCGTCCAGCGCGGCCTCGACGAGCGGACGGGCATCACGAAGGCTGCGCTCGCCCGCGCCCATCAGCACGATCTCCTCGACCGTGAACGGGAAGGTGACGTTGATATGCTGGGACAGCATGGCGCGGCGCGCGGCGAGCTCGCGCGGCGCGAAGCTGCCGATGTCGCGCTGCTTCAGCCTCACCTCGCCTGCGCTAGGGCGCAGGTCGCCGGAGAGCAGCCGCAGCAGCGTCGACTTGCCGGCGCCGTTCGGGCCGATGATGGCGACCATCTCGCCCGCAGTTACCGCCAGGCCGACGCCATCGAGCAGCGTCGCGCGGCCTGCGCGCCTGCTCAACTGTCTTGCCTCGATCACCGCCGTCATGGCGCTGCGAGCCCGCGCTGGCGCAGCAGGATGAAGAGAAAGACGGGCGCACCGACCGTCGCGGTCAGGATGCCGATCGGCATCTCCGCGGGGGCCACGATGGTGCGTGCCAGCGTGTCGGCGCCGACCATCAGGATCGCACCAAGCAGGATCGACGCCGGCAGCAGCAGGCGATGCGCCGGCCCGACGACGAGGCGGAGCAGATGCGGCACGACGATGCCGACGAAGCCGATCACGCCGCTGATCGACACCGCGACGCCTGTCATGGCCGAGACCATGATGATCGCGATCCGCTTGAGGCGCTCGACATCGACGCCGCCGTGAAAGGCGTCGGCCTCGCCCAGCACGAGGAGATCGAGGCCGCGCGCGATGAAGGCGCAGGCGCCAAGTCCGATGACCAGGATCGGCGCGAGCACGGCGGTCTTGGTCCAGGTCACCCCGCTCATCGAGCCCAGCATCCAGAAGGTGATGTCGCGAAGCTGGCGGTCGTCGGCGATGAAGACCAGCAGGCCAACGCCCGCATTGGCGATCGCGGTGATGGCGACGCCGGCGAGCAGGAAAATCGCAATCGACGTGCGCCCGGAGCGGCTGGAGATGCCGTAGAGCACGGCCGTCGTCGCCAGCGAGCCGGCGAAGGCCGCCAGCGGCAACAGCTCGGCCTGGAGAAAGCGCAGCGCCTCGCCGAAGCGGGAATCGGTGAACACGATCGCGCTCGCTGCTGCGAGCGCGCCGCCGCTGGAGACGCCGACCAGGGCCGGATCGGCGAGCGGATTGCGGAATAGCCCCTGCATGATCGCGCCGGCCGCGGCGAGCAGGCCGCCGATCATCGCGGCCGCTGCGATGCGTGGGATGCGGATCGACCACAGCACGAGCTGGTCGCGGGCCGTCATCGCAGTGCTTTCGCCGGCGAGGCCCAGCGCAGCAGGCAGCCGCGAGAGCGGGATGCCGGCGGCGCCGACGGTCAGCGCGGCGATCGCGGTGACCAGCAGCGTCACGAGCAGAAGGGGTATCGCGAACGATGCGGACCGCGCTCGCGCGCTTTGCCGCGGGCTTGGTGCTTCGACGCCGGATGCCACGCTCATTGCCGGCAATTCGCGGCCGACAGAGCCGAGGTGAACGCGCCCTGGTCCGCCAAAGCCGGATACAGCTTGACGGCGAGATCGCGCGCCGCCGCGGCGGTGCGCGGCCCGAAGCCGAGCAGATAAAGCCCATCCATGGTGATGAAGCTCTTGTTGGCCGCGACCGGGGTCAGCGCAAAGCCGGGATGGGTGTAGACCGCATCGGCCTGCAGCGAATCCTTGCCGCGCTCGATCGACAGCACGACATCGGGCTTTGCGGCCACGATCGCCTCGTCGCTGATGACCTTATATCCATCGTAATCGTCGACCGCGTTGGCCGCGCCCGCGAGCCGGATGATCTCGTCGGCCGCGGTCTTGTGGCCTGCAACCATCGCCCGCCCATTCTGAAGCGACATCACGAACATCACCCGCACCGGCTTCGTCACCTTGGCGCGCAGGGCGCGGAGTTGCGCAAGATCGGCGCCGACGGCCGCGCTGAGACATTCGGCGCGCGCATTGACGCCCATGGCATGGCCGACCAGCTTGATCTTCTCGATCAGGCCGTCCTCGGAGTAGGTTTCGGGCACCAGCACCAGCGGCACTTTTGCCGTCTCCAGGATCTCCATGGTCTCGCGCGGGCCCGAGCCCTGGATCGCCAGGATGAGGGTGGGGTCGAGGCCGAGCACGCCTTCGGCGGAGATCTGGCGCATGTAGCCGACATTGGGTTTGTCCCGCAGCGCCGCCGGCGGATAGAGGCTCGTGGTGTCGATGCCGACCACCCGGCTCTCCAGCCCGAGTGCATAGAGGATCTCGGTGATGGCGCCGCCGATCGAAACCGTGCGCGCGACATCGGTGACGGCGATGTCGCGATGGCGTGCATCATGCACGATGATACCGGCGGCATGCACGCCGGACACGAGCGCGAATGTGCAGGAGAACATCACGCTTGCGACGGTGCGACAAAGTGTCATTGCGGTTTATTTCGTCAGGATCAGCTTGTTCTGCGACGTCAGCCGCAGTCGATAGCTGTCCTCGCCATGCGCGATGATGATCTCGCGTTCGGCCGCAAACAGCTCCCGGCTATCGATCCGGCTCCCTCGCATGGTGAGGGTTCTCGTTGGCGCAGAAGGGCTTCCCGCCGGCCCTGCCGCGACGCCGCTGCTGTCTCCGGATGTTGCTGACATTGTGTTGTGATGCGCTTTCGAAATTTCAGATGCGTCCTGCTTTGTATAGGCGGCGCGAGGCGCATTCCAACGGCGGCAGTTTACAATCGATATAAACTGCAAGGCGATGTCATTGACCGTCAGAGTGTTGCCACGTTACCAATCACGACAGCGGGTAACTTGCCCGCGGGCTTTCGAAATCAGCCAGCCAGTCGTTCGTTGCGAACGCACGCCAGCCAAAGACTCCAAAATAAAAGTGAAGTGCAGGCTGAGGCTGATATGGCTGGCGGGGCTAGGTATTCGCGCGCCCTGATATTGGGCGCGTCGGTTGTTTCGATCGCGGTAGTGATGACGGAGAGCAGTCCCGCGGAGACTGCGTCCCCGCGGGCCGAAAACGCGTCGGCGGAAAGGCCGAAGCAGTCCAAGCGCAAGCCGGCGGCTCAGGTCGCGCAGCAGCAGGCCAGCGCAGGCGTGATGGACGCCCGCGCGCAGGCGGGCAGCGCCCCGCCCGTTCAGGTGCTCGACACCATCACGGCTGCGGCCACGAAGACCAAGGAGCGCGCGATCGACTCGCTCGCGCCCGTCAGCTCCATTTCGCTCGACCAGATTCAGGGGATCCAGCCGAACCGGCTGTCCGGCATCTTTTATGCTGTCCCCGGCGTGTCGTTCCAGGAGCGTGGTGACGATCCCGCGACCGTCATCAACATCCGCGGCTTGCAGGACTTCGGCCGCGTCGCGGTCGTCGTCGACGGCGCGCGGCAGAACTACCAGCGCACCGGCCATAATGCCAACGGCTCGTTCTTCCTCGATCCTGAACTGATCGGCGGCGTCGACGTGGTGCGCGGGCCGACCGCCAACATCTACGGCTCGGGTGCGATCGGCGGCCTGGTCTCGTTCCGCACCAAGGACATCAACGATGTGCTGCGCCCCGGCGAACGCTGGGGCGTCGATCTTTCGGGTTCTTACGGATCAAACAACAATCGCGGCCTCGGCTCCGTGTTCGGCGGCGTGCGCGCAACGCCCGACGTCGATATCTTCGGTGGCGCGGTCTATCGCACCCAAGGCAACTACAAGGACGGCAACGGCACCGAGATCGGCAACACCGGCAATCAGGTCGAGGCCGGATTGATGAAGCTCACGGTTCGGCCCGCCCTCGGCCATGAGGTGAAATTCGGCGCCGTCTTCCAGGACTTTCAGTACGACGTCGGCCAGTTCAACCGCGGCCCGGTCGCAACGGCGGCACAGCGCGCGCTCTATCAGGGCTCGTCGGTCTATGCGTCCGACACGAAGAACTACACCGGCACCATCACCTGGAACTATTCGCTGCCGAGCGACAATCTGTTCGACTGGCACATGTCGCTCTACGGCAATCGCGTCGATAACGACCAGACCAAGACCTATCACTACTCGACCTCGGGCGCGGCCTATTGCGGCGCCGGCAACGTCGGCAACAACATCTCTGGCTGCGTCGGCGACAAGCGCGGCTATGTCCTCAACACCTACGGCATCGACGTCAACAACACGACCCGCTTCAATGTGGGCGACTGGCGCAATGCGGTCACTTGGGGCGTGGACGCCTTTCAGGACGACGTGATCACGACCGACAGCCGCGGAAATTCCAACATCACGACGCCGAGCGGCATCCGGACCGTGTCGGGCGGGTTCGTCCAGCTGAAGCAGAACTACAGCAACTGGTTCGAGGCCGTGAGCGCGATCCGCTATGACCGCTACGACCTTGATTCGGGGCGGACCAGCACCGGCGGGGACCGGTTCTCGCCGAAGATCACTCTCGGCGTCACGCCGGTCCCAGGCTTCCAGCCCTATGTCAGCTATGCCGAAGGCTATCGCGCGCCATCGATCACCGAGACGGTAATCTCCGGTGCGCATGCGACCGGCGGCGGACCGGCCTTCTTCGTCTGCCCGAACGGCACGGTGGGCCTGTTCTGCTTCCTGCCGAACCCGGGCCTTCGTCCGGAGGTCGGCAAGAACAAGGAAGTCGGCTTCAACCTGAAATACGACAACATCTTCAGTGCCAACGACTCCTTCCGCGGCAAGATCAATCTCTTCCGTAACGACGTCAGCGATTACATCGATTTGGTCGCTTCGGCGCCGGTCCCGGTCCCCCCGTTCGGCTCGTTCAGCCAGTTCTACCAGTACCAGAACATCGCCAATGCCCGCATCCAGGGCTTCGAGGCTGAGACGATGTACGATGCCGGCGACTGGTTCATCGGCGTCGCCGGGCACTACATCCAGGGCAAGAACGTCGCCACCAATATCGGGCTCGCAACCATCACCCCCCGCAAGGTCGTCACGACCGGCGGTGTCCGCCTGCTCGATCGCACGCTGATCCTGACGGCGCAGTGGGCCTCGTTCGGCGCCAACAACGACGTGCCCGCCGGCTATCTGCCTGCGACCGGCTATGAATTGGTCAACCTGTACATGACCTACAACGCCACCAAGGACATCGTGTTCACGGCGTCGATCGACAATCTCCTGAACCAGTACTACCGGCCTTATGCCATTCCGGGCAGCTCGACCGACGGCACGTCGCAGAACGACGTGCTGTGGTCGAGCCCGGGGCCGGGCAGAGTCTACAAGGCCGGCATGAAGATCCACTTTGGAGGTGCGTAAGCCGACCGGCGTCGCCGCAACACAACAACCTCCCGGGCCGCGCGGATGCTCCAGCGCGGCTTCGGCGCGCTTTCATCTTGATCAGAAGGAGAGACCCAAATGTTCATCGCAATGAATCGTTTCCAGGTGAAGCCCGGCTCGGAAGCCGCGTTCGAAACCGTCTGGCGCACCCGGGAGTCCTATCTCGGCAGCATGGCGGGCTTCGTCGAATTCCATCTGCTCAAGGGGCCGGTCGCCGAGGACCACACGCTGTACTCCTCGCATACCGTGTGGGTCGACAAGGCGGCTTTCGAGGCCTGGACGCGCTCTGAGGAATTCCGCCGTGCTCACGCCCGCGCCGACAACAAGACCGGCGAGAGCCTCTATCTCGGCCACCCCAAGTTCGAAGGCTTCGAGGTCATCATGACCGAGGGCAAGACGAGCGCGGCCGCCTGAGGCGAGTCAGGGAGACGGACATGCTGAGCACGGATCTCGCCGATCTCAGGGCGCATATGGCCGACAATCCCGGCGCCGTGATCGAGGAC
>NZ_JAEMSD010000140.1:5282-14566 GCF_016462955.1 Bradyrhizobium sp. | reverse complement strand
CGGTGCAGACGTTCATGGCGAACTTGCAGCGCGGCGCGAAGCGGCAGCAGACCGGCGGATTGATCAGGATCGGCACCGTGCCGCCGATCGCCTCCAGCCGCGTCTTGTGCTCGCTGTCGAGGTCGATTCGCGGGATCGACCGAATTAACCCTTGCGTATAGGGATGGCGGGGATCGCCGAACAGCTCGTCGACGGCCGCCTCCTCCACCACCTTGCCGGCATACATCACGACGACGCGCTGAGCGGTCTCGGCGACGACGCCCATGGCATGGGTGATCAACATCACCGCCATGCCGAAGCGTTCCTTCATGTCCTGCAATAGGTCCAGGATCTGCGCCTGGATGGTGACGTCGAGCGCAGTGGTCGGCTCGTCGGCGATGATCAGCTTCGGCTTGCAGGCGAGCGCCATCGCGATCATGACGCGTTGGCGCATGCCGCCGGAGAATTGATGCGGGTAGTTGTGCACGCGGCCTTCGGCGTTGGGGATCTGCACCAGCTTCAGCATCTCGATGGTGCGCTCGAGCGCCTGCTTCCTGGTTACCGCTTCATGCCGGCGCAGGCTCTCGGCGATCTGCTCGCCGATCGTGAGCACCGGATTGAGCGAGGTCATCGGCTCCTGGAAGATGAAGCCGATCTCCTTGGCCCTGATCTCGTCGAGCTGGTTGCTGGTCAGCGGCACGAGATCGCGGCCCTCGAAGATGATCTGCCCGGCCGCAATCCGGCCCGGCGGCATCGCGATGAGCTTCAGGATCGACATCGCGGTCACAGTCTTGCCGCAGCCGGACTCGCCGACGACGCAGAGCGTTTCGCCCCGGTTGATGGAGATGTCGACACCGTCGACGGCCTGAAGGATGCCGTCGTCGGTGGAGAAATGGGTTTTCAGGCCCTTGATCTCGAGCAGCGGCGCCATCAGATCACCCGCCGCGCATCGAGCGCGTCACGCAGGCCGTCGCCGATGAAGTTGATGGCGACCACCGCGATGAAGATCGCGCCGCCCGGGAAGAGCGCCCAGTGCGGGCCGATGTCGAGGAAATCCTTGGCGTCGTACAGCAGCCGTCCCCAGGTCGGGGTGTCAGGCGGAAAGCCGAGGCCGAGGAACGACAGCGTCGATTCCGCGATGATGGCAGCGGCGACGTCGATGGTGCCGGCGATGATCACCGGGCCTAGCGCATTGGGCAGGATGTGGCGCAGCACCTGCCGCACCGGACTGGCGCCGAGCGCGCGCGCCGCTTCCACGAACTCTTTTTCGCGGATCGACAGGAACTGCGCGCGCACGAGGCGGGCAACCGGCATCCAGCGCAGCCCCCCGATCACGAGCACGATCAGGATGAAGATGCCGCCTTCGGGGCCGAACGCGACCTTCAGCCCGTCGCGGAAGAGATAGATGAGCAACAGCAGCAGCGGCAGTTGCGGCAACGACAGGAACAGGTCGGTGAGCCACATCAACCCGTGCCCGAGCGCGCCGCGTGACATGCCTGCGAGCGCTCCGATCAGCGTGCCGATCAAGACCGAGACCAGCATGGCGGCGAGTCCGACCGCGAGCGAGATGCGGCCGCCATAGATCATGCGGGCGAGGATGTCCTGCCCGAGATCGTCGGTGCCAAAGGGGTGGGCAAGCGACGGCCCCTGCATACCTGCGATGACGTCGATCTCGTCGATCTTGACCCGCCAGACGAACGGACCGAACACGACTGCCAGCACCAGAACCAAGAGCAGAAACGCACTGACCACGGCAAGCTTGTGGCGGCTGTAACGCCGCCACGTCTCGCGCCAGGGCGAATAGACGCGCCGCTCAGCGGAGGGAGATGCGAGGGTCAAGCCAGCCATACAGGACGTCCGCGATGAGATTGAACAGGACCACGAGGCACGCGAAGACGAAGGTGACGGCCATCACCACCGGCGTATCGTTGGAGAGGATGGAGGAGATCAGCAGCGAGCCAATGCCGGGAATGCGGAAGATCTGCTCAGTGACGATGGCGCCCCCGAATACCGCGGGCATCTGCAACGCGATCAGCGTGACGACGGGGATCATGGCGTTGCGCATCACGTGCTTGATGATCACCGTGGCCTGGCCGAGGCCCTTGGCCCGCGCCGTGGTGACGTAGTCGAGCCGGATGACGTCGAGCATCGCCGAGCGCACGAAGCGCGTCATCGACGCCGCCTGGAACAGGCCGAGCACCGCCACCGGCATGATCGCCTGACGGATCATCTCCAGCACCCAGCGGATGCCGGTCGCCTTGATGTCGGTGGTATAGACGAACGGCAACCAGTCCAGCGTGATCGAGAAGATCAGGATGAACAGAATGCCGGTGAAGAAGGTCGGCAGCGAGAAGCCGACGAAGGCGAGCGTGTTTGCGACCTGATCGAACAGCGAATAGGGCTTCGTCGCGGCGTAGACACCGACGGGAATCGCGATCAGCAGCGCCAGGATCTGCGCCGAGCCGATCACGTAAAGCGTGGCGGGCAGGCGCTGGAGGATCAGCGTGTCGACGTTCATGCGGCTGACGAAGGAGAAGCCCCAGTCGCCGTGCAGCATGGCGTTGAGCCAGTGCAGGTAACGGAGGTAGATCGGATCGTCGAGGCCGAACTTGGCCCGGAGTGCGGCCTGCACTTCGGGCGGCACGTTCGGGTTGGTCGCCAGTTCGGAGAACGGGTCGCCGGGAGCCAGCGCAAGCACAAAGAACAGCACTGCCGAGATGCCGAGCAAGCTCGGAATCGCAATCAGCAGGCGACGCAGGACATACTGACTCATCAGGGAAGGATCCTTTTAGCGGACGTCCCTCACGCCTCCCGGTACCAGTCCTGGATGTTGTCGGTCTCGTTCGCCCAGCCGCTCAGCGCCGGCCGCAAGTTGTTGGCGGCGGCCTCGACCTTGAGGCGGTGCATCACCGGAATGAACACGGTGTCCTGCCACAACAGGTCGTTGCACTTGATGTAGAGCGCAGCGCGCTTGACCGGATCGGTCTCGGTCTCCGCCGCCGCGATGGCGGCATCATACTCCTTGTTGACGTAGCGCGGGAAGTTCTGCCCCTGCCACTTGTTCTCCTTGGTGGCCACATTGGCGGAGATGTAGCGGCGCATGTGCAAGGCCGGGTCAGGCTGCGTCATCGGGATCTGGAACTCCTCGATGTCCGCGTAGAACTTGGGATAGGTGTCGGGGTTGGCGACGTCCGACGAGAAGAACACCGAGGCGACGACCGATTTCAGCTCCACGTCGATACCGGCCTTCTGACAGGCCTGCTTGACGATGGCCTGGGTCTTCTGGCGCGGGCCGTTGGTCGAGGTCTGGTACAGAAGCTTGAACTTCTTGCCGTCTTTCTCGCGGATGCCGTCCGCTCCGACTCTCCACCCGGCGTCGTCGAGCATCTTCGACGCCTTCTCGATGTTGAACTCCCACGAGGTGTTCTTGGAGACGAACTTCTCGGGCCCGTTGAGGTAGTTGGCGGTGGTGCGGCCGGCGCGACCATAGATCGCCTTCTTGACGGAGTCGCGGTCGACGAGCAGGGCAAGCGCCTTGCGCACGTTCGGATCCGAGAGGATCGGATGCTTGGTCTTCATCGATGACCGTTCGCCATCGATCTCAGTGTTGGGATCGGTGAAGTTGATCGCGATGAACTCGATGTCGCCGCCGGTGGCGTAGAGCGTCTTGCCCTTGCCGCCCTTCTCCAGACGCAGCAGCACGTCGTCTTCGACCTGCATGTTCCAGGCGAAATCGAACTCGCCGGTCTGGATCACCGCGCGCGCCGCCGAGACGGCATCGCCGCCGCCCTTCATCTCGATCGTGTCGAAATGGGGACGGTTGGGCATGTGATAGTCGGGGTTGAGCTCGCCGCGGACCACATCGCCCGGCTTGAACTCGACGAACTTATAGGGACCGGTGCCGACCGGGGCCAGATTGTTCGGCGCCTCGCGAGATTTCGAACCCTTGTACTCCGCAAACAGATGCTTGGGGAGAACGCAGCCATAGGCCCCGACGAAGGCATTTGCCCAGAAGGGCGTCGGGGTCTTGAACAGGATGCGAATCGAGAGATCGTTGACCTTCTCGACCGTGATTTCACCATAGGTGCTGATGCTGACGGTAGCCGTGGCGGGATCGCTGGCGTATTGCCAGGTGAACACGAAGTCGTCGGCGGTAAGCGGCTTGCCGTCGTGCCATTTGACTCCCGGCTTGATCTTCCAAACCACCGATTTGGCATCGGCGGCGAGGCCGCCGTTTGCAAGCGAAGGAATCTCTGCAGCGAGGATCGGGTTGAGATTACCGTCGGCATCCCAGCTCGCGAGCGGCTCGTAAAAAAGCCGCGATCCGTCCTGGTCCTTGGTGCCGGTGGCGAAATGTGGATTGAGCAGCGTCGGCCCCTGCCACCACAGCAGCTTGAGAGGGCCGCCGCCCCCGCGCTTGGTCGGCTTGTAGACCGCCGGGCTCTGCGCCATGGCAACCCCGCCGAGCGCGAGGATCTGGTTGGCCAGGGGAGCGGTGAGACCAACCGCGGCGAGGCGCTTGACGAAGGCGCGGCGATCCATCCGTCCGTCTTTCACCTGGCCGATCATCGAACGCAGTTCTTTGTCCAGCATGGTTGTCCCCCCGTCTGGTTCCCATAGTGATGATGGCGGCCGAGAAGCGTCGGCGGCCCATTTGGCTGGGAATAGATGGCACACTGAATGGGGTGCACGTCAACAGGGACCGTGTGTATGCAAACGGTCTTCTGACTGCATGTTGGGCAAAAATTCGTTCTTCAGCCCATCCGTTCGGCAATCCAGCATCGAAACCTGCCGGATTGCGCGCTGCACTGCGGAAAATTTGTTCGGCGGATCAGACGAAGTATCGAGGCGAAACTATGCCACGGACATATCGAGCGGCGGCGCGACGTGGTCCGGCAGCGGACAGACGTAAGGCGTCTTGGCTGTCCGCCTTTGCAGATCCGCCTTGGCCGCCTGGATCAGCTCTGGTTCCGTCAGCGCCTTGATGCCGAGGCCGGCCATCGCCTTCGCCGCCTGCACCATGGCCTTGTGCGCGTGTGGGCTCTTGCCCTGCGCCACCACCTGCCAAGTGTGGAAGGGCGTACCGATTGCAACCGTCGGCGCATGGACCTGCACGGTCGGCACGACCCAGCTCACGTCGCCGACGTCGGTCGAGCCGACCAGCGGATTGCGCTTGGCGTCGAGCGGCACCAGGAAGTCGGCCAGCGGCCGATCGGTTGGCTCCATCCCGATCGCGTAATAGACGGAGGCGATGTCCTTGTCGCTCAGCGTCGCGCGGATCTGGCCGGCAAAGCTCTTGTCCGCGTCGTCGAAATGCGGCGGGCCGAGCTCTTCCATCAGCTGGTGCAGCGCTTGCTCCAGCGGCGCGTTCGGCAGGATGTTCGAGACCGCGGAGATGATCTTCATCTCGACCTTGGTCTCGGTCATCAGAGCTGCACCCTCTGCGATCTTGCTCACGCGCCCGACCAGCTCGTTCATGCCGGGCAGGTCGCGGGCGCGGATCGAATAGCGCACGCGCGCATGGGCCTGCACCACGTTGGGCGCAATGCCGCCGGTGTCGAGCAAGGCATAATGGACGCGCGCGTCGCTCGGCATATGCTCGCGCATGTAGTTCACGCCGACATTCATCAGCTCGACCGCATCGAGCGCGGAGCGGCCGAGATGCGGCGAGGCCGCCGCATGCGAGGTGCGGCCGGTGAAGATGAAATCCGCGCGCGTGTTGGCGAGCGAGGGGGTCACCGCCACCTCCCAGAAGCTGTGCGGATGCCAGGTGATGGCGATGTCGGCGTCCTCGAACGCGCCGGAACGCACCATGAAGGCCTTGGCCGCGCCGCCCTCTTCGGCCGGACAGCCATAATAGCGCACGCGTCCAGTCACCTTGTTCTCGGCGAGCCAGTCCTTCACCGCGGTCGCGGCGAGCAGTGCAGCGGAACCGAGCAGGTTGTGACCGCAGCCATGACCATGGCCGCCGGTTTCGACGGGGCGATGCTCGGCGACACCCGCCTCCTGGCTGAGGCCTGGCAGAGCGTCGTATTCACCCATGAAAGCGATGACCGGACCGCCCTCGCCCCACTCGCCCATCACCGCAGTCGGAATGCCGGCGACGTTCTCGGTGATGCGGAAGCCCTGATGGCGCAACTCGGCAAGATGTTCCGCGGCGGACCGCGCCTCGGTGTAGCACACCTCAGGCATGCCCCAGACCCTGTCGCTGAGGTCGATGAAACGCGCCTTGATCGTGTCGATGCCACGCCAGATGTCGCTGCGGTTGTCCATGCTCGTCGTCCGTGATCCCTGGTCAAACGAAGCGGCAAGGGTTAGCAGCTTAGGTAGGAGCCGCCTAGCAGCGGCAGGGGCACCAGCCATGCGGCCCGGCAGGGTCTCACGCACGGCCCAAGTCGACTGGCCACACGAACCACCGCACCACTACATTCTCGGCCTCGACAACGCGTCTTTACTGACAAACAGGAGGCGCCGCCGGAAGGCCGTCGGGCTCTCGGCAACCAGCACCCCCTTCAGAGATTGTAGACCGCCTGCAAAGAAGGGCTCCCGAAGCCCATTACCGTGAACCTCGGTCCATTCCGGTATCTGTAACCCGTAGACGCGCGCAAGGTGCTCCGCCACGGCCGCTGCATAGGCGTCGTGTACAGCGTCGATCGAAGCTGGCCGTTCTTCGATGGCCTGCTGGCGCGCGTGCGGGTTCGCGTAAAACCAATCGAGAAATTCGCGAAGCGAGGGATCGAACTTCTGCTCGCCAGCACGCACGCGGCGAACGACATCACTTAGCGTCGCGGGCTTCTTGCCGAACAGGCTCATGATTGGCTCGCCGGAGGCGTGTGATCGTCTTCAGGTCCGTCGAGATTTGAGAAAATCTCCTCGAGACCCAACCGGGTCTTGGGTTGAAGCATGTTCTGCGGATAGAATTTTTCGACCAATGTCAGTGCATCCCGGCTGTTCTTGACGCCTATCGCGCGTGCGAGGAGCTTGATATCATCAATGTCCGAGTTCGTTTCCACACCGCCGACACGCATCGCCCGGCATTTCATGGCAAACAAGTATTCCGGTCTGGCGGTGTAGACGCGGAGGCCGGGCTGATCCTCGGTGGGGTAGGTCTTAAATAGGGCCTTCACATCTGGGTCCGCGTCTCTCTTGCTCAACCACCCCTTCACTCCGTCGTTCAACCAGTTCTCGTCCCAGCCGAACTCCTCCGCCATCTCGGCCGCAAGCCTCTTGATGAAATCCTTGGTGCCTTCGAACACCGCGTCGACGTCTCCGGTGTTGATCTGCCGGTTCAAGGTCAACAGGAGGGCCGATCCGCCGTAGACCACGATTTCGACGGTACGGCCTGCGGCGTAGGCCCGGCGGCCAAGCTCGGTCAGTGCATTTTCCAGAGTCAGCCGATCGAAATTCTTGTCATCGCTCATGGCTTGTTCCACAGATGAGGGAACGATACGCCTGCCACATGGGACCGACAATGTCTTTTCGGGCGACGCCGGGACTTACAAGTCGCGCCTGCTCCAGAATTGCTGCATTTCCCGGCCGGTCCACGCAGGGCGGTCTTTAAAGAGAGGCGTTTGCATCATAGATTGTCTTTGATTTCACGCGGCGCTTCTTGCGCTGGAGGCATGTCAAAGCGCCAAGAGGACGACCAGGAGAACTCCATGCCCACCCTGACCGAATGGAGAGTGCCGCCGGCCAACCAGCCGCGAGCGAGCGACTACGGCTTCGATCTCGACCGCGCGCTCGGCTCCGTCGTCGGCCTGCACGCCATCATCCCGCCGGACGCCTTCAGCGCCGAGACGCTGGGCACCGAGCGCGCCGGCAACGGCGTCGTGATCGACGACGGGCTGGTGCTCACCATCGGTTACCTCATCACCGAGGCCGAGTCGGTCTGGCTGCACCGCGCCGACGGACGCGTGGTGGAAGGTCACGCGCTCGGCTTCGATTCCGAGACCGGGTTCGGGCTGGTGCAGGCGCTCGGCCAGCTCGACGTCGCCCCGCTGCCGCTCGGCTCGTCGGCGGCCACCCGGATCGGCGACCGCGTCGTGGTCGGCGGCGCCGGCGGGCGCACGCGCTCCGTCGCGAGCCAGATCGTGGCCAAGCAGGAATTCGCCGGCTATTGGGAATATCTGCTGGATGAAGCCATCTTCACCTATCCGGCGCATCCGAACTGGGGCGGGACGGCGCTGCTCAACGAGCGCGGCGAGCTGATCGGGATCGGCTCGCTCCAGCTCGACCGTGAACGCGACGGCAAGGCCGAGCACGTCAACATGATCGTGCCGATCGACGAGTTAAAGCCGGTCCTGGACGATTTGCGCAAGTTCGGCCGCGTCAACAAGCCGGCGCGGCCCTGGCTCGGGCTGTTCTCGACCGAGATCGACAACCGCGTGGTGGTGATCGGGATCTCCGCGGGCGGTCCGGCGGCGCGCGCCGAGCTCAAGACCGGCGACGTCATTCTCGCCGTCAACGGCGACAAGGTCACGAGCCAGACCGCGTTCTATAAGAAAATGTGGGCGCTCGGCGCGGCCGGGGTCGACGTGCCGCTCACCGTACACCACGAAGGCGTCACCTTCGACGTCACGGTGACCTCGACCGACCGCTTCAAGCTCCTCAAGGCGCCGAAGCTGCACTGACCCCATCATCGAGGAAGCAGGCGATGACCGAGGCCGTGGTGGACGACATCGTGGCCGTTCTGCCGCCGTTGCTCAATGCGTTGGAAGCCCTTGGCTTCTTTCAGCGGCATCTGCATCCGCCGGCCTTCGCCTCCGTGATGGATGCGATCGGCAGGCCGGATGAGGCGCTGCAGGCGGCGCGCGGCGCGATTCGAGAATGGCCGGAGCAGTTCGCTGGGCTGCGCGAGCGTCTCGATCGCGCCTGTGTCGAGACGCTCGCCGCGTTTGCCGGCATTCGTGAGGTCGAGCGTGGCCATGGCGATCTCGTCGCGGTCTTCCGCGCGCTGCGCCACCTGCCGCGCGCGCAGGAGGCACTGTATCCGCTGGCAGTGCAGTTTCCGCCGGTGAGCAGCTTCTTCCTCAACGCGGCCAACCGGGACAACGCGAATGTGTTGTCGCGGCTGGAGGCCGGCGCGGGCGAACATACCGGCATCTTCCACGATCACAACGAGCCCGGCAGCCGCGGCGGCTTCTCGGTCTATGTGCCCGAATACTACACCCCGGACCGGCCAGTGCCGCTGGTGATGGCGCTGCATGGCGGCAGCGGCAACGGCCGCGGCTTCCTGTGGAGCTGGCTCCGCGACGCGCGCAGTCTCGGCGCGATCCTGGTCGCGCCGACCGCGACCGGACCGACCT
>NZ_JAEMSD010000140.1:3847-5272 GCF_016462955.1 Bradyrhizobium sp. | reverse complement strand
CGATGATGCCGACACGCCGAATCTCATGCGCATCATCGAGATCGTACGCAGCCGCTGGAGCATCGATGCCTCGCGTATGCTGCTCACCGGCATGAGCGACGGCGGCACCTTCTGTTACGTCAGCGGGCTCGACGGCGCATCGCCCTTCACCCATCTGGCGCCGGTGTCCGCAACCTTCCATCCGCTGATGGCGGAGATGGCCGACGCCACGCGACTGCAGGGACTGCCGATCTTCATGACCCACGGCAAGCTCGACTGGATGTTTCCGGTGCAGACCGCGCGGCAGACGCAGGCGGCCCTAGCCGCCGCCGGCGCTGATGTCACGTATCGGGAGATCGACGATCTCAGCCACACCTACCCGCGCGAGATCAATGCGGAGCTGATGGCGTGGCTGAATAAAGTGTAAACGACACTCCTTGCATGCGCCGCATGGTCGCGGAACCATCAGATCGGGCCGACGTTATCGCGCGTCACCGGAGGTTAGCCATGCGGACTTTTTTCGGAATGATTTTGGGCGCGCTACTTCTTGCGGGAGGCGTCTACGTCTATGACTCCATGCGGACGTCGTCGGTCGCCAACGGCGATATCGCAACCGGCAACCGCACCATCGTGAACTGGGACGTTGCGAAGGCCGATTGGGACGCGCTACGCGATCGCGCGCACAAGGACTGGGTCCGGATTTCCCAGAGGTAACATCGACCCTGAAATGAACGAGGCGCCGTTGCGGCTCGCAGCGGCGTCTTTGCATTGGCCACGCGCAACGCTGCGCGTCAGTTCATCTTGGCCTTGCGGGCGTCGGCAATGACCTGCTCGAACTCAGCCATGCTGAGCACGCCGGGCACGCGATACTTGCCGACGATGAAGGACGGGGTGCCGCGGAAGCCGAAGGCTTCAGCCTGTTCGTTGTTGCGCTTGAGGATGGCGTCGATGTACTTGGCGTGGCTGGTGAGATCACGCTTCAGCCGGTCCATGTCGACGCCGGCAGCCGCTAGCAATTCGTTGACGCGCGGCTCGGTCAGGCGCGAACTGACGCCGATCAGGGCGTCATGGGCCTGATGGTACTTGTCCTGGAATTTGGCGGCCAGCGCGCTCCGCGCCGCGGTAACCGAGACCGGCCCGAGGATCGGCCAGTCCTTCATCACCAGCCGCACCTTGCCGTCGTCCTGCACGACCTGGCGCAGCTCGGGCTCGAGCTTGCGGCAATAGGGACAATTATAGTCAGACCATTCCACGATCGTGATGTTGCCGTTGGGATTGCCTGCGACGGGCGTGTCGGGATCGCGCAGCACCTTGGCCTCGGTCAGCACCTCGTCCTCAACGGTCGCGGCGCCCGCCAGGTTGATCCCGCTCGCTGCGACGGCGCCCGGCAAGGAAGGCGGCCATCGCGAGGATTCGCTCGATGGGGGCGATCCCGCTGTTGGTGCC
>NZ_JAEMSD010000140.1:0-3837 GCF_016462955.1 Bradyrhizobium sp. | reverse complement strand
GCTGCGACGGCGCCCGCTCCGATCAACGTCAGTGCCGCACGCCGGGTCGGCGTCAGACGGCCCTTGTTCCCAAATTCGGTCATATCTTGTCCCGTTTCGGCCCCATCACCGCACATACGGCTCGGGACCAGGAAATGTTACAGACATATAGAGCGTCGCGGCAGCGAAGTCATCGCACCAGCAGTGTGACTGCCAGCGGGACCAGGAACGAGGTCACCAAGGCGTTCAGGCTCATGGCAATGCCGGAAAAGACGCCGGCAATCTCGTCGACCTGGAACGCGCGCGCGGTGCCGATGCCGTGCGCGGCAAGGCCGGCGGCGAACCCGCGAGCGCGATAGTCGGTGATGCCGGTGCGGTTCATCAGCGGGGTCACGATGATCGCACCCATGATGCCGGTGAGGATGACCGCGACGGCCGCCAGCGAAGGATCGGCGTGCAGGGATTCGGCGATACCCATCGCAACGCCGGCGGTGACTGATTTCGGCGCCAGCGACAGCACCACGTCACGCGGCAGGCCGGCAAGTTCGGCCAGCAGCACGACCGATACCACCGCGGTGACCGATCCAGCGACCAGAGCCACCAGCATCGGAAAGATCGATGAGACGACGCGCTTGCGGTTCTCGTAGAGCGGCACCGCGAGCGCAACGGTTGCCGGCCCGAGCAGGAAATGCACGAACTGCGCGCCGGCGAAGTAGGTCGTGTAGGAGGTGCCGGTCAGCAGCAGGAACGCGCCGATGATCCACATCGCGTGCAGCACGGGATTGGCTAAGGGATGACGCCGGGTCGCCAGCGAGGCCGCATCCGTGCCGGCATACACCAGCAACGTCACGGTCAGCCAGAGCAGCGGCGATTGCGAGAGATAGACCCACAGCGAGAACGGGTTGTCCTTCATCGCGCGTCCTGTTGCTTCAACAGGCGGCTGACGAGGCGAAAGGTCAGCACGGTCGCGAGCAGCGTGATGACCACGGACAGCGCGAGCACGAGAATGATGGCGATGCCGTGAGATGCAAGCAGATCCAGCTTCTGCACGACGCCTACGCCGGCCGGTACGAACAGCAACGAGAGATGGGCCAGCAGGCCCTTGCTCGTCGTCTCGACACCGTCATTGCGCAGCGGCCCGCGCGCGAGCAGCTCGAAACGGTCGCGGGCGAGCAGCAGGGTCAGAAGCAGCAGAAGGCCGAGCACGGGTCCCGGCAATGGCAGGCCGAGACCGCGCACGGCGGCTTCGCCGATCAATTGGCAGAGCAGGATGAGGCCGAGACTTGCAAGCATGACCAACGCATCAAGGAATGCGCTGGCACGCTTGTCAATCGCCGCCATGCACAGACGTGTGCGGCACGTCCGGCGCCGCAATACGGGGCACCATCGCCATCAAGGTCCCGGTCATGGTCGCGATCAGCGTGGTCTTGCCGTCATGCTCGGCAACCGCCTTGGCCTCGCAGAAGGTCAGCGTGCGGCCGGACTTGACGACTTCGGCCTTGAAGACGAAGCGCTCGCCGCGGGCGGGCGCGAGCAGCGTGGTCTTGAATTCGACGGTGAGTATGTCCGCCTCGGGCGGCATCAAGCTGAACGCCGCAACCCCACAGGCATTGTCGAGCCCGGCCGTGATGATGCCGGCATGGATGAAGCCGTTCTGCTGGGTAAAGGACGGCGCATGCAACATCGCCAGCTCGGCCTCACCGGGCGCGAGTCGGACGATGACGATGCCGAGCGTGCGCATGGCCGGCTGGCGATCGAACATGGCGATGGCGGCCGCACGATAGCCGGGATTCTTCGGCTCGAAGCCGGTCATGGCTCATACCTCGGCTGGTTCGGCAATGTGGCTCGAGGCAGCCTCGCGAATGGCGTCGGCGAACGGAGCGGATTTGCGGAGCTGACGGTCAACGTGGTCGCATTGCCAAATGTAGACCGTGCCTCCCGCGCCATCGCACTCCTCCCCGTGTATTTCGTCTTTGATCGTTGATACGGTAGCGTATCAAGCCCGTGCCGAGTTAGCAATACGGCACCGTATCAATCACCGGTGAGGCTTCCTCGATGAGCGACGGCAAGGGCGATGCCTGGGTCGAAGCAGGTTTTGCCGAGCTCGCCCGGGCAGGGGTGGAGGGCGTGCGGGTCGAGGTGCTCGCCAAGAATCTCGGCGTTACCAAGGGCGGCTTCTACCGCCGCTTCGCCAACCGCGCCGCACTGCTCGAAGCCATGCTGGAAGCCTGGCGCCAGGGACGCATCGCCGCGGTCGCGCAGCAGACAAGTCTCGGCGGCCAAGCGCCCCGCGAGCGGCTGCGGGCCGTGATCCAGCTCTATTCCGAGCGGGTCAATCCGGAAGGAATGGCGATCGAGCTCGCGATCCGGCAATGGGCACGCTCGGACGAGAACGCTGCGGCGTCAGTCGCGAGCGTCGACGCGGCTCGGCTCAAGCACATCGGCGACCTTTATCGCGCGACCGGCCTTGCGGCCGAGGAGGCCGACGCGCAGGCCTTCTTGTTCTATTGCTTCATCTTCGGCCAGAGCCTGTTGTTCGTCGAGCGCGGCCCGCGCAAGCTGTCGCAGCTGGTGGCGAAATCGGCCGAGAAGTTGCTGGATTAAGCGAAATGGCCGGAGAGCTGCTCCGGCCATCGCGTCAATCCGGAGTTCAGGCGGCGCCCTTCAGCTTCTTGGTGCACTCGCTGTAATAGCCGCCGCCCTTCTGGATCCATTTCAAGCCGCCATTGCCGTTGGTGGTCTTGTTGGCGTTGTACTGGTCGACGCAGGTGTGCAGCCGCGCCTTTCCGGGAGTCTCCTTTGCGTATTTCGGATCGACTGCGTTCGGATAGACCGCAGGTCCAGCCGGCAGCGCCGGCGCGGCGGCTGGCGCCTCTTCCTTCTTCGCCTGCTTCGGCTCGGCAGGAGCGGCGGGGGCCGCCGCGGCCGGCGCCGCGGCGGGCGTTGCGTCTGCGCCGCACTGGGCCTTGCGGAAGTCGTTCCACTTGGTGGTGCCGAGCGAGCCGTCCTTCTTGGCGGCCTGATATTTGGCGCTGCACTCCTGCGCGGTCAGCGCCTGCGCCGGCGCGCTCGCCAGCAATGCAGCGACACAAGACGCTGCAATCGCGCACGACAATTTAGTCTGAATGGTCATCCCTGGGTCTCCTGCTTGTCTTCCCGACGGAAGTGAAACGAGGATTGCTATCCTAGCGTGTCGGCCGCTTGCGACAAGGATGCGATGAGTTGCGCCGGCAAAATATAGTGATGCCGGCGTTGAAATAATTCATGTTGCGTTCAGCAACGCAGGCCGACGGTCCCAGCCCTTTGCAATTCCCGCAAGAAGAGTGCACCCATGACCGTCACGTCCCGCCTCGCCGCCATCGCTCTCGCCACCCTGCTCATCGGCGGCACCGCCTTTGCCCAGACCCCTGCACCGGCCGTCAAGACCGACACTGCCGCCACGATCGCCGACAAGAAGGCAACCAAGGAGCGGTCGGCCGAATCGCTGGAATGCTCCAGGCAGGCGGACGCCAAGGGATTGAAGGGCAAGGAGCGCAAGAAATTCCGCCGCGAATGCAAGAAGGCGGCAAAGGCCGGCGGCGCAGCCGACGCAGCGCCCGCTGCCCCCGCGGCCGACAAGAAATAAGCCCGGTCACCATCGTTCGCGAGTATCCGCGAGAGGCGCGCGCATTGCGGCATGACGAGCCTGCAATTGTGCGCCTCGCGCCCATTTGCGATAAGGCGGTGTGAAGCAAATCAGCGCCTCCCTGCCGCTCGCATGGCCGAGCCGTGCCATGCTCCTGAGCACGGTGGAGACGCTCGTCATCGGCACCGCCGGCGGTCTCGTCTTTCTCGTCGCGCACCTTCCCGGCGGGCTGA
>NZ_JAEMSD010000139.1 GCF_016462955.1 Bradyrhizobium sp. | reverse complement strand
GACGATCACCGCGACGGAGGCGAGTGACATGAGAAGGAGAATGACGGGATAGACCAGCGAAGATCTGATCTTGTTACGAATCTCGAGGCGCTTCGTGAGCATGTCGCCAATCTGCCCCAAGACTTCGCCGGTGCGTCCACTGGCCTCCCCCGCGCCCACGATCGCCACGTAATCCTGCGGGAAGATCGCCGGCCTGAGCCGCATGGCTTCAGAAAGCTGAGCCCCGCCCAGGATCTCCTGCAGCAGATCACTGGCCAATCGGGCGCGTTTAGGTGACGTACCCGGCCCAGCCAACACCCGAAACGAGACATCGAGCGGCAAGCCCGAATTGACCAACGCAGCCAGTTCAACGGTGAAGGCCGTCAGCTCGCTCAGACCGAAATGATTTGATCGCACGAATTCCCGGCGCCAAACCGGCTGCGTTTTCTGTCGTGCCGAAGCTCGCACCTCGTCACCAGCCTCGGAGAGCGAAGTCTCGAATGGAGTGAGCCCGGCGGCATATAGCGCGTCGATGGCCGCATCGGTTCCCTCAGCCGCTATGGTCCCCGCCGTGACGGCCCCTTGGGCCGTATAGGCTCGATATCGATAGGTCGCCATCGCAGTGCTCCTTCATGTCGTGCGGGTAACGCGAAGCACTTCGTCCAAGGTTGTTTCCCCGGCCGCGACCTTCATCAGCCCGTTCTCGTAGAGACTTACGAATCCGGCAGCCCTTGCCAGGTTTTCGAGCGTCAGTTGATCGCCACTTCTTCGGCCGATCGCCTGTCGTACATCGTCGTCGACGACGAGCAACTCGGAGACGGTTGTCCGGCCGCTATAGCCTGTACCACCACAGGCTTCGCATCCAACCGCCTCGCGGCTATCGGACCAATCCACCACCATGCCTTCGGGGGTCGCGATGGTCAGCGTGGCCGGGATGCCGCCGTGATCGACATGCCGACGCGAGCAATGTCGACATAAGCGCCGCACCAGGCGCTGTGCCATCACTCCCGAAATTGTCGACGCGAGCAGGTAACGTTCGAGCCCGATGTCTATGAGGCGTGTGATCGCTGCGAGGGCGCCGTTGGTATGCAGCGTGGAAAACACGAGATGACCGGTCAGAGCCGCCTGAACCGCGATACGCGCGGTCTCCACGTCGCGGATCTCGCCGACCATGATAACGTCGGGGTCCTGACGCAGGATTGCGCGCAGGGCAGAAGGAAAATCGAGCCCGATCTGTGGCTGAACCTGAACCTGGTTGATGCCGGCAAGCTGGTACTCGATGGGATCTTCGACCGTAAAGACCTTCAGCTCGGGGCGGTTGAGGTGCTTCAGCGCAGTGTACAAGGTCGTTGTCTTGCCGCTGCCGGTTGGTCCCGTCACCAGGACAAGACCATTCGGAAGCGCCATCAGACGATGAAGGTTTTTCTCCGTAACTTTGTCCAAGCCGAGCTTCGGGAATTCGAGCTCGACGCGAGTGCGGTCGAGAATGCGTAGGACGAGGCTCTCCCCGAATGCGGTTGGTATCGTCGATACACGAATGTCGACCTCGGTCCCTCGAACCGCGGTCTTTATCCGTCCGTCCTGCGGCAGCCGTCGCTCCGCGATATCCAGCCTGGCCATGATCTTGATACGCGTCGTCAGGGCAGCTCGAAGTGTCGTAGGCACGGATCGCTCGGGCCGCAGGAAGCCGTCAAGACGAATGCGAATTGCGACTTCGTCGCGCCCAGGCTCGACGTGAACGTCCGAAGCACCCCGCTCGACGGCATGCGATATGATCTGGTTCACCAATCGTATGATCGGCGCTTCGTTCGCGATATCACGCAGCCGCTCGACGTCCGGCTCGTTTCCCTCGTTGCCGCCGGTCGCCGCTATTTGTTCGTCGTCAGCCTGAGATGCCGGCTCCTGGTCCTGATAGACGTCCCGGAAGGCGCGTTCGATGTCAGCAGGCGCAATTACGGCGAGGTCGACGCGAATGCCCAGCATGTAGGAGATCGAACGACGCGCTTCGTCGTCGAATGGATCCACGACGGCCAGCAGCAAGGACTCTCTCCCGAGCGCGACGGGAAGAGAACGGCTCGTTTTGAGAAACGTCAAGCCCAGCCGTTCGGCCAGGACCGGCCGCGCCGGGATATCGCCGGGGCCGACCACGGCCAACCCGCAATAGGATGCATAGGCGCTGCACAGGTCGACCTCGGACACCAAGCCGAGCTTCACTAGAACGGTGTCGATACGTTCCGAAGCCGCTTCCGCCGCTCGCCTGGCTCGCGCGACCGCACTCCTGTCGAGAATTTCTTCAGCGACGAGGTGGCCGGTAAACGCTTCTGCAAAGTTTGGATCTTTGGGGGTCAGCCCCACCCCGCCGCCCTCTGGCAGACGCGCATGCCGCGGCAATTCCTGAACACTGGACGGCATCTCGTGCTCGTGGACCTGACCCGTTAGAAATACCCGGGAATCCTAGAGCGGTTTGGTTAACACATGCTGTTTGACGGATCGTTTGCCATTTGTGTCTAGTTTGGCCGAACCCTGTCTGCGAGCCTGGCAAACCGCTCGAAATGCAAGAAATTCCCCGCAAAAGCCTCCTTCGGTCGCTGTTACATCAGCGCGGCTTCGCCCTCGTGACGGTGATCTGGGGTTTGGGATTGATCCTCCTGCTGGGGGGAACGCTCGTCGCCGGGGCGAAATATCGCAGCAGGATCGCGAGCGCGGACACTTCAATCGCCAGGGCGGCAGCGGCGGCCGAGAGTGCGATCAATTTGGCGATCGCGGCAACATTGATGCCGGAGGGAAGGACAAGGTTTCCATTGCAATGCAGGATGCCGGGCGGTGAGCGCGCCTTCGTCACGGTAGAGGAGGAGATCGGCAAGGTCGATCTCAACACCGCGTCCAAACCCATTCTGGAACGGCTGTTCGCTGCGCTCGCAAGTGACAAGGCCTTCGGTGAGAGAATAGCCGGAGAAATCCTGAGAACCAGGAGCACCACGCCGAGCACCACGCCAAGGCCCGGCACCGAGGCGGGTAACCCATCACCGTCCACCACGAACGGCAAGCAAGGTCCTCGGCCCGGAATCACCAGTATCATGGAGCTGGATCAAATGGCCGGAATGTCGCTCGGGCTATTCAGGAAGGCGCTACCGTTCATTACTGTTGCATCCGGCCGTACTTCGCCTGCAGGCGAAGCGGCCTCTCCGGCCCTGATCGAGGCGCTCGGGCTGAGCCCTCCGCCTGCTCAACCTCGCCGGATCTCGGCATCAGGCAGTGTCACCATACGCGCGGACGTCACTTTGAGCGATGGATCGAGACAAGTCCGCGAAGCGCTGATCGACTTCGAAGGCGGAACCCAGCTACCCTATGTGATACGCGAATGGCGACTAGGCACTTCGGCCTCATCGCCAACGCAGCAACGACGGCTGCCGCCCTGCGTGAGAATCTGACATCGAGCCCTAGCCCTTCGAATTCAGTACCACCGGCGGGCGAGACGCACGTGCCGATTCCTCGAGGCGCTCACGCTCCGCGGCAACGGCAGGACCCGGTTCGATGACCGTGCAGCCTTTGGTGCGTTGCAGGTCAGTCAATGCATCCAGGCGCTTTCGCTCGTCGAGCAGTTGCTTGGGAGCATCGAGAGGAAATCGTTCCGAGTCGTAGCCCGCGAGCGGACCGGCAGCGAGCCAGTATTCAAAACGCGCCGCACGCCTCACCGAGTACCGGAACGATGCGGCAATTGCGTTGCATGACATCGATTCGTCGACCGGCAGCACCATATAAGGAGAGGGCGGAGCGAAATTGTAGTAACCCGTTGCACAGCCGCCGAGGGTCCACACCAAGACGGGAAACAGGACCACGCGCAACGCGGTGCTCACGGGACCACCAGCCGCTGCGCCGTGTTGGCGAAACTGCGCTCCCGGGTCGACGTATGAGGCATGTAAACATGCATCTTCCGTCGATATTCCTCCGTAACGAGCCGGCTTTCCGTCGGATCACGCACGACCTTCGGTGTGATGAGGATGACGAGCTCGGTTTTCTGGACCGAGTTGCCTCTGTTCGCGAAGAGAGCTCCCACGACAGGAATGTCGCCGACGATGGGAATCTGCGTGCTCGTCCTGTTGGACTGATCCTGAATCATGCCGCCGAGAGCGAGGACCTCACCGTCGCTCACGACGACGGTCGTCTTCACACGCCGCTGCTGAATCGTCGGCGAGTCGATCTTGGAAGTGGTCGTCTTCACGACGTTACTGACTTCCTGCTCGATGTCCAACTGAACTCGACCGCTTTCATTGATCCTGGGAGTTACCGCCAGGATGACGCCGGTATCCTGCATCGTGATCGAATTCACGATCGCCGTATTGGCAGTGACCGTACTGGTCGCGGTCTGAGTGGTGATCGGCACCTGATCGCCGATTTGCAGTCGGGCAGTCTTGTTGTCGAGAACCATCAGCGAAGGTGTCGAGATCACGTTGACATGGGTAAGAGCGTCCAACGCGCTAAGGGTGGCCGCGATGCTCGCGGTGTTTACAGCGTAGTTGAATCCCGGAAACGCTGCAGCGACCCCTCCCGTGAGAGCGCTGGAGAACGTGGCGGTGGGCTGCCCCTGCTTCGCGAGTTGCCATTGCAATCCGAACTGCAGATTGTCGTTCAACGTGACTTCGGCGATCACCGCTTCGATGAGCACCTGGCTCGCAACGACATCGAGGCCCTGAACGACGCGCAGGACGCGTTGATAGTCCCGGTCGTTGGCCATGATCAGCAACGAATTCTTTGCTTCGTCGGCCACGATCTTGAGAACGGGCTCCCCCTTCGAATCTGCACTGCCGCTCTCTTCGGACGGCTCCGCTGCGAGGCTGTCGGGATCCATGTCCGCCTGGCGAGAGTTGGACTGCGGATCCCCCCCTCGTCCAAATCCGCCGGGTCCGGCCGAGTCCGCCGCAGTCGCGACACCGTTCGCTCTCTTCATGTCGCCAAGCAGACTGACCTGCTTCGAACGCGGGGATACGTTCCTGGTCGACGGTCGCACCACCTTCATCTCGTTGGAGAACATGGATTGGAGAACCGCCGCAAGCTCTGCGGCCGTTCGATTCTGCACCTGATAAATGTGCAGCTGAGGCTCGGTTCCGCTTGCACGGGAATCCAGCCGTCGGATCCACGACTGAGCGCGAGGGAGATAACTTGGATGGGACGTTATGACGAGAATTGCGCCGAGGCGATTGTTCGCGACAAATTTCACGCGCCCTTTCAGCGGCCCTTCCTTGTCCGACGAGAAGACCGCCTTGAGTTCGTCCACCATCTTTTCCGGCTGAGAGGCCTTTACCGGGACAACCGCAAACGACATTCCCTTCATCACGTCGACATCGAAGATCGCAATCGAGTCGAGCATGTTGTCGATTTCCGAAGGTGTGCCCTTCAAGGCCAGTATGTTACGTGCGTCGTCGGCCTGAACTATCGCTCCCTTGGGCACCATCGGCTCAAGCACACGAGCGACCTCCGTCGCGGCGACATATTTCAGTTGAACGACCCGGACTCCACTGCCCGGACTTGCTCCATCGCCTCCCCCGCGAACGGTGGCCACGATGCCGGTAGCCGCTTGGTCCGTCGGGACGATCCGATAGACGCCCCGGCTCTGCACAAGTGTTGCACCGGCGGGTGCCAACGCTGCTTGAAACAATTCCAGCGCTTCCGCCTTCGTGACCGGCTTCGTCGTTTCAACCGAGATCACACCGTCTACACGCGGATCAAGGATGTAGTTTACACCGATCAGGTCTCCGAGGACGGTTTTTGCCGCCTGCTGCAAGGGGACACCGGCGAGATTGAGCACGACGGTACCGTTGGCTGCTCCCGCTGCCGGCTTCTCCGGTGAGACGCCGATCATTTGGCCGTTGCCACCCTCCGACGTCGGAACAGCCCGCGACGACCGTGACGGCAACGGGACCGCGCCTGTCGGGGAAGGATCGGTCGCTTGTGCGTAGGATTCGAGCGACACAGGTTGAGATGATAATCTCGGCCGCGCGTCGACGGTGAGACCCACGACACCCGGCGAGCTGCAACCAGAAACGGCTATGGCCGCCATGACGCAGACGGCCACGCTCAAACAAAGGCTGCGGCTGGCCGGCAAAGAATAAGCTCCAACATCAATGCGTGTTAATCTGCGTAAACAAGCGGTAAATCATTAAGGTTAAGCAAACGTAAACCTGCAGCCGCCGCAGATTACGGTCTGCCTCACCTGCCCTTCGGGAGTCACACGTGCGAGGCGCCACCGAATGCAGGGGCCACTGGAAATTCGCAACTTTGAGCCCGTTGCGCGCGAGGCGTAGCAACGCGCTTGCTTTCTCGCCCTCATGTCAATGCCTCAGCCTGGACCGCCGAGCTTTCGCTGCGGCACAGGCGGCAGCATGATACGGCCGAGCGCGTCTGCCGGTTGGACCCGCCGCTCCGACCCGGCGGTGCCAGTGCCGCGGAGTCGCGCCCATCGGAGGCATACGACCCTTCTCCGGATCACTTGATTTATTGATCTTCCCCTGACGGGTTATAACTGACCTCGGCCCAACCTGGCAGCAAGGTCTTGCTTACCCCACCCAGCACCGACCTGGATGGCTCAGGCTCGGCGCCGCCGAGGCGTACCGTCTCGCGTCTCTTGATTTGCGATGACAAACTCGTCGATCGAGCGGCCGGTTCTCAATGCGGCAGTCAGCCACCGCGGCTGTTTTCCTCGACCGGACCAAGTTTGGGATGGCTCATTGGGATTGCGATACTTCGGATAGACACGAGGGTACTTGCGGCGTTCCCTTGATGCACCTTCCGCGGGCTCTCCTAAGGCGGCTTCCTTTTCGCCACGAAGTTGAGCCAGGCGCTTTTCGAGCTCGCGCTTTTCGGAGGTCAGGCGCACTGACAGTATCTGCCCAATCTCCTCGTGAAGCGCCCACATCTCGTCCAGTGGCATCGCCTCAAGGTCGATCTTCTTTTGCATCGCAACCCATCGCTCACAACCGACCGCATTGCACGGTGCGATTCGCCCACCCCTTTTTAATCTGTGCCAGCGGTCTTAAATGCGAGTCAAGCGGCAAAAATGGGCCAGAAAATCGAGCAAAAATGGATGGCGCCGTAAAGCATTGAGCTTACGACACAATTCGCAAAATCGGATTACCGCGAAAATCTCGGCAATATTTGAAATCTACTCCGTAATCATGGTGGCCTCGTGCCGCCACCGGCCCGGGGGCGCCTAGTCACAAGGCCGAACATCACGGTCGCCATGTGATCCGGGCTTCGCCCCGCCGCTCATCCTCCATGCTCGATTGCGTCAGATGCTCGGAGTTTCAAGAGTGGCGGCCGGCTCGAATGCAAAGCAGTCGGGGACGGGTGTACCGAGGCGGTAGGCGGAGCTCAGACCTTCTGCTCTCAGGGTTGATCGTTCCGCGCGCTTCCCAAGGCCGCCGAACAGGCCGTCGATTCAGACCGATCCTTGCGCTTAAGAATGTTGGAATCACGCCGCACAGTACGGCTGGCTGTCACCCAATCTTTCCAACCGCAATCGTGCTTGGCATAGAGCTCCAGCCAGCGCAGCTCTTCGTCAGCCGCTCCGAGATCGCTCCGTTTAGCTATGTCGGCCCTGGCACCGAGCCGGCCCATCTCGAGGCGATCCAGGCGCTGGAACTCGAGCGTCTCCTCATAGGTCAGGCCGATCAAGACGTAACGTCCCGTTCCATCACCGACATATCGACGCGGTGCGTTGCTGCTCAAGCGGGCGCTCCTCTCTCGCCTTCTGCGGTTCGTCCAGTGCGGCGTGCGGCGCCCGCAAGAAATACTGCACGAAAGCAAGAGCAGATAATCGACTCGAGCTCCCACTCACGCCGACGCCGTGAGCAATCACTTCGGTTGAAATCGTCCGAGCGTAGCTTGCGGGAGCCGCCTAAACAACGATCTGTTCAATTCAACGTAACCACACATGGTTACTTGCCGCTCCTTGCGGTCGGGCCGCGCATCATGTTGTGGCTGATTAGCACGACCGCTCGTGGCGCCGCAGCCAGCGATCAGCTTGTGCGGCAACGATCGCACCGTTGTGCGAATTGAGAAAGCAGTCATCAGACCGGGCTTTCCCCAGAGAAGCCCCTGAAAAAGATCTCTCTCCGGCGCGAATAATGCCGAATGCACGCCGTGCCGCCTTCTCGACAAAGCCGGTTGCGCACTGAAAACCGAGGGGCGCAGCTGCCACCAAGCCGTACAACTACCGAGCGATCGTATCGAGCTGCAAGTAAGGTTGAGCAGTTAGCTTAATCCGCAGTCTTTGTTGCGAGGATTCCAAGATCCTCTATTCCTCTCGCCACCGGCCTCCCCCAAAGGCCGGCCCCACCCAAGCAAGGCCGTCGAGCGAAATGGGTCCGCTTGGCGGCTTTGCCGTTTCGTCGACGAGAGGAACTTTTCGGTTATGGCGCGCAAGCCCTGGTCGTTCAAGGAGGACCGCAAGCTCATGGAGTTGGCAAAGTCTTCAGCTTCGCTGGAAGACGCGGCCAAGCAGCTGGGACGATCGCCCGACGCCATCAAGCGCATGGCTTTGAGGCTTGGTCTGTCGCTCAAGTCGAAGAGCAGGAAGAAGAGCTAGACGTTTCCCCACAGTGCTTAGAGCGCTCGAGGTACGGCTGTGGCCGATGCCTGTTCCTTTGATGCATCGATCCTTCGAGCGGCACCTATGCCCCTGAACGCCTGAGGCTCGCCGGCTCAATCGCTGGACCTCCGGACATGGCGCGATGCGCATCGCGCAACGCCGCGACAGCGTCATCGAGATCGAATTCGCTTTTGCGGATCGTGTCGATGAACCGCGCCATCAGCGCCACATTCAGCTTGACGCGGGTATTTCCATCGCGGCTCTTGCGGCGGTCGAGCGACGTGTTCAGCGCCTGAAGCCGGGCTTCCGGCGCTGTACAACCATAGAGCGCCGCGAGTTCGTCATATGTCATCCAGATCTGAGGCATGTTCTCCCACCACGCTTGTTCGGCCTCAACATATGTTCCAGGTCTAAAGGCTTTGTTGTGCGATGCCGAGGCGATCCAGTTCCGCTGCGATAGCGTCAACGCAAGACTAAGATGCGGGAGGCCTGGAAGGTGCGGGGAGAGGGCGCCCTCGTGAACGGCTGTCGAGGCCCTTGGGCAATTTGTCATTGAGCCTCACGACGGCGCCCCGGGCCTCCGCAGCCGGCACATTCTCCTGACTGTAGATCAGCGTCACTTCGAAGCTCACGTCGGGTGCTTGCCGGGCGGTGCCCGAACAGGTCGCCATCGCACCGCCATACACACCGGAGAGGTCGACCTCGACCTCGTCGAGCCCGAACACAGTGGGCGGTCCCTCGGCATGCCGCCGCGTAGTGAGAACGGCCGTGAAACGCCGGTCGTCATCGAACTGGTAGGAGCCGCCATAGATGAAGAAGCTGTCACTACCCGAGATCCGACCCTCGGCCAGATGCACGATACCGGTGCCTTGCGCCTGCGCGGTTCTGAACCACGCCGCGTACTTGCCCTCTTTCAGCATGGAGACATCCACCCATGAATTCCATGCGTATTTGCGACCAACTCTGGGGCGCCACAATGGCCGTCGCGGCGGGCGTTCCGCAGAGGTTAACGACCTGCAAAGACAATCCGTCAAATTTGCCGCCGCAGGCAGCGGCACCATCAAAACAATTCTATGCCGTCGTCCGCGGTCTCCACGGGTTCTACCCGGCGCATGATGGCGGCCGATGTTAACCCAAGCGTTTGCAGGAATTGCCGGTGCACGTCCCGCTCCCGCTCCATCGTGTAGCGCGCGAAGAGGTCGTCGAGCATCGCTTCGTCCTGCGCTGCCGGCCGCGGTGTCTGAGCGCCCGCGCTCGCGGCCTCGAGCCGCGCCGCGACCGCGGGCAACGCCGCGGAGCCGTCACCGAGCGTGGTCATCAGGCCTTGCGCCGAATTCATCAGCTCCTCGAATTCCGCGCCTTCCTTGACGAGCCGGCCCATCAGCTTGCCGAGCCGCTCATTCCCGGCCTCGACCTCGCGCAGCGCCTGGAGAATCTGGGGTTCGAGTTGCGCAAGCTGCGTCGGATCGCCCTGCACACGGAGTTCCTTCAACTCCCTGGCCGAACGTTCGATCGCGTCGAGCACCGGCTTGAGGCGCCCCGCCCCCATCGAGACCTGGTCGGCCGTAGCCTTCAGCTCGTTGGCAATGACGACGAAGGCGCTACCGCGGCTGCCCAGATGGCTCGCCTTGAGGCCCGCATTCATCCCGATCAGCGTGATGTCCACCGTCGCCTCGGCGAGCCCCGCAATCGCCTGGCGGAATTTCGCCAGTGTGTCCTCGACCAGCGCGAGCGCCTCGTCGACGGAGCGGCCCGCCCCCTCGCAGGTGGCGATCAGCGTGGACGCGTGCGCCAACGTCTGCTTGATGCGTGTCAGGAACGATGATGAGCCGCCATCCTCGCCACCGACCAACGTGCGGCCGTGCCCGACGACGCTGTCCGCATCGTGCAGGATGGCGGTCAGCGCGCGAACGATCTGGTCGATGTCCCCGCCGAACTCGCGTTGGGCATCCCTGAGCTGGGCGGCCTGCAGCTGGCAGATCGCGCGCGCGCCGTCCTCGCTCGCGACCGGCTCCGGCACGAGGCTCGGGGCACGTTCCGAGGCGAGGCCGAGGCCGTGGGAGACATGCTCGAGACGCTGGCGCGTGCTGTCGCCCGCCTGCAAGGAGATGATCGCGCCTCCGACCGCCTCGGCGATCTTCCTGGTACTGGAACTGGCGAGATCGGCGAGGTGGCTGCTGCTGCTGCGCTGATCTCGCAATCCGGAATAGGCCGAACCGAGCTCGGCGCTCTCCGCAGCCAGTTGATTGCGGTAGCGGCTCTCGAACTCCTTCTGCCGACCGAATGCCGTGGCGACGGCCTCGGACAGGTGCTGCTGATCCCGCGCGCAGCCCTCGATCGCGCCCTGCACGGCCTTGCCGAGATCGTAGGCCTCTTGCGTGAAGGCGAGAAAGCCCTCGCGGTCGCCCTCGAGCGAGGCCGCCTCGATCCGCGCGCTGCGGGCGATGATGGTGATCATCTGGATGTGCTTGAATAGCGGCTTGAGCAGCGAAGACGCCTCGGCCGTGCTCTTGCCGATCGTCTCGAGCAGGGCGGTCTCGGTCGGAAGCACCTGCGCCAGCTCGTTGAGCCGCGCGGCGATCTCCTGCAGCGCCGTCGCGGCGCCCTCGATCTGCGCTCCGGAGAGCTCGGAGGAAAGCGCCGCCAGGCCCTGGTTCAGCTCCTTGAAGATGAGGTGGCCGCGACCGAGCTCGTGACCGACGCGTGCGAACACGTCTTCGATGCGCGAGGAGACGTCCTCGATCCCCGCGATGGCCTCGGTGAGCGTATCGGCCGGAATGAGCGACATCGCCATCAACCTGCCACCGCGGGATGGCCAGCCTGATACCATTGCATGATCTCGCGCGGAATCTGGTGCAGCGACACCACCTTCTCGACGCCGCCATGGGCGATGGCTTCCTTGGGCATGCCGAACACCACGCTGCTCTCTTCGTCCTGCGCCCGCGTCGCGGCGCCGAGCTTGCGCATCTCCAGCATCCCGCGCGCGCCGTCGTCGCCCATGCCGGTCATGATGACCCCGAGCGCGTTGGCGCCGGCGTGCTGGGCGGCCGAGCGGAACAGCACGTCGACCGACGGGCGATGCCGCGACACCGGCGGCCCGTCCTTGATCGCGATCTGGTAGCGCAGGCCGATGCGCTGGAGCAGCATGTGCCGCGCGCCGGGCGCGATATAGGCACAGCCCGGCAGCACCGGCTCGCCGTCCTCGGCCTCCTTCACCCTAATCTGGCAGACACTGTCGAGACGCCTGGCAAAGGCCGCGGTGAAGCCTGCCGGCATGTGCTGGACGATGACCAGCGGCGGACAATGAACCGGCAGCATCTCCAGAACGTCGTTGAGGGCTTCGGTGCCGCCCGTGGACGCGCCGACGCACACGATGCGCTCCGTGGTCGGCCGGACCTTACCCAGCACCGGCGGCGGGATGATGGCATCGGCCGTCAGCTTCTGCTCGATGGCGCGACGCTCCGCACGCGGACGCACCCGGGCGCGGGCGGCCGACTTCACAGCCTCACGCAGCCGCGTCGAGCATTCGAGCAGGGCCTGCCGCGTGTCGATCTTCGGCTTCGGTACAATGTCGACCGCACCGGCCTCGAAGGCCTCGAACATCACGTTGGAGCCCGCCTCCGTGAGCGAGGAGCAGATGATCACCGGAATCGGACGCTGCGCCATGATCTTGCGCAGGAAGGTCATGCCGTCCATGCGCGGCATTTCGAGGTCGAGGATGATGACGTCGGGCAGCTCCTTCTCGAGCCGTTTGGCCGCCACGAACGGATCGGATGCGGTCGCCATCACCTCGATATCGGGGTCTTCACTCAGGATCGTCAGCAGGATTTGGCGCACCGACGCCGAATCGTCCACGATCAGCACGCGAACTTTCTCCCTCAGCATTGTCGTTGCGCTCCGGCTAGACCTGGAAGATGGTTGGCTGAACCTGCTTCAGCCCGGGCACGGCACTGTGAATCATCGACTCCGAATGCCCGACCAGCAGATAGCCGCCCGGACGTAAGTGGCTGCACAATTGCTCGACCACCTTGCGCTGGGTCTCGCGCTCGAAATAGATCAGGACGTTGCGACAGAAGATGATATCGACGTCGCGATCGACCGGATAGGACTTGTCCATGAGGTTCATCCTCATGAAATGCGTCAAGCGTCGAATTTCCGGCACCACCCGCACCTCGCCGCGCGACCTGTCCCGCGAGGACAGGAAATAGCGCTTCACGAACTGCTCCGGCACCGGAGCGAGCACGTCGCGGGTGTAGATCGCCGTCCTGGCAAGGCGCAGCACCGCGGTCGAGATGTCGGTCCCGAGAACGCGAAACTGGAAGCGCGAGCCGCTCCGCGTCATGTCGTCCAGCACCATCGCCGTCGTATAGGCTTCCATGCCGGTCGAGCTCGCCGAGCTCCAGATCTTCAGATTCGCATTTCTGCGTCCACGCGCCTTCAGAAGGTCGGGAATCGCGACGTCGCGCAAGAAAGTGAAATGCTGCGGCTCGCGGAAGAAATCGGTCTTGTTGGTCGTCACCACATCGATGAGGTGGGTGAGCTCAGTGTCGAAATGGTCCGCGTCGAATAGATTCTCGACATACTCGTTGAGGTCGGAGAAGTTCAGCGCGCGCACGCGCTTGTGCAGCCGCCCCTCCAGCATCAGCCGCTTGCCCTGCGGCAGCTTGATGCCGACCTGGCCCTCGATCAATTCGGCGATGGTCCGGAAGTGGCGGTCGGACAAGTGCACGGCCGTATCCTGCAGGGCAGGCATCATGGCCGGCTGCCCCGGCCCGGGACGGCCACCTGCGTTGCATAACCGGCCATACGGAGCATCTTGAATCCTACACTTTAACTAACACTGCCGAAGACGGATCGGCCCTCCGATGGGGGGCCGATCCTTCGGAACACTAGCGCTGGAAATCGGCGTCCCTGTCGTCATCGCCCTCGTTCATGTCGAAGGCGAAACCGCCGCCACCGGCAACCTTCGCGGCGCGCGCCGGCTTGGCCTGCGGCTTCCTGGCCGGCCGCTCGGTCGCCGCCATTGAGGCCGCCTTGGCGCGCAGCTGGTTCACCGCCCGGTCGATCGGCGCGGCCGCCTGGCTCTTCGCGTCGTGCTCGATGCGGAAATACGCGATGGTCGACTGCAGCTGCTCGGCCTGCGAGGCGAGCTCCTCCGAGGTCGAGGACACCTGCTCGGACGCGCTGGCGTTCTGCTGGCCGACCTTGTCGAGCTGCTGGATCGCCTGGTTGATCTGCGACGAGCCGACGTCCTGCTCGCGGCAGGCCGCGGTGATCTCTTCGACGAGCTCGGCGGTCTTCTTGATGTCAGGAACGAGCTTGGACAGCATGGCGCCGGCCTCCTGCGCCACCTTGACGGTGTCGGTCGAGAGCGTGCCGATCTCGGCCGCCGCCGCCTGGCTGCGTTCGGCGAGCTTGCGCACCTCGGAGGCGACCACCGCAAAGCCCTTGCCGTGCTCGCCCGCGCGCGCGGCTTCCACTGCGGCATTGAGCGCGAGGAGATCGGTCTGACGCGCGATCTCCTGCACGATCGTGATCTTCTCGGCGATGGTCTGCATCGCGCTGACGGCGCGGCCGACGGCGGCGCCGGACGCCTCCGCATCCTTGGCGGACTGCGCGGCGATCTTCTCGGTCTGGTTGGCGTTGTCGGCATTCTGCTTCACGTTCGCGGCCATCTCCTCCATCGAGGAGGAGGCTTCCTCGGCCGAGGACGCCTGCTCGGTCGCGCCTTGCGACAGCTGCTCGGCGCTCGCAGAGAGTTCCTGGCTGCCGGCGGAGACGTTCTGCGCGGCCGTCAAAGCTTCCGAGACGATCTGGCGGAGCTTCTCCACCATCTGTTCGAGCGCCAGTCCCAGCGTGTCCTTGTCCGACAGCGGCTTGGCCTCGACGGTGAGGTTGCCTTGCGCGATCTCATTGGCGACGGCCGCAGTCGCATTCAGGTTCGCGGTCATCGCATTGAGAGACTTCACGAGATCACCAAGTTCGTCGTTGCTCGACACGTCGATCT
>NZ_JAEMSD010000578.1 GCF_016462955.1 Bradyrhizobium sp. | reverse complement strand
GCCCTCCCCGTTGCGCTCGTAGACCGTGACGCGTTCGCCGCGCAAGGCCTCGGTCATCAGCACGGCGTTCGAGGATGGTTGCTCGCGCACCGGCGCGAGCGCGTCGATTACCTCGAATTCCTCGCCCTCGACGAAGCGCGCCGCGTCAACTTTGCCTTCGAGATATTTCGCGGCGATGTCGCCCCGCGCCGGCGTCAGCCTCGGATCGTATCCCGGGTCATTCATAACGTTCGCTCAAGAGTGCGTAAATGGCCCGCGCGGACTGGCACTCGCCGCCTTCGGGACGTGCCGGCTTCGCCGAGGGGGTCCAGCCGTAAATGTCGACATGCAGCCAGCTCTTGGCATGCTCGACGAAGCGTTGCAGAAACAGCGCGCAGGTGATCGAGCCGGCAAAGCCACCTGATGGTGCGTTGGTGATCGTGGCCGTCTTGGAGTCCAGCCAGGCATCGTATGGCGGCCACAGCGGCATGCGCCACAACGGATCGTTCTCCTTCACTGCACAACGTGCGACGTCGGCGGCGAGTGCTTCATCGTTGGTATAAAAGGGCGGCAAGTCCGGCCCCAGCGCAACCCGGGCCGCGCCGGTGAGCGTGCCCAGATCGATCAGCAGATCGGGCTTCTCCTCGTCGGCCAGCGCCAGCGCGTCGGCGAGCACGAGCCGGCCTTCGGCATCGGTATTGCCGATCTCGACGGTGATGCCTTTGCGCGACGTGAAGACATCGAGCGGGCGGAAGGCGTTGCCGGCGACGGCATTCTCCACCGCCGGAATCAGCACGCGCAGCCGCACCTTCAGCTTGGCGTCCATCACCATGCGTGCCAGCGCCAGCACGTTGGCGGCGCCGCCCATGTCCTTCTTCATGATCAGCATGCCGCTCGACGGTTTCAGGTCGAGCCCGCCGGTGTCAAAACACACGCCCTTGCCGACCAGCGTCACCTTGGGATGATCTGGATCGCCCCAGCTGATGTCGATCAGCCGCGGTGCGCGGCTGGAAGCCATGCCGACGGCATGGATCAGCGGAAAGTTCTTCGCCAGGTCTTCGCCGATGGTGCACGCAAAGCTCGCGCCGAACTCGGCGGCGAGCGCTTGCGCGGCCGCGGCGAGTTCCGACGGGCCCATGTCGTTGGACGGCGTGTTGATGAGGTCGCGCGCCAGCATGGCCGCATCTGCAATGCGATCGATCTCGGTCGCGTCAACACCTTCCGGCGGCACCAGCCGCACGTCGGGCCTGTCTGCCTTGCGATAGCGGGCGAAGCGGTAACATCCCAATGCAAAGGCGAGCGCGGCGAGCCGTGCATCGTGAGGTGCATTGGCAAAGCGATAGGTGCCCGGCGGCAGCAAGCCGGGCAGGGCACCAGGCCGGAACAGGTCTCGGGATCTCGCACCGTCGTCTTCGAGGCCGAACAGCACCTGCGCAATCGTACCGTCAGGCGCAGGCAGCGCCAGATAGCTGCCCGGCTTGGCGGCAAAGGCGCTGGCGCCCACGAACTTGCGTTGTGCCGGCGCCAGCGTCTCGACGACCCGGTCCCAGGTCGATTTTGTGATGAACGTGATCGAGGTGGCGGTGGGTGATGTCTCGAAGACAGAAGGCATTGGCGGGTCCGGATCGTCGGATCAAGCGGGTCATGCGAACGGACGAGACTTCGCAGAGTTTGGCCGCCGCTGCAATCGGCTTCGCTCGCCATCGACATTGAGGGGCTAGAGCATGATCCGGAAAAGTGCGCAGGGGTTTGCCGAAAGATCATGCTCAAATAATAACCTAAAGCGCGATGACGATTCATCCTAATCGCATCGCGCTTTAGGCAATTCCGTGCTCGGACAAATCTCGTATCTTGGGCCGAGAACCGCTGTTCGCAAAAGCACAATCGCGGGGCTTTACTAGCGTCGCGGTTGTGGCAATATCCGTGAACATTTTAGATTGTGTCGCTCGCCTCGCGCGTACCGCACGCAGGGGCGCAGTGGCACTCGGTTGGTCATTCTTGTCGGTTGGTCATTCTTGGCTGATGGCCTGAATTTGTTCGTCGAAGCATTTCTCTCATCGCTTGGGCGGCGCAGCATTCGCAGATGAGCGGCGCAAAATGGATACATCGTTCGTTATTGCGCAGATTTCCGACCTGCATCTGGATGGGTCAGGCCGGCTGCTTCCGGCCATCGAGACGCTCAGGGCCGCGGTTTGCGAGAAGATGGCGGACGTCACGCAGGTCCCCGATCGTATCTTGCTGATCACGGGCGATCTGGTCGACGATCCGACGCCGCGTGCGCTCGACGAGGCGCTTTCCGTCATCGCCTCGTTCCGGCAGACCGGTCTGTTCACCGACATCCAGGCCGTTGCCGGCAATCACGATGTCAAGCGGCCGAGCCAGGCTGCGGGCCGCCACGACGCCTACGACTACCTGCATCTGCCACGGACCGCGAAGAGCGTCTATTATCGCCAGGCAGGCCTCAACCTGGTGCTGCTCGATTCCAATCGCGCAAGCCTGATGAAGCTCGCGGGCGGACATGTCGACGAGAGCACTTACAAGGCGATCGTGGCGGATTCGGCCCGGCTGAGCGCCGAACTCGCGGGCAGCCTCGGTTCTGCGGGGCGTGCCGACTATGCCGAACCGGCGGAAAACCTGGTGCGCGTGCTGGCCTTGCACCATCATCCGCTGCCGCAGGCGACCGGCGAAGGAAAGCGCTTTCTCGGCCTGCCCGATGAGCCGTTGATGTATCTCGCCGCACCTGCGACCTTCCTGGAGTCCGCCACCTCGCTCAACGTCGATCTGGTTCTGCATGGTCATCGCCATGTCGAGGGACTGACCCGCTATTCCATCCCCGATCCGTGTGCGACATCGAGCGAGAGCGGTGAGGCGTTCTGGCGCACGATCTACGTGCTCTCATGTCCATCCTCGACCGGGCAAGCTGGCGACGATGCCGGGTTCAACCTCATCCATTTCGGCCCTGCGTCCCGGGCCGGCCGCGGGGAGCACCATTTCGCGATCAGCCGCTATTCGAGGCGGCGAAACGATGCCGCCTTCAGGCCGCTCGACTCGAACCTGGCGGACGGCATCATAAAGCTGCCGGCAGGACGGGACTTTTCCCGTGATCCGGCCGTCGAGTCGGCCATCGAGGTCGTATCGTCCGGCGCGCTGAAGCGCGATCAGGTGGCGGCGATCGCCCGCCGACTGTTCATGCGCCGCGGTTTTCACGATGAAGCGCAACCGGATTGGGCGAATTCGCTCTACGCCTACATCGTCTCGTCGCATGCCTGGACAGAGCTCGAAGGCAAGGTCGCGAGGTCCGGGCCGAGATCTGATGTCGGCACGCTCGCCGCGGTAAGAGCGCTGCTCGGCCGGTTGATCGAGCAATCCGCCGGCGTGCTCGGCATCGATCGCGCTCAGCTCGATGAGCTCTACGGCAAGGGCTTGATCAACTGCGACGATTTCCTGCGCGAAGTGCCGCGGCTGCCTTGCGCGGGAATCGACGTTCAGCAGCAGGCACAGCAGAGGCTGCAATTGCTGGAGGACCTCGCCCGGCAGGTGAAGGCGCTCGGCCTCGATTTGGACCTCGGCGGCGAAGTGCCCCTCCATCAAACGCCTGCGTGAGGGGAGGGCTCGAGAGCGTGTTAACCGGCTGTTAGGGTTAACATTCTATTGCTGGCGCGTTCGGCTCGATTGAGCGGCTCGAGAGTCAAAGCGTCATGCGCCAACGGATCAGGCTTACCCGGCTACTTGCTTCCACGTCGCTGGTCGCGACGGTGGCGATGGGCCTCGGCGGCTGTACGGCCATGTCCAAACTCTCCGACGTGACGGGCTCGGTCGGCCCGCGGGCAGAGGCGGCTCCCGGCGATCGCGCACCGGCCGAACCAGCACGCGCCATCGAAGTCTATGGCGAGCGCTACCGCGCCAATCCCAAGGACGCCGACGCCGCGCTCGC
>NZ_JAEMSD010000577.1 GCF_016462955.1 Bradyrhizobium sp. | reverse complement strand
CTTGGCACCGTAGGCGGCCATGTAGACGAACTGATCGTGACCGGTGACGTCGCCGGCAGCGTACACGCCCGATCTTGTCGTGCGCATGCGGTCATCGACGAAGATGCCGCCCTTCGGCGAGAGAGCGATCCCATGCTCGGCGAGCCCGAGACCTTCGATATTGGGCGCGCGGCCCGTCGCCACGAGCACCTGATCGGCGTCGATCGTGACGTCCTTGCCGTCGCGATGGACAGTGAGTGCAACACCGTCCGCGGTCTTGCGGATCGTCCGGTACGTGATGCCGGAAATCACCGCGATGCTCTCGTCCATGAAATACCCCGTCAGCGCCGTGCCGATCTCGGGTTCGGCCTCCGGAAGGAGACGCGAGCGGCACACCAGCGTCACCTCGACGCCGGCGCGGGCGAACATCTGGGCGAGTTCGGCCCCGATATAGCCGCCGCCGATCACGAGCAGAGATCGGGGCAGCGCCTCGAGATCAAGCGCCGTCGTGCTCGTCAGGTATGGCACGGTCTCGATGCCTGGGATGACAGGGACGGCCGGTCGCGCGCCGGTCGCGATGATGATCTTGCCGGCTGAGACAAACGTGCCGTCCACCTGGACGCCGCCGTCCACGATGCGCGCCGGCCCTTCGCGATAGGCGATGCCGTTGTAAGCCGGGAGCAGGTCGGCGTACTTGGCCTGACGTAGCTCCGAAACCAGCGCGTCCTTCTGACGGACGGTTCCGCCCCAGTCGGTCAGTTCGGCCTCGGCCGTGATGCCGGCGAAACGTGCCGCGGCTCGGGCATTGTGGAGCGTCTCGGCGGCGCGGATCAGCGTCTTCGACGGCACGCAACCGATATTGACGCAGGTGCCGCCGATGGTGCCGCTGCCGATGAGGGCCACCTGGGCGCCCTGATCGGCTGCCGTGATCGCGGCCGAGAAGCCGGCCGAGCCGGCGCCGATGATGGCAAGGTCGTAGGAACCATTGTTGCGGCCATTCGTGCCAAGGCGCCGATGCGTCACGGGCCTGTCCGGCGATGCCGTATCGCCCGACGATTGAGGCTCACCTTGTGTCTCGGCCGCGTTGTTGCCGTGGCCGGCGATTGTGCCGATTCCGGCAAGGCTGGGCCCGAAGATCGCCCGACCTGCTTCGAGAGCTTCCTCGATCGACAGCCGGAATCCCGGCTCGTCTGCAGGACGCTGCCGGCGCCACGCGGCGAGGTGATCGTCGGAACAGAAGAAGGATGTTGCAGTGCACAGCGAGTTCGCAGCGCATCCGCCTTCGTAATGGACGCTGAGCCATACGACGGCCGTCGTCGGCTCAACGTCGGCCAGAGCCCGGCCCCGTTCCTGCGTGGTGATCCGGACCGGCGCGCCGCAGTGGCGGCAGCGCGAGACGATCGAGATGTCTTGGTCGGTCATAGCGCCGATGCCGAGCGCGTCGACCGCGCACATCGCAGTAAGAGTGCGTCCGTCCAGTGTGACCCGGTGGCCGGTGTCGCGGTCGGTGAAGGGATACGCGCCGACAATCATGTCGCCATCGAGTACGACGAGGTCGCGACGGCGGAGCTCTTCGAGCAGCGCACGGACGGCTTCCTCGCTCAGCCCCGCACGCTTGGCAAGCGCGCTTGGGGTCGGGGCTCGCCCGTGTTCGGCGTAGAGCTGTAGCAACGCAACGCGCACGCGATCCGTGGCCGCCTCGTAGCCGCTCCAGCGGTTGAGCACATGGTCGGAGCCGACCATGGCCAGCAGGGCCTCCTTCACCACGGGTGACGAAACCACCGACCAGTCCGGAAACGTCACACCCGGCCGCACGGCCAAGCTCGGCACCGTTGCGGATGTAGAAACCGTCGCCTTGTCGCGGGACGCGGAGGATGTGCAGCAATCGTTCATGGCTTCAGGCCTTCATTCAGAATCTTCGTGTTGGAACAGACGACCTTTGCACGGCGATGATGGATGCCGCAGGCGACAAGCCCGAGGCCCGCGGCGATCAGGGAAAGCACGACCAGACCCGAACCCGTCAACCACGCGCCGAGGCCGGCCAGCGGCGGGGGCACGGCAAGGAGTGGCGCCGCGCAGCAGATCGCAACGACAATGGCGCCTGCGGCGCCGGTGCGGATCAGGGCGCGGTCATGCATGTCAACTGCCTTGCTCCTGCGTCGGGCGGGCCGGATAGCCGGCATTCATGCTGGCGGCCGCGATGGCATCCGGGGTCGTCTGCGCGTCGTCGAAGGTCACGGTCGCGGTCTTGGCTTCGAACGAGACGGCCACCGTCGAGACCCCGGGGACCGCCGCCATCGAGGTCTTCACGATGTAGGGGCAGGAGGCGCAGGTCATGTTGTCGATGGCGAAGGTGACTGTGCGTTCGGTAGCGAACACGGCAGGCGCGGTCATCACCGACATGATCAAAGCAAGAGCACTCAAACTCTTCTTCATGGGACGGGTCTCCTCTTGGTGTCAGGCGGAAAGCAGCAGCGGGGCGACGTAGTCGAATGCGAAGGCGGCCGCGACGAGCACCGTCGCAAACCAGAGCGCGATCTGGACAATGCGGCTGGGGATCGGGCGCGCGCAGGCAGCATCCTCGGCGCAGGCCCGCCTCGGCTTCCAGTAGACGAGATAGAAGCCGTAGCCGAGAACGCCCGTCGTCCCGGCGACGAAGAGCGGCTTGTAGGGCGCGAGCGCCGTCAGATTGCCGATCCAGGCGCCACCAATGCCTAGGCTAAACAGGATGAGCGGGACGATGCAGCACGAGGAGGCGGCAAGCGCGCCGAGAATGCCGCCGACGGCGACCAGGCGCTGCCGTCCGACTTCGGCTCGGTCCGACGCGAGCACGTCGGTCGTGGCGGACGTCATGCCCGCCGTGCTGGGTCGCGATATATCCATGTCCGATCTCGCTTTCCTTGCCGAAATCCTCATTGCGCAGTACCATGCGGTCTGTAGCAGCTACAGGGTCAAGAGGGATTTTTGCGATGCGCGATCACGCTGGCGTGAAGGGCCTGCAGCGGGCTGAGCTCGCCCGGCGGACGGGCAGCAATCTGGAGACTGTGCGCTACTACGAGAAGGTCGGGCTCCTGCCCGAGCCACCGCGCACGGCGGCCGGCTACCGCAGCTACGACACGACGCACGAGCGGCGCCTTCGCTTTGTGCTGCGGGCACGCGAGCTCGGCTTCTCACTCGACGAAATCCGCGAGCTGTTGCGCCTGGTCGACGAACGCGACCAGCCCTGCGCCGAGGCAAGCGCGGTCGCCGCCGCGCATCTCGACGATGTGCGGGCGAAGATCGCTGACCTGAAGCGCATGGAGCGGGTGCTCAAGGACGTCGTCGCGCAATGCGCCGACGGCACGCGGCCGGAATGTCCGCTGATTGAGGCGCTGTTCCGGGAGCGAACTGTCAACTGATCGGGTCGAGGAGCGCCTATGCGGCGCCCCTGACGTCGTTCCGGCAAGCGTTGCCCTGCTGGGCGTGCAGCCAGTCGGCGATCTGCTGCGCCTTGGCTGCGGCGGTGAAGATCGCGCGCTTGTCGGAGCGAAGCACCTCGAGCCAGGAGGCGATATAGCTGGCGTGGTCGGGCCGCGGCTCGACGCTGAGATGGAGGTCGGCGCAGATCATGGCGCTCAGGAGCTCGACCGTGCATTCCTCCATAGCATAGGCGGCCGAGCCGAACCGTCCGGAGAGATCACGGTCGAGGCGATGCCTGGCGCCGGAGGCGTGCCCGCATTCGTGGAGCAGCACGGCGTAATAGGCTGCGGCATCGCGGAAGCAGGCGAAGTCGGGCATCTGCACGTGGTCGGTGGATGGGCGGTAACAGGCCTGCGATCCGCCGTGGCGGATGTCGATGCCGAGCGCTGCGCAGAACCGTTCGGCCCGCTCGATGCGCTCGGCCTCGGGTAGCACCGGTATCTCGGGCGGCGTGTAGCCGTCGACCTGCGCGCAGTTGAAGAC
>NZ_JAEMSD010000138.1:5696-14642 GCF_016462955.1 Bradyrhizobium sp. | reverse complement strand
GTAGCTACGCGCTGCCCCGTCCTTGATCCGCCAGGGTCCTCTTGGGAGAAAATCCTCGCGCGGCACGGCGGCGAGCGCACCGAGCAGAGGCTTTGAGGAAATCCGCTCGCGCCTGGCGATCGATTCCACATAACGCGCACGCGCGGCGGCCAGATCGTTCATGTCACAGATCGGCCTGCTCGCGAGCGGGCGCGTCCATCCCGAGCTCGTTGACGAGATGCATCGCCTGCATCAGGTCCGGCGTGGAGAAGCCCTCGCTGAATCGGCCGACGATCGGCACGATCAGGAGCCTCGCATGCTCGCGCTTGCCGGCTTGATGCGACAGGCGCGCGAGGCTGACGGCGGTGCGAAGCTCCCACGACAGCGCCCCCTGCTGGCGCGCGATCTCCAGCGACAGACCGAACAGCTCCTCCGCCTCCTGCACCGAGGCCGGTTCGCCATTGGACAACGTGATCTCGCCTTGCAGGCGATAGACCTCGGCGAGATAGGAGTGATCGCCGGTCCGCCTTGCCGTCGCAAGCGCGCCATCCAGCGCGCGCAAGGCCGCGTCGCGCATCCCGACCTTGGCATAGGCTTCCGCCAGCAGGCAGCGGAACCAGCAACCGGCGAGCCAGGAATCCATCGCCTCGTACTCGTCGAGGCCGAAGCGCATCTGGCTGAGGCCTTCGTCGGCTTCGCCAAGCTGGGCCAGTGCCCAGCCGCGCAGGATGGTCGCCTGCTGCTTCCAATGCAGGAAATTGTGCTCGGTAGACAGGATCATGGCGCGGTTGGCGTGGTCGCGCGTGCCTTCCACGTCGCGCAAATGCTGGCGGAGGTAGGCGCCGAACACCAGCGCGAAGGCGAGCGTGAAGGGGTGGCGGATCTTCTCGGCGTTCGCGATCGCCTGCTCGCTGTGCTGACGCGCCGCGTCGGGCCGGCCGAGGAACCAGAGGAGGTAACCGAGATAGGACAACGAGACCACTCCGGAATCGATGCCGTGCCGCTCCATCAGGTCGGAGTGCAAATCGGAACTGAAGAGATTGATGCAGCGGTGCAAATGGTGCTGCGAGACGGCGAAGCGGCCGCGATAGAGCATGGTCATCGCGATGGCGCGGTGCGCCTCGATCAGATAGCCGGTCTGCTGTGCCGGCTGGGTCCGGTCGTTCAGCCGCGCGCGCTTGGCGAACTTCAACAGCTCCACGCTGAGGTCGTGCGCGCGCGTGAGATCGGCGCGGATGAAATGGCACACCCAGAGCCCGCGCGTGGCAGCGAAAACCTTCTCGTCGTCGTCGAGCTGACGGCCGAGCTCCAGCGCGCGGATATAGTTTTCCTCGACTTCCTGCACCGCATAGCCTTTGGCGGCGATCAGCGCGTTGCCGAGCGCAATGCGCAGCTCGAGCTCCATCTCGTCCGCGCCCTGCATGCGCGCATTGGCCTGCACGACGCTAAGGCCGCGGCGCAGATGGCCGATCGCCTCCAGATTGGCGCCGCTCCTGGCCGCCCGCTTGCCGGCCTTGAGCCAGAAGCTCGCGGCGCCCTCGCTGTGGCCGGATTCGGTCAGGTGATGGGCGAGCAGCTCCGGCTCGCGCTCGGCCTGCTCCGGATACATCCGGGCGAGCGCCTCGGCGATCCGGGAATGCAGCTTACGCCGTTCGCTGTGCAAGAGGCTCGCATGCGCGGCGTTCTGGATCATCACGTGCTTGAACGCGTAGAGCGCGTCCGGCGGCTCGCCGCGCCGGACGATCAGCCCTGCCGCCTCCAAATGATCGAGTGCCGCCTCGATCTGCTCGGCCGGCGTATCGGCGACGGCGTGCAGGGTCTCGTAGGAGAACTCGCGGCCGATCGTGGCGCCGATCTGCGCGATGCGCTTGAACGGGCCCATCCGGTCGAGCCGCGCCATCAGCGAGTCGGTCAGGGTGGCCGGGATTGCGAGCTGCCGCCACGGCCCCGACAGCACATAGCGCCCGTGCCGCTCGGTCAGGAGGTTGGATTCGAGAACCGTCTTGGTCAGCTCCTCCAGGAACAGCGGCACGCCGTCGGTCTTGACGATGATCTCCTCGACGACCTCCTTGGGCAGTTCGCGCCCCGCGACGCGCTCGACCAGTGTGGTACGGAGCGGCCGGCTCAAGCGGTTCAGCACGAGCGTCGTGATGTGCGAATGCGCATGCCAGCTCGGCTGGAATTCCGAGCGTGCCGTGATGATGACCAGGATCGGCCGGTTCTGCACCCGCTCGACCAGCAGATCGATCACCTCGCGGGAGGTCGGATCGATCCAGTGCAGATCCTCGAACGCGATCACCAGTGGCATCCCCCGCGCAAGGCCAAGGAAATGGTTGACCAGCGCCGCGACGGTCGCATCCTTCTGCTGCTGCGGCGACAGGTCGAGCGGCGGATAGCGGTCCCCGGTTGGTATCGACAGCAGCCCGGCAAACAACGGCGTGACCTGCTCGATGTCGCCATGAGCTGCGGCAATTGCGGTCTCGAGGCTCGCCAGCGACAGCGCGGAGGGATCCTCGCGATCGAGGCCGAGCGAGAATGTGAGCTGCTCGACAAACGGATAAAACGCGGTGGAGGTGTAGTAGGGCGAGCACTGGAGCGAGACATGCCCATGACGGTCGCCCGATATCCGTTCGAAAATCTCCTGGATGACGCGGGACTTGCCGATGCCGGGCTCGCCGAACTTGACCACGACCTGGCCATCGCCGTCCTTGGCCTGCTGCCAGCGTCCCATCAACAGCGCGATCTCCTCCTCGCGATTGACGAGCGGCGTCAGCCGCGTGCCCATTGCGGCGGCGAAGCGGGTCTCCATCCGCGAGGCACGCAACACGTGCCAGGCCTGTGCTTTCCCGGATATCCCCTTCAGGACGTGGACGCCGAGGTTGCGGTAGTCGAACTTCCCCTTCAGCAGCGATTGCGTGGAGGCGGAGATCACCACGCCGTTCGGCGGCGCCAGGGCTTGCAGGCGCGCCGCGAGATTGACGGTCTCTCCGGTGGCGGAGTCGCGTTCTTCGGATCCCTGTCCGATCAGGTCGCCGACCACGACGAGGCCGGTCGCGATCCCGATACGGACAGCAGGTGAGTGGAGCGTCCCGCTTGGCTCGACCTCGCGCGCCGTCGACAACACCCGCACGATCTCGAGCCCGGCGCGCACCGCGCGCTCGGCATCGTCCTCGTGTGCGGTCGGATAGCCGAAATAGACCAGGATACCGTCGCCGACGAACCGGGCGGCAAAGCCCTCGTACTGCTTCACCACGCGGACGCAGGTCTCGCGAAAGTCCGCGATCATGTCGCGGACGTCTTCCGGATCGAACTGTGCGGATAGCGAGGTGGAATCCACCATGTCGCAGAACATGGTGGTGAGCTGGCGCCGCTCGGCACCGATGCCCACCCGTGCTTGCGGATGCATCGCTGCGGCCGGAGCCTCCGCCGTTTGCGCTAGAAGTAGCGCCGCCATCGCCTGCTGGAGCCGTTTTCGATCGCCGAGCGGAAATCCAAGCTCGGCCAGGTCGGCATCGGTGAGATCGCCGATGACGTCGAGATCGAGACGGTGTTGCGCAAAAAGATCGATGTAGCGGCCGAGACCGATATCTTCGAGCCAGCGCTTGAGCCCGCCTTCCAAACTCGTCCCCGGCTCATTCTCCAGCATGGTGATTCCGCCCGACCATCACTCCGTAGAAGGGCTCCAGCGCCCCCTCAACCACAGATTTTGGGGCCAAAACTTCACCTCGGACTGGACGCGTTCCCAAACTTCTTGGAAGAATAGCTCAATCGGATCAAAAGGGAATGACGTTGTCGGAGATTGCATCCGGAACGGGCGAAGGATCAGCCGCCACGACGGCCGAAACGAAGATATTCACACATATCGGCGGCCTTCTCGAATTCTACGCCCGCAAGACACCAGCGGCGCCCGCGCTCCTCGCCCCCGGCCGGCCGGTCCTCAGCTATGGCGCGCTCGGGGAATCGATCCGGCAACTCGTCCGGGCCTTGCGTGAGCTCGGCATCGGTCCCGCAGACCGCGTTGCGGTCGCGCTGCCGCGCGGCGCGGACAGCGCGCTGGCGCTGATCGCGGTCGCCTCGAGCTGCGCTTGCGTGCCCGTCAATCCCGACCTGACGGCGGACGAGCTGCAACGTTATTTCAGCGAGTTGACGTTGAAGGCGCTCGTGACCCGGGCCGACATGAACTCGCCGAGCCGCGACGTCGCCAGGGCGCTCGATATCGCGGTGATCGATTTCGTGCCGGGCCCGCTCGATGATCTCGGCGGTTGCGCGTTCATCGCTCCCGCCATCGGGCCGGCGAATGCCAGCGGCAGTTCGCGCGGCGACGACGATGCGTTCATCCTGCTGACGTCGGGCACGGCGGCGCGGCCGAAGATGGTGCCGCTGACCCATCGCAACGTCTGCCTCTCCGCCTACAATGCCGGCCATGTTCTGTCGCTCAATTCGCAAGATCGCCTGCTCAACGTTCTGCCGCTGTTTCACGCCCATGGCTTGATCTCCGGCCTCCTGACAGCGCTGGCGGCCGGCTCCAGCGTGATCTGCACCGAGGGTTTCGACGCCTCGTCCTTCTTCGGCTGGATGCGGGAGCTGCAACCGACCTGGTACACGGCGGTGCCCACCATTCACCGCGCATTGCTGACGGCGGCGGAAACAAACCCCGACCGCGCCCGACCGTCGTCCTTGCGCGTGATCCGCTCGGCCTCGGCCTCGCTCGCGCCTGCGATTCTCGCAGGGCTGGAGGCCGCGTTCGGCGTTCCCGTGCTCGAAACCTACGGCATGACCGAGGCGGCCTCGCAGATTGCGGCCAATCCGTTCGAGTTGCGCAAGATCGGATCGGTCGGCCGCGCCGCAGGTCCCGAGATCGCGATCATGGACGAGGCGGGCCGCACGCTCCCAAGCGGAGCGCACGGCGAGATCATGCTGCGCGGGCCGAACATGAGCCGGGGCTACTATAATGACGAGGCCGCGACGCGGGCCGCCTTCCGCAACGGCTGGTTTCGCACCGGCGATCTCGGCTACCTCGATGCCGATGGCTATCTCTTCATCGTCGGCCGTATCAAGGACGTCATCAATCGCGGCGGTCAGAAGATTTCGCCGCTGGAGGTCGAGGACGTCCTGCTCAGCCATCCGGCGGTGCTGGAAGCCGGCGTGTTCGCTCTCCCCCACGAGAAGCTCGGCGAGAATGTCGCGGCCGTCGTGGTGCTGCGGCCGAATTCCGAGGCGACCTCCGACCAGTTGCGCCAGTTCGCACGAAAGCGGCTTGCAGCCTACAAGGTCCCGAGCGTGATCCGCAGCGTGGCGGCGCTGCCGAAGGGCGCCAGCGGCAAGGTCAAGCGCAACGCCCTCGCCGCGCTGATCGCAAGCGTGGAGATGCGCGACGAGACCCGGCTGCCGCGCAACGCGCTGGAGGCCCAGCTCGCCGAGATCTGGGCTGGCCTGATGGAGCTGCCGCAGGTCGGCGCCGACCAGGACGTCTTCGCGCTGGGTGCGGATTCGCTGGCGGTGACACAAATGCGCTCGCGCCTGCGCGACCGCTTCCATGTCGACTTCTCGTTCGAAGACATCTTCGATTGCCCCACGGTCGCAGCGCTCGCGGCCCGGATCGAGACCGCCGCAACCCGGCACGAGACGGCGCTGCCGGCCTGGCGCCGGCTTGCGGGCACCGACGCGCCGCTGTCGTTCCAGCAGCAGCGGATGTACGTGCTGTCGCGGCTCGACCCGACCCGCTACAATTATAATGTCGTCGAAGTCGCCGTCCTCAAAGGTCTCATCGACGTCGCGGCGCTTTCCACGGCCGTCGCGGCGGTCTGTGCACGCCACGACGTGCTGCGCTCGGTCTTCGTCGAGCGCCAGGGCGAGCCGGTGCAGCATGTGCTGCCATCGCCGCCGCGGGTCGGCCGCATCAAGCTCAAGCCCTGCGCTGAGGACAAGCGGCCCGCGATAATCCGGCGCAAGGCGCTCGAGCTTGCCCAGCATCCGTTCGACCTGACGCGCGAGCCGCCCTTGCAGGTGACGCTGCTGTCGTTCGACAAGAGCAGTCATGCGCTGGTGGTCAACGTCCATCACCTCGCCACCGACGGCTGGTCGCAGCGGCTGTTCTGGGAGGAGCTCGCCGCCCACTATGCCGCGGCGCGCAAGAAGCACCCGGCCGCCCTGCCTCCGCCCGCCTTCCAGTATCGCGACTTCGCGCTCTGGCAGCAAAGCTGGGCGCAGACGCCTGCGGCGAACGAACAGCTCGCCTATTGGCGCACACAGCTCGAGGGCGTCACCATGCTGCCGCTCCGGACAGACAGGCCGAGGCCTGAGGTCTGGAGCGGGCACGGCGCGCGACACTACCTCGAACTCTCCAACACGCTGTCCAGCGACTTGCGCGCGCTGAGCCAGGACCAGGGCGTCACACCGTTCATGACGCTGCTCGCGGCCTTCCAGTGTCTGATGTTCCGCCACACCGGGCATGAGGACGTCGCCACCGGATCGCTGATCGCCAACCGCAACCAGATCGAGACCGAGCGGCTGATTGGGCTGTTCGCCAACACCCTGGTGCTGCGCAACGATTTTGGCGGCGATCCGAGCTTTGGCGAGATGTTGCGGCGGGTGCGGCAGGTCACGCTCGACGCCTACCGCAACCAGGACCTCCCGATCGAAGAGGTGCTGCGCGCATTGCAGATCGCGCGCCGCAGCGATGGCAATCCGCTATTCCGGATCATGTTCATCCTCCAGAACGCCTCGATCGAGACGGCACGCTTTCCCGGCCTCTCTACGCGGCGGCTGGAAGTCGATCCCAAAGTGGCGCGCTTCGACATCACGCTCGAACTGGTCGAGGCCGACGGCGGCTTCAGCGGGTTCTTCGAATACGCCACCGATCTGTTCGACGCCGCGACGATCGAAGGCATGGCCGCCCAGTTCAAGACCCTGCTCAAAGCCGCCATCGTCGATCCGGAGCAGCGCATCTCGCGCCTGCCGCTCCTGACCGGGACCGAACGCCGGCAATTGCTGGCGAAAGGCCGGGGCGTGCCGGCCAATTTCACCATGCGCGGCAACTTGAGCCAGCGCTTCGACCGCCAGGCCAGCAAGACGCCGAACGCCGTCGCGGTCTCGGATGGTCGCACGTCCCTGAGTTATCGCGAACTGGCGCGCCGCAGCGGAGCCGTCGCGCACTGGCTGGCCCGCGAGGGCATCGGCGCCGAGAGCGTGGTTGCCTTGCTCGCGGATCGCGGGCCCGATTTGCTCGCCGCGATGATTGCGGTGCAGCGCGTCGGCGCGGCCTTCCTCAATCTCGATCCAGAGCAGCCAGCGGCCCGGCTTACGACCATCCTCGGATCGAGCTGTGCCCGTGTGCTGCTGGCCGGACGGGCCCAATCCGCCATGGCCGAGGCGCTGCTCGATCCGCTGGTCGAGCGCATCCGGGTCGCAGAGCTCGACGATGCTCTCGCGTCCGGATCGACGAAGCCGGCCCGTCCGGCCCGGCGCGGCGCCTCCAGCCTCGCTTACCTCGTCTACACGTCCGGCTCCTCCGGCGCGCCGAAGGGTGTCATGATCGAGCAGCGTGGTCTCTCGAACCATCTGGCCTCGCTGATTGCCGAGCTGAAGCTGTCGGCCAGGGACGTGATCGCACAGACCGCGCCGCAGAGCTTCGTCATCTCGGTCTGGCAATTCCTCGCCGGGCCGATGGTCGGCGCGCGCGTCCACATCTGCGGCAACGCGATCGTGCAGGACCCGATCCTGCTGGCGCGGGAGATCGAGCGCGAGGACATCACGGTGCTCGAGATCGTGCCTTCGCTGCTGCGCGTCATTCTCGATCGCATGGACGAAGCGCAGGTCCGGCGCGCCTTCGCGGGGTTGCGGCTGCTGATCTCGACCGGCGAGCCGTTGCCCGTCGATCTCTGCCGTACCTGGTTCGCCCGTTGCCCTGGGGTGCCGCTGATCAATGCCTATGGGGCGTCGGAATGCTCTGACGACGTCTCCCTTTATCGCCTGACCAAGGCGCCGGCGATCGCCACGACCAACGTTCCGGTCGGCGCACCGCTGCCGAACACCCAGCTCCATGTGCTCGACGCACAGCTCCAGCCGCAACCGATCGGCGTGACCGGCGAGCTCTGCATCGCAGGCGCCGGAATTGGCCGCGGCTACATCAACGACCCCGCCCAGAGCCGGCAGCGCTTTTTGCCCGACCCCTTTTCGCGCAAGGCCGGCGGCCGGCTCTACCGGACTGGCGATCTTGCCCGACGCCGCGCTGACGGGACGATTGAATGCCTCGGCCGCGCCGACCATCAGGTCAAGGTCCGCGGCTATCGCGTCGAGCTCAAGGAGATCGAGAACGTGCTGGCCGGGCACCCAGGGGTGCGCGCCGGCATCGTCGAACCGCGCCGCGAGGCCGGCGGCGACGTCAGGCTGATCGCTTACGTCGTCGCAAAGCCCGACAGCCGGAGTAGCGCGAGCGAGCTGCGCGAGTTCCTGAAGTCCCGGCTGCCCGGCTACGCCATCCCGTCCGCCTTCCTGTTCCTGGATCAAGTGCCGCTCAACGCCCATGGCAAGATCGACCGGTCCGCGCTGCTGGCGCCCGTCCAGCCGGAAACGTCCGGGCCAGACGCGGCGGTCCCGGCGCGGCGCTTCACCGAGAAGGTGCTCTCCGACATCTGGATCGACCTGCTGAAGACGGAGAGCATCGGTGTCACCGACAATTTCTTCGATCTCGGCGGCCATTCGCTGCTGGCCGGCCAGGTCATGGCGCGCGTCGCGCGTGCGCTCGGCGTTTCGCTGCCGATCAAGGTGCTGTTCGAGGCGCCGACGATCGCAGAATTCGCCCTGCGGGTCGACGAGGCCGTGGCGGCGAAGCCGCAAAAGCCTGCCGCAAGCATTCCGCGCCCGGCTGCAGGCGAGCTTCCCGCGCTTTCCATTGCGCAGGACCAGATGCTGCGGATCGAGCGGAAGCTGCCGGGGCTGCCGCTGTTCAACCTGCCCTTCGCCTTC
>NZ_JAEMSD010000138.1:0-5686 GCF_016462955.1 Bradyrhizobium sp. | reverse complement strand
CGTCTGGAGGGCCCGCTCGACAGGGTCGCCCTCGCCAAGGCGATCGACGACGTCGTGCGCCGGCACGAATCGCTGCGGACCGCATTCGCCTGGACCGGCGATGAGCCCGTAAGCCGCATCGCCGCACCGCGCACTCTTCGCCAGGTCTTGGCCATCGAGACGATCGGCGACGGTCACCCCCACAACAACAAGCGGCGCAAGGCGCTCGAACTCAAGAAGGTCAATCTCCTGATCCAGCGGGAGACCTACACTGCGATCGACACCACGCGGGCGCCGCTGCTGCGCGCCCGGTTGTTGCGGCTCCACGACGACGATCACGTGCTGCTGCTGACGCTGCATCATGCCATCGTCGACGGCTGGTCGATCGGCGTTCTGTTCGAGGAAGTGTCGCACCGCTATGCCGCACTGGCCGGATACGCCTCGGCGCCGCTGCCGAAGCCGCCGCCGGCCTTTTCGGATGTCGCACGCTGGCAGCGCTGGTGGTGCGGCACCGACGCCGCGCGCCGACAGGCTGCCGACTGGGTCGAGAATTTGCGCGAAGCGGGCCCTGTCTTCGGCGGCGAATCGAGCCCGCGCGCGTCGACCGGACACCATCCGATCAGCCTCGATCACGGATTGATCAGCCGGCTGACGGCGTTCGCCGGACAGCACAATGCCACGCTGTTCATGTGCCTGCTCACCGGCCTGAAGGCGATGCTGCTGGCCCGGACCGGCCGCACCGACATTGTGGTCGCAACCGCCATGGCCGATCGCGCCCAGCCGGACACCGAGCGGATCATCGGCCCGTTCGAGAACACGGTGATCGTCCGCACGACAATCACGCCGGATCTGTCGTTCGCGCAAGGTTTGGCGCGGGTGCGCCGGAGCGTGCTCGAGGCGCATGCGCGGCAGGAGCTGCCGTTCGAGGTCCTGGCCGACCGGTTGGAACAGGAGGGGATCGATCCGGCTTCGCTGCTCCAGGTCTATTTCACGCTGCAGAATCCGCTGCGCCGGCCGCTCGACCTGCCGGATCTCGCGATAACCTCGACCGGCAACGTCGCACGCGAAGGCCAACCGGTGCTGCCTATCGACCAGACCTGGTTATCGCTGATGCTCAAGGAACGTCCGACCGGCGTCACCGGCTCGTGCAATTACAAGCGTGATTTGCTAGACGGCCGGGAGGTCGGCGAATGGATGGAGGATCTCGTCGCGCTGCTGACGGCGGCCATCGCGCAAGCCAACGCACCGCTCGGCCGGTTGCTCGCACGCAGGGCCGCGTGACCCGGGCTCGGTGCGGACGACCACGGTCTCGTGCGCCAAAGCTGTGAATGTTCAAGTTGCACCTTGATTATTTGGCGTCACCGCGCAAGATTATTCGCACTTTTTGATTTGGACGATTATTTTGAATCGGGGGAGTGTTATGGGTTTCAGCAAATTTACCAAGAAGACCTCGCTCAGCGAGGAGGACCGCAAGGCGCTGCAGGACCTGCTCAATTTCGAGAAGGAGAAACTTCAGCTCGCGCTGAAGGATGTCGAAGACAGCCTTAAGGCCCTGCGTACGCCCAAGAAGAAATCCAAGAAAAAGAAGAAGTAAGATTCGTCGGTCGGGGACGCCGCACGATTCGTCGCGGATCGGCCGTTGCTTGTCGAGATTGGGGTCTCGCACAAGCTTGCGCCTGTAAACCGGCCTGCAAATCGACAAGAAGTCGCCTGGATGGACCGCTAGGAACGGTCCTCCCGGCTGATTCTTGCTCAGCTGTTTCTTCCGTCGGGACCGGAGATTTTGCCGCGCCTGACGCCATGGGCCCAATTGATGGCAGACGACAGAATCGAACTCTTTGTCGGGCTGATTGAGACCATTGACGCGCCGGGCGCGGTCGAGGCCTGCCGACGCCTGCTCTCGGTCGACGAACGGGCCCGGGCCGATCGCTTCGTGTTCGAGCGGCATCGGCGGCAATATATCTTCGCGCACGCCATGTTGCGCCTGGCGCTGTCGCAGGTCGCTTCCAGCGTCGCGCCCACGGACTGGTCGTTCGGCGCGGGCCGCTACGGCCGCCCTTTCGTCGCAGCGCCGGCCACCTCGGCCGCATTGCACTTCAGCCTGTCGCATGCCGACGGCTGCGTCGCATGCGTGGTGTCGCGGCACGAGGCCGTCGGAGTGGACGTCGAAACCGTGTCGCGGCGCGTCGCGCCGCTGTCCACCGCGCTTCGCTTCTTCGCGCCGGAGGAGGTCGAAGCGCTGCGCGGGCTGCCGGAGCCCGCGGCGATCGAGCGCTTTTTCGACTATTGGACGCTCAAGGAGGCCTATCTGAAGGCCAGGGGCTTTGGCCTGAATCTGCCGCTCGACGCCTTCGCGATGCAGGTGTCACGCGAGGCCATCGAGATCAGCTTCAAGCCCGACATCGCCGACGATCCGGACGGTTGGCGCTTCTCGCTCAGCTCGCCGTCGCCCTCGCACCGCCTCGCGATCGCCGATGGCTCCCGCACGCACGGCGGCCTTCCAATCAGCCGTCATGCCTGGCCGCTCCGGGAAGCGGCGGAATGACGCGGCTTCGGCCGCACCTCTTTCGCGCTTGCCGGGAGAGGCGAAGAGACCTCACCGCGCTTCTTCGAAGCCGGCCAGCACCGACGTCAGGTTCGCGCCGAGAATATCCGAGAGATAGCCGCCCTCCTGCACGAACACGGTCGGCAGCCCCATCTTCGCGATGGCCTGACCGATGCGGCGGAAGCCGGGGGTGGTGACCGCAAGTCCCTTCAGCGGATCGTGCTCGGAGGCATCGAGGCCGAGTGCAATCACGAGCGCGCCGGGTGCAAAGGATTCGATCGCCTTGCGCGCAAGGTCCAGCGCCTGCATGTAGCCGTCATCGCCGGTGCCGATGGCCAGCGGAATGTTGAGATTGGTGCCGAGGCCGGGTCCTTCGCCGCGCTCATGCGCGTAGCCCCAGACGTAGGGATAATACGCCACCGGATCCGCATGGATCGAGATCGTGTAGACGTCGGGCCGGGCGTAGAAGATGCCCTGCGTGCCGTTGCCATGATGGACGTCGACGTCGAGGATGACGACGCGCTCGTGCTGCTGCCGCAGATGCGCCGCCGCGATCGCGCTGTTGTTGAGGAAGCAGAAGCCGCCGGCCATGTCGCGATAGGCGTGATGGCCGGGCGGACGGCAGAGTGCGTAGACCGCGTCCTCGCCATCCATCACCATCTGCGCGGCGGTGACCGCGACGTCCGTGGCAGCGCAGGCGGCCGCCCACGTGCCCGGGCCGATTGGCGCGGCGGTATCGGCGGTGTGCCAGCCCAGCTTGCCGACGATGTGGGTCGGATAGGTCGCGGCATGTCGCACCGGGTGGATATTGCCGATCATCTCCGGGCCGGAATCGCCGAGCGCGGTCCAGGCGTCCCAGGCTTCGCTCAGGAAGGACAGATATTCCGGACTGTGAATGCGCGCGCGAGGCCCCTGCCCGAATTTGGTCGGCTCGACCAGCTGGTGCTTGCCCTCCTTCAGCCCCTTGAGCAGGCGATCGGCGCGTTCCGGCTGCTCAGTGGTACGCTTGACGACACCACGCACCAGGAAGAATTGCGGATCGTGGCTGCGGTGCAGTTCGGTATGGACGGCTTTCACTCAAACACTCCGTAGTCGCAGGTTCTCTCGACATGCCACGAAAGTCTTGATCCCCGCGGCGGCCAGATGCAAGCAAGAAGAATGCCGTACCTGCCGCGCCAGACTCAAGCCGGCTCTAGCAACGTCCGCGCTGGAGGCAATGCTCGCGGCCCGGCTGGTCGGTGCGGAAGGCCTCGATGAAGCCGCCCTGGCGCTGGGTGACGAAGACGGTCTTGCCGTCGCTGCCGCCGAAGGCGAGGTTGGTCGGCTCCTTGGCCTTCAGCACGATCTCCCGCTCGACGGCGCCATTGGGCTTCATCAGCGCGATCGTGCCCTTGAGAATGCGCGCGACATAGAGACGGCCGGCCATGTCGGTGCGCAGGCCGTCGACCGTGTCGGGCTGAAACGCCTTGACCAGCTTGGCGCCCGTCAGCTCGTTGCCGTTGATCGCATAGGACCAGATCTGGCCGCTGCTGGATTCCCCGACATAGAGTGTCTTGCCATCGGGGCTGAGATCGATGCCGTTGGTGGTGCCCATCGCACGCGGCGCCGACATCACTTGTCCCTGCACCGTGCCGTCCGCGCCCTTCGCAATCCGCCAGATGTGGCCTTCCCTGCCCTTCCAGTTCGGATCGCTCGCATAGATGGTGCCGTCGCGCGCAATGGTGATGTCGTTGGGCTGGTTCATCTCATCGGAGCGGAACCAGACGGCCGGCGCGGTCGCGCCCTTCGGGATCGCGAAGATGTTGTGCTTCTTGTAATCGGCGATGAACATCGTACCGCTACGGTCGAACCTGATGGCGTTGCCGATGCTGCCTTCGGGGAGCGTCGTGAACAGCTCCGACGCAATGCCGCCAGCGGGCAGCCTGCCGATCGTGCCGGGCTTGGCGAGATTGACGACGAAGAGATTGCCGTCGAGGTCGGCGGCAGGCCCCTCGATGCCGAAGGTGTATTCGCCCGCGGGCGATACCTGCGCGCTTTCGAACAGCTTCGTCTCCGCCTGCGCGGACGCCGCCGCGACGACGAGAACGATGCTACTGCACAGCCACCAGAAATTCCTGCCGGATGTAGTAGCCATCGCCGTCGGTGCACTCGCCGTTCAGATAGTGATCGGCCGGCCGGAAGAATCGGCTGAAGCCGGGTTTGTCTACAGCGCTCCTTTGTGTCACGACGACGACCTTGGCGGCCGGTATTTCGCCGCATTCCTTGTTGGTCCTGGCAAAGAACTTGCGCTGCGGCGGGCCGGGCTTGATCCGCATCCGCGTGCCCGGAACCATTCTTGCGACCAGCAGGTCTGCATTATCCAGCAGCCGCGTGTAACCCGGCTCGGTCTTCGGCAGGCCCTCGCCACCTGGCGGCATCAGCTTCTCCGCGCCCAAGCCGCGCAGGCGTGTGCGGAGCTTGCCGGCGTCGGGATCGTCGGGATAGATCCAGCCGTCCTGCGACAGCATGAAACGGAGCACGGCTCCGTCTTTCTCCGCCTCCGACTGGCCCGGCTTCAGGCCGAAATCCGAATGGCAGCCGACGCAGTGCCTCTCAACCAGGCCCTTGCGCAAGGTGGTGAGGCGCACGCTGTTCTGCGCGTCCCGGGCGACGAAAGCCGCGAGCTGGTCGATCATCGCCTGGCTGCGCGTATCGCACGGCAGCGGCGCCGGCGCTTCGCCAACGGCACGATCGATGCGGATCACGGTCTTGTTCTTGTCCTCGACCAGCCAGATCGCGCCGTCCTCGGCAACCGTCATGCCGACCGGCGCGCCTTGCGGCCGCGCGCCGTTGACGCGGTGCCAGCCGGCAATCAGCTCCTCGAACGGGGCGGCGGCGACCTCGCCGGCATCGGTCTGGAAGCTGCGCGTCGGATCGGCCGCGCAACTGACGCGATAGCTCACGGGGGCGGGGGCAGGCTTGGGGAGGCCGCGGTCGTCGACGTCATAGACGAGCAGCCGGCTTCCGGTCGGCCGATAGCCGTGCAGACTGATCAGCAGCTTGCCCTCGAGCTCCGGAAATCTTGCACCGCGATAATACAGCATCGCGAGCGGCGCACCGTGCGGCGGAAGCAGCGAGAGCGGCGCCTTGTAGAGCGGATTGGTCGTGCAGAGCGACTTGTAG
>NZ_JAEMSD010000576.1 GCF_016462955.1 Bradyrhizobium sp. | reverse complement strand
TTTAGTTTTTTTACTTGACGATTAAGACAATCGCTCTCCCACAAGGGGAGAGGTGCACCGTCCGAGCTGCAGCTAGCTCACTCGATTTCGCCATTCTCAGTGCCCCAGATAGACTTCAACGACCTTGGGGTCGTTCTTCACCTTCTCCATGGTGCCCTCGGAGAGGATCTGGCCCTGGTGCAGCACGGTGACCTTGTGTGCGATGTCCTCGACGAATTTCATGTCGTGCTCGATCACCAGCACCGAACGGTTCTTGATGATGCGGTTGAGCAGTTCGGCGGTCTTGGCACGCTCGGATACGCTCATGCCGGCGACGGGCTCGTCCAGCATCAGCAGGTCCGGATCCTGAATCAGCAACATGCCGATCTCCAGCCACTGCTTCTGGCCATGGCTGAGCTCGTCCGCATAGGTGTTGAGCTTGTCATTGAGGAAGATCATTTCCGCGACCTCCTCGACCCGGTCCTTCACCAGCTGGTCTCGCTGAAACGTCAACGAACCGAACACGGTGCGGCCACGCGGGAACGAGATTTCGAGGTTCTCGAACACGGTGAGGTCCTCGAACACCGACGGCGTCTGGAACTTGCGGCCGACGCCGGTCTGCACGATCTCGTTCTCTCTCATCTTCGTGAGCTCCTTGCCACGAAACTGGATCGAGCCCGAGGTCGCCTTGGTCTTGCCGCAGATCAGATCGAGCACCGTAGTCTTGCCGGCGCCGTTGGGGCCGATGATGACGCGGATCTCGTTCTCCTCGACGTAGAAAGAGAGATCGTTGACCGCCTTGAACCCGTCGAACGACACGGTCAGTCCGGAGACCGCGAGCAGGAAGTCCTTGGGCTGATGACCGACGAGCATGATCTACTTCCTCACTACGGGCGTGGCATCGGCATCGTGATGTCCAACAAGCATGATCTACCTCCTCACTCTGCCGGCGCGCCGTCGGCGACCGAATTGCCGTTCCAGCCCGACTTCGGCTTGCGTGCAAACAGCCGGTCGATGCGCGGCTGCACGTAGTCGGCCCAGAGTCCGGACAGCCCGTTCGGGAAGGCAAGCACGACCGCGATGAAGAGGGCACCGAGGCCGAACAGCCAGAGTTGCGGAAACGATTCCGAGAGGCTGGTCTTGGCGAAGTTGACCAGGATGGCGCCCCAGATCGCGCCGAAGATCGACATCCGTCCGCCGACCGCGGTGTAGATCACCATCTCGATCGACGGCACGATGCCGACGAAGGACGGCGACATGAAACCGACATTGAGCGCGAACATGGCGCCGCCGATCGCAGCGAACACCGCCGCCATGCAGAAGGCGAAGATCTTGAAGTTGGCGACGCTGTAGCCGGAGAAGCGGACGCGGTCCTCCTGCTCGCGCATCGCGACCAGGATGCGGCCGAGCTTGGTCAGGCGGATGAACTGCGCGATGCCGATGCAGGCGAACAGCAGCACCACTTCGACAAAATAGAGGATCACCTTGGCGTGGTCGGGGCGGATGTCCCAGCCCTTGAGCGTGCGCAGGTCGGTCATGCCGTTGATGCCGCCGGTATAGCCCTGCTGCCCGACGATCAGGATCGTCAGGATCGCCGCGACCGCCTGGGTGATGATCGCAAAATAAGTGCCGCCGACGCGGCGCTTGAACATCGCGGTGCCGATGATCAGCGCGAACAGGCCGGGGACGAGGATGATGGCGAGGATGGTGAAGGTGAGGCTGTGAAACGGCTGCCAGAACAGCGGCAGCGCCGTGATCTGATTCCAGTCCATGAAGTCCGGGATACCAGGCGTCGACTGGATCTTGGTGTTCTCGACGCTCGAGGCCTCGAGCTTCAGGAACATCGCCATGCAGTAACCGCCGAGGCCGAAGAATACGCCCTGCCCCAGGCTCAGGATGCCGCCATAACCCCAGCACAGCACGAGTCCGAGCGCGACAAAGGCGTAGGTCAGATATTTCGCGACCAGATTGAGGCGGAACACGTCGAGCGTCAGCGGCAGGATCACGAACAGCACCGCGGCAAGGGCAATGAAGCCCATCAGTTCGGATCGATTGAAGAAGCGTGAGTTGATGATCATGACTTGCCTGCTTCTCGTTATTTGCGGACCTTGAGGGCGAAGAGACCCTGCGGCCGCAGCATCAGGATGCCGACGACCGCGAGCAGCGTGAGCACCTTGGCCATCGAGCCGGACATGAAGAATTCGAGGGTCGATTGCGTCTGCGAGATCGAGAAGGCGGAGGCGATGGTGCCGAGCAGGCTGGCGGCACCGCCGAACACGACGACCAGGAATGTATCGACGATGTAGAGCTGACCAGAGGTCGGACCGGTCGAACCGATCATCGTGAAGGCGCTGCCGGCGACACCGGCGATGCCGCAGCCCAGTCCGAAGGTGTAGCGATCGACCTTCTCGGTGTTGATGCCGACTGCGCCGGCCATGATGCGGTTCTGCACGACTGCGCGCACCTGGCGGCCCCAGCGCGACAAGTAGAGCACATAGGCGACCGAAACGGTGATCAAGAGGGTGAGGCACATCACGAAGATGCCGTTGATCGGCACCTCGATGCTGTCGGTGACCTGCAGCGAACCGAGCATCCATTGCGGCAGCTCGACGCCGACCTCGCGCGCGCCGAATACGGAGCGATAGGCTTGCTGCAGCATCAGGCTGAGGCCCCAAGTGGCGAGCAAGGTGTCCAGCGGGCGCTTGTAGAGGTGCCGTATCAGCACCCACTCCACCAGCATTCCCAGCGCGCCGGCGGCGAGAAAGGCGAGGATCATCGCGAGGAAGAAGTAGCCGCTGAACAGGCTCGGCAAATAGGCCTGGAAGAGATTCGAAGTCATCCAAGTGACGTAGGCCCCGAGGATCATGAACTCGCCATGGGCCATGTTGATGACGCCCATCTGGCCGAAGATGATCGCGAGACCGAGCGCCATCAGAACGTAGACGGAGAACAGGATCAGTCCGGCAAACCCCTGCATGACGAAGATGGAGCCGAGATCACCAAGCGAGTAGTCGCCAAACATCGATGTCCTCCGTCAGGAATAAGGGTCCCGCGTCGCGATGCAGAGTCGCGACGCGGGGTCTTGAGGCATGGACTTGCGATCCACACCAGGGAGCGGTTTGCCTTGGAGAAAGTGCGGCGGGCGCCGCGTCTCTTACGGGTAACGCTTCTTACTGGTAGCCCTTGGGGAACGGATCCGGCTCGACGAGATCGGCCGTCTCGTAGATCAGCTCGAACTGGCCATCGAGCTTGGCGCGGCCCACCCGGGTCTTCGACCAAAGGTGATGGTTCTCGTGGATGCGCACATAGCCTTCCGGCGCGCCCTTGAACTCGACGTCCTTAGAAGCCGCGGCGATCTTGTCGACGTCGAAGGAGCCGGCCTTCTCGACCGTCAACTTCCACAGCCACGGGCCGAGATAGGCAGCCTGGGTGACGTCTCCGATCACGGTCTTCTCGCCCCACATCTTCTTGAAGGCCGAGACGAAAGCCTTGTTGTTGGCGTTGTCGAGCGACTGGAAGTACTTCATGCAGGCATAGGCGCCCGCGATGTTCTCGCCGCCGATGCCGTCGATCTCGTCCTCGGTCACCGAGATCGTCAGCAGCGCCTGCTTGGAAAGATCGATGCCGGCAGCCTTGAGCTGCTTGTAGAACGCGACGTTTGAGCCGCCGACGACGTCGGTGAAGATCACGTCCGGCTTGGTCAGCTTGATCTTGTTGATCACCGAGTTGAACTGGGTCGAGCCCAGCGCATAGTATTCCTCGCCGACGACCTTACCCTTGAGCACGTTCTCGATGTGCTTGCGCGCGATCTTGTTCGAGGTGCGCGGCCAGATGTAGTCAGAGCCGATGAAGAAGAAGGACTTTGCACCCTTCTCCTTGGCGATCCAGTTCAGGCCCACCAGGATCTGCTGGGTCGCTTCCTGGCCGGTGTAGATCACGTTCTTGGAT
>NZ_JAEMSD010000137.1 GCF_016462955.1 Bradyrhizobium sp. | reverse complement strand
CGTCGGGATCGCGCACATAGAGGAAGAACGCGTTCGAGATGCCGTGGCGTCCCGGCCCGCGCTCGATGTTCTTGACGAAGCCTTGCGAAGCCATGACGTCGCAGAGATGGATGATGTTCATCGCCGTCGGCGTCCAATAGGCGAAATGATGCAGCCGCGGTCCCTTGCCGTTGGTGATGGCGAAGTCGTGGACATTGCCCTTGCGATGCATCCAGGCCGCGGCGATGCGGCCGCTCGGTCCGTCCTCCTCGGCGTATTCGGTCAGGCGGAAGCCGAGCCGGGCGTAGAATTCCATGGTGTCCTGCACCTCGGCGGCGAAGACGTTGAAATGATCGAGCCGCTGCGGATGGCACCCCCGGTAGAGGTCGTAGCGGCGGAGCAGATGCGGCCGCCGGTCCATCGACGCGTAGAGCTCGATCTGGAAGCCGAAGGGATCGGTGAATTGCAGCGTGCGGCCCTGAAAAGGTTGATCGACGAACGCGTAGGCGAGGCCGTTCTCGGAGAGAAACCTTGCGGCCTTGTCGAGATCGGCGTCGTTGCCGACCTTGAAGCCGAGCCGCGCGCAGGCCGGCACTGCTGCCTTCCGCAGCACCAGCGAATGATGCTGATGCTCCTCGGCGGCGCGCAGGTACACGACCTTGTCGTCGGCATCCTCGACATGCAGGCCGACCATGCTCTCGTAGAACTCGCGGCTCAGCTTGAGGTCGGTCACGTCGAGCGCGACGTGGCTGGAGCGGATGATGTTGAACGGCGGCTCGAAGACGTGTTGCGGTACGGGCATGTGCGTTTCCCCTCGTTAGTCCCCGTCATTCCGGGGCGCCCGAAGGGCGAACCCGGAATCTCGAGGTTCCGGGTTCGCTTCGCGCCCCGGAACGACTGCTTGCCTTTTAAATCCCCAGTTTCTGTATCTTATGCGTGCCCCGCGCCAGCGAGACGTGCTTGGTTTCCATGTAGAAGTCGAACGAATAGTCCCCGCCGTCGCGGCCGATGCCGCTTGCCTTCATGCCGCCGAACGGCGTCGGCAGGTGGCGGACGTTCTCCGAATTCAGCCAGATCATGCCGGCTTCCAGCGCATCCGCAACGCGAAGCGCGCGGCCCATGTCGTTGGTCCAGACATAGCCGGTGAGGCCGTAGCGGATGTCGTTGGCGATCGCGATCGCGTCCGCTTCGTCCTTGAACGGTAGCACGGTGAGGAACGGGCCGAACACCTCCTCCTGCGCTACGCGCATCTTGCCATGCGCGCCTGTTACCAGCGTCGGCTCTACATAATGTCCGCCGCCGGGGCCGTCATGGGCCTTGCCGCCGACCGCGATGGTGGCGCCGTCCTGGCGCGCCACGTCGAAATAGGAGCAGACTTTTGCGAGATGCCGTTCGTGGATCAGCGGGCCGATCTCGGTGGCGGGATCGAGGGGATGGCCGACCTTCAGCGCCTTCACGCGCGCCGCCAGCTTCTCCACGAACTTTTCCGCGATGCTCTGCTGGATCAGCAGGCGGCTCGACGAGGTGCAACGCTCGCCGTTGAGCGAGTAGATCATGAACACGACGGCATCGAGCGCGCGGTCGAGATCGGCATCGTCGAACACGATCACCGGGTTCTTGCCGCCGAGCTCGAAATGCACGCGCTTTAGGGTCGGCGCACCCTGAACCATGATGGCCGAGCCCGTCGCGCTCTCGCCGACGAAGCCGATCGCCTTGATGGCGGGATGCTCTGTCAGCGCCTTGCCGGCCTCTTCGCCGAAGCCGTGCACGGTGTTGAGCACGCCGTCGGGCACGCCGGCCTCCTTCACGAGCTTCGCCAGGATGGAAGCCGTCACCGGCGACCATTCGGCGGGCTTGTGCACGACGGTGCAGCCGGCGGCTAGGGCAGGGGCGATCTTCCAGGTCGAGAGCATGAAAGGCGTGTTCCACGGCGTGATCACGCCGACCGGACCGATCGGCACGCGGGTCGAGAGGTTCCAGTGCTCGTCGCTCGGCGTGTTGAGGCCATCGCGCGCCTCCGCGCATTTGTCGGCGAAGAAGCGGAAATTCTCGGCAGCGCGGATCGCGGCCTTGGCCATGAAGCGATAGGCCTGCCCGGTGTCGATACATTCGAGTACCGCGATGTCCTCGGCATTGTCCTCGATGGCGTCGGCCACGCGATGCAGCAGCTTGCGCCGCATCGCCGGCCCCATGTCGCGCCAGGACTTGAAGGCGAGCGCCGCCGCTGTCGCCGCGGCGTCGATGTCCTCGGCATTGCCGCGGGCAACGTTGGCGAGCATTGCGCCATCGACCGGCGATTTCGTCTCGAATGTTTTGCCCGAGATCGAGGCGACGATCTTGCCGTCGATCATGTGGCCGATGCCGTCGGTGCGCAACGTCTTCAAGAGCGGCGCGAGGCGGTCGCGGTTGGCCTGGAACACATCGGCTTTGGGCGTGGGCTTATCCATGGGCAGCCTCCGCTTTCAGGGCGTCGTGGATGTTGTTGCGCTTCCAGCTGGTGTCCTTGTCGTTGATCTGCATGTCGAACGACAGAGCGAACTTGCTGGCGGCGAAGACGGGATCGAGATGTTTCGAGAGCGCCTGGAAGACGTGCTCACCGGCCTTCTGGCGGGCGGGAAGGTCGCGGCCCTCGCCGATGCGCAGCACCATGTCGAGAAAGCCGTAATCCTGGCGGGCGTCCGCGATTGCATAATGCTCGCACCTGACGGCGCGAACGCGGATGCCGCCGAGCGGGAAGATGCCGGTCTCGACGGCTGCCTTGCGCACGACCTCGCACACCGCGGCGATGTCGAGACGGCCGTCGAGATTGGCCGAATATTCGATGGTGAAATGCGGCATCGCCGTTTCACTCCCTGTCTTGTTGTTCGCATTAGGCGAAGTAGCAGCTCACCGAGCCGTAGGCGCCATAATCGGCTTGAATTGTGTCGCCCTTGCGGGTCTCGATCGGGCGGATGAAGGAGCCGGCCAGCACGACTTGCCCGGGCTCCAGCGCAAGGCCGAGCGGCGCGATCTTGTTGGCAAGCCAGGCCACCGCGGTGGCGGGATGATTGAGCACGCCGGCGGCAAGGCCTGTCTCTTCCAACTGGCCGTTCTTGAAGCAGAGCGCGCCGATCCAGCGCAAATCGGCGTCCAGCGGACGGATCGGCCGTCCTCCGAGCACGATGCCGGCATTCGCCGCATTGTCGGCGATGGTGTCGAAGATCTTTCGCGTCGCCTTGGTCTTGGCATCGACGCGTTCGATCCGCGTGTCCAGAATCTCCAGCGCCGGCACCACGAAGTCGGTAGCGTTGAGCACTTCGAAGAACGTGCAATCAGGGCCTGACAGGCGCTTCTTCATCACGAAGGCGAGTTCGGCTTCCACACGCGTGGCGATGAAGCGCTCCGTCGGAACGAGGCCGCCATCGGCAAAGAACATGTCGTCGAACAGCACGCCGGAATCGGGCTCGTCGATGTCAAGCGCGCTCTGCATCGCCTTCGAGGTCAGGCCGATCTTGTGGCCCTTGACCACGCGCCCCTCGGCGATCTTGACGTCGACCCAGGCCTTCTGAATCGCGTAGGCATCCGCGATGGTGATTTCGGGAAAGTCCTGCGAGAGCTGCCGGATCTGCGTGCGGGTCTTTTCCGCCTGGTGCAGACGCCTCGCGCAAGCTTGGATATCGTCGTTGTTGAGCGCCATCTGTAATCATAGAACCCTGGTGCCGCGAGATACTTAACATGTTAAGTGAATGCGTCAAACTCATTTTCGGCTTGTTGCACTGCAAACGTTGTCCGGCTTGAAAGGGCGTCATGACGAAGAAATCCGCCGATCCTGCCGACACCACCGTGCCTGCCGCGCGCCAGGTACCGATGCGCGACTTCTCGCGCTCGCTGCCGATGTCGCTGCTGCGGGCCCGCGAGGCAGTGATGCGGCAGTTTCGTCCCTCGCTGCGCGAGCACGGCCTGACCGAGCAGCAATGGCGCATCCTGCGCGCACTCGCATCCATCGAAGCGGTCGAGGTCACGGAGCTCGCGCGCACGGCCTTCCTGCTGGGGCCGAGCCTGTCGCGCATCCTGCGCGACCTCGAGGCGCGCGACCTGATTGAGCGCAGGACGGCGAAAGCGGACCAGCGCCGCAGCATGGTCTCGATCTCGAAGGAGGGGTTGAAGCTGATGGCCGCGGTGGCGCCGACTTCGGAGGCGATCTATGCCGAGATCACGCGGCGCTTCGGCGCAAGCAAGCTGGCCGAACTGCAGGAGATGCTCGGCGAGCTCGAACAGAGCCTTGCCGGGCTCGGCAGTGCCGACGACACACTCGCGGACGGGTGAACCCAGATATGCGTCCGTGCGCGGCGTGAGCCATGGACATTCACGCTTTTTTTCGCTCAAAGTGCGGCCCAACCCGATCCGCGGCGAGTGAGAGCAACAGGGAAGGAAAGGCAACGTGGCGAACAAAGTCAAAGAAATCTGGAAGTCGGGCAAGGCGGTCGTCAACGCCTGGCTTGCGATTCCCTCCGGCTTCTCGGCCGAGATGATCGCGCAATGCGGCTTCGACAGCGTCACGGTCGACATGCAGCACGGCGTGCAGGACTATCTCTCGATGGTGCAGTGCTTCCAGGCCATGGACAAGCACCCGGTCACCCCGATGGTCCGCGTGCCCTGGAACGAGCCCGGCATCATCGGCAAGGTGCTCGACGGCGGCGCCTACGGCGTGATCTGCCCGATGGTCAACACGCCCCAGGAGGCGCGGAACCTGGTCTCCTACTCCAAATATCCGCCTAAGGGCGTGCGCTCCAACGGTCCGATCCGCGCCGGCATGTATGGCACCGCGGGTTCCTACCAGAAGACGGCGAACGACGAGATCGTGCTGCTGCCGATGATGGAGACCAGAACCGCGGTCGAGAACATGGAAGCGATCCTCGACGTCGAGGGCATCGACGGCGTCTATATCGGCCCGTCCGATCTCGGCTTCTCCTACGGCCTCGAGCCCAAGCTCGACCGCACCGAGCCCGAGATCCTCGCGATCTACGACAAGATCATCAAGGAGTGCGGCAAGCGTGGCCTCAACCCCGGCATTCATTGCAGCGGCGCCGAAGGCGCTGCGCGCGCCATCAACATGGGCTTCAAGCTGGTGACGCTGTCCAACGAAGTCGGCCTGATGACCACCTACGCCAAGATGCAGGTGAACGCGACCCGCAAGGATTCAGGCGGCAAGGCGTAAGCTCTCGTGTCCCGGACGCGATGCGGTGCGTAGCACCGCTTCGCAGCGCCGGGACCCCGAAGCCTGCGACGACATGATAGATGGGCCTGGCTCAGCAGCGCACCGTTTCCCGCTGCGCTGCGTCCGGGGCACGATGGTTTCGATACAGGAGATTCCCATGACCCTCAGCCCCGTCATCCGCCTGCATCCCGATGATGGCGTGCTGATCGCGCGCGCGAGCCTGCCGCCGGGAACATCGGTCGCCGACGGCGTGACCACGCTCGAGCGCATTCCCTCCGGCCACAAGGTCGCGATCGAGCCGATCGCGGTGGGCGAGCCGGTCAGGCGCTACGGCCAGATCATCGGCTTTGCCACGCAAGCCATCGCGCCGGGCCAGCACGTGCACACGCAGAACTGCGGCATGGGCGATTTCGCCAAGGACTACGCCTATTGCGTCGACGTCAAGCCGACGCCGAATTTCGACCTGCCGGCGACCTTCGAAGGCATCCGCCGCCCGGACGGCCGCGTCGCCACGCGCAATTATATCGGCATTCTCACCTCGGTGAATTGCAGCGCGCATGTCGCCAGCCTCGTCGCCGACGTCTTCAAGAAGAACCCCTTCACCGGCGACAATCCGCTCGCCGACTTCCCCAATGTCGACGGCGTGGTCGCGCTGACCCACAAGACCGGCTGCGGCATGACGCAGAACGAGCCGCTCGCATTGCTCCGCCGCACGCTCGGCGGCTATGCGCGGCACGTCAATTTCTCGCATGTCATCGTGCTCGGCCTCGGCTGCGAGGTGAACCAGATCGGCGGGCTGATGGAGGAGCAGAAGCTCGCCGGCCGCCTGCGCGCGATGGACATCCAGGAGGTCGGCGGCACCCGCAAGACGGTCGAAGCCGGCATCGCCTTCGTGCGCGAGGCGCTCGCCGATGCCGACAAGGTCAAGCGCGAGACCGTGCCGGCAAGCGAGCTCACCGTGGCGCTGCAATGCGGCGGCTCCGATGGCTATTCCGGGGTATCGGCCAATCCGGCGCTCGGCGCCGCCAGCGACCTCGTCGTGCGCCATGGCGGCACCGTGATCCTGTCGGAGACCCCGGAGACCTACGGGGCCGAGCATCTGCTGACTCGCCGTGCCGTCAGCCGCGAGGTCGGCGAGAAGCTGGTCGATCTCATGCGCTGGTGGGACGAATACACCGCGCGCGAAGGCGCCGAGATGAACGCCAATCCGAGCCCCGGCAACAAGGCCGGCGGCCTCACCACGATCCTGGAAAAGTCGCTCGGCGCGATGGCCAAGGCGGGCACCACCAATCTGGTCGAGGTGCTCCGCTACGCCGAGCCCGTCACCAAGAAGGGCTTCGTCTTCATGGACACGCCCGGCTACGATCCCGTGGCTGCGACCGGGCAGGTCGCGGGCGGTGCCAATCTGGTCTGCTTCACCACGGGTCGCGGCAGCGTGTTCGGCTGCAAGCCGGCGCCCTCCATCAAGCTCGCCACCAACACGCCGATGTACAAGCGGATGGAAGACGACATGGACGTCAATTGCGGCACCATCCTCGAAGGCGAGGAGAACGTGGAGCAATGCGGCCAGCGCATCTTCGATCTGATCCTGAAGACGGCTTCGGGAAAGCCGACCAAGAGCGAGAGTTTCGATTTCGGCGGCGCCGAGTTCGCGCCCTGGGTGCTCGGCGCAACGATGTAGTCGCGCCGGGAGCGCGGTGCAACCGCAACGCAGTCGCAACTGAGAACGACGCGTGTCGTTTGCAGCCGGTGCAACGATCCCTCGCCACGTATTGGTACGGAGGTGCGGATCTTGCTTGCGGGTTCCCAAACTTACATCTGGTTAACACTGTTCCCGTAGACAGGAGGTGATGCGGCTCCACAGCGTGGCGGGCCGGCCTTTGCGCGAGGGTCCGACAGATGCAAGCGATACGTCCCACGGGGGTGGAAAATCTCCTCGGTGAGGAGGAGTTGATCGTATCGAAGACCGATCTGAAAGGCCGCATCATCTACGCCAACGATGTCTTCATCCGCATGGCGAAGTACTCGTGGAAGGAGCTGATGGGCGCGCCCCACAGCCTGATCCGCCATCCCGACATGCCGCGCGCCGTCTTCAAGCTGCTCTGGGACACGCTGCAATCCAAGCAGGAGATCTTCGCCTACGTCGTCAACTTGGCGAAGGACGGTAGCCATTATTGGGTGTTCGCCCACGTCACGCCGACATTCGACGAGCGCGGCAACATCGTCGGCTATCATTCCAACCGTCGCAAGCCGGATCCCGCGCAGATCGAACGCATCAAGCCGATCTACAAGACGCTGTGCGCGGAAGAGGCGCGGCATGCCAATGCCAAGGAGGGCATGCAGGCGAGCTTCGAGGCGATGGTCGGGCTGCTGAAGCAACAGGGTGTCGGTTACGATGAATTTGTGCTCTCTCTCTAAGGCGCAGGGAGCGACCGCGCTCGCGTGTGGTCTCGCCGTCGTTGCGGTCGTCCTCTCGCTGCTCGGTCTGACCGGCATCGCCAGTGCCGCCTTGCTCGGCGCCACGGTCGCGCTGCTCGGCTACGCTGTCTGGTGCCAGCACCTTACGGCGGTGGCCGTCGACGAGGTGGTCGATGTGTGTCGCAAGGCGGCGCGCGGCGATCTCGAGGCGCGGATCATGAGCGACCGGCAGGCCGGGCGCATCGGTGCGATCCAGAAATCCGTCAACGACATGCTCGACATCACCGACGCCTTCGTTCGCGAGGCCTCGGCGTCGATGGACTATGCCAGCCGCGGCAAGTATTTCCGCAAAATCCTCGCGCGCGGTCTGCCCGGCTCGTTCCGCCGCTCGGCGGTGGTGATCAATGCCGGCACCGACAGCCTCGGCCGCCGCGTCGAGGAGATCGCCGGCCTGGCGCGGCAGTTCGGTACCCATCTCGACGCGGTCGCAGGCGGACTCATGGGCGCCGCGACCGATCTCGAAACCGATGCCGGCCAGATGGCGGCCGCGGCGGAGAAGACAAGCCGGCAGACCTCGGGCGTGCTCAGTGCCTCCGACCAGGCCTCGCGCAACGTCGCCACCGTCGCCAGCGCCGCCGAGCAACTCGCATCGTCGATCGCCGAGATCAATCGCCAGGTGGCCGGCTCGACCGCGAGCACGGGACGGGCGGTGAACGAAGCCAATCGCGCCGGCAGCGAGATCCGCAACCTTGCGGACGCTGCGATGCAGATCGGCGACGTCGTCAAGCTGATCAGCGAGATCGCCTCGCAGACCAACCTGCTTGCGCTCAACGCAACGATCGAGGCGGCTCGCGCGGGCGATGCCGGCCGCGGCTTCGCCGTGGTGGCGTCCGAGGTCAAGAGCCTCGCCAACCAGACGGCGAAGGCGACCGAGGAGATCGGCGCCAAGGTCGGCGAGATGCAGCAATCGACCGCCACTTCGGTCGCGGCCGTCGAGGCGATCGCGCAGACCATCGCCGAGATCGACGGCATCACGGCCTCGATTGCAGCCTCGATCGAGCAGCAGGGCGCCGCGACGCGCGAGATCGCCCGCAACGTTCAGGAAGCCTCCGCCGGCACCTCGCAGGTCTCCTCCAACGTCACAGGCATCAGCGAAGCCGCGGCCGACACCGGCCGTGTCGCCGCCCGCGTCAACAGCGCCTCCGAGCGCGTCCACGGCGAAGTCGGAACGCTCCGCCACGAGGTGACCCAGTTCCTGCAGCGGCTGACCTCGGCGGCGTAGAGTTCTACAAAATGAGGTCGTCATGCCCGGGCTTGTCCCGGGCATCCACGTTCTTGGGGGCGGCGGCAAAGGTCGTGGATGGCCGGGACAAGCCCGGCCATGACGCCGTGGAAGCATCGCCGCGCTAATACTGACGTCGAACGCAATCCCCTCCACGGCGACCCGGAATACTTACTAGGCACCCCGTGCCCGTTGTTAGTGCTTGATCGCGCCTCCCTCCGGTGTTCTGCTCAAAAAAGCTGCTGGAGTACCGCACCCCGTGTCGATCTACGTCGCATTACACCACGTCACGCACTACAAATACGACCGCCCGATCGACCTTGGCCCGCAGACGATCCGGCTGCGGGCCAAGGTCGATCGGGCGGTCGTATTTGTAGTGCGTGACGTCTTTCCCGAGAAGACCACCGAGCTGAAATTCGAGGTCGACTTCACGGCGCAGATGACCGTGGTCAACCCGTTCGACTTCTTCGTCGAGCCCTATGCCGACAGCTTTCCGTTCGACTATCCGAAGGACCTGAAGACCGAGCTTGCGCCTTATCTGGAGACCATCAAGCCCGATCGCCTGTTCGCCAAATTCCTCGATTCGATCCCGCACGAGGCCCCGAACACCGTCAACTTCCTGGTCGATCTGAACCGCGAGCTCCAGAAGAAGGTCCGCTACATCATCCGCATGGAGCCGGGTGTGCAGACGCCGGAGGAGACGCTCGCCTCCGGCGCAGGGTCCTGCCGCGACTCCGCCTGGCTCTTGATCCAGACCGTGCGCCATCTCGGTCTCGCCGCCCGCTTCGTCTCCGGCTATCTGATCCAGATCCGTCCCGACATCGACCCGATCGAGGGACCGCCGGAAGTCGAGAACGATTTCACCGATCTGCACGCCTGGGCCGAGGTCTATCTGCCGGGCGCGGGCTGGATCGGGTTCGACGCGACCTCGGGCATGCTGGCGGGCGAGGGGCACATCCCGGTCGCTGCCACGCCGCATTATCGCTCGGCAGCGCCGATCTCCGGCGGCGCCGGCTTTGCCGAGGTCGAGTTCGGCTTCGACATGAGCATCAAGCGCATCCGCGAGGCGCCGCGCATCACAAAACCGTTCTCGGATGAATCCTGGGCGCGGCTCGACGATCTCGGCGAGCAGGTCGACGGCGATCTTTCGAGCGCCGACGTGCGGCTGACCATGGGCGGCGAGCCCACCTTCGTCTCGGTCGACGATCTCGAAGCGGGAGAATGGAATACGGAAGCGGTCGGCCCGACCAAGCGCGCGCTCGGCGACGATCTGATCCGCCGGCTGCGGACGCGCTTTGCGCCCGGGGGCCTGCTGCATTACGGCCAGGGCAAATGGTATCCGGGCGAGAGCCTGCCGCGTTGGGCCTTCGGCCTGTACTGGCGCAAGGATGGCGTGCCGATCTGGAAGAATGTCGACCTCATCGCCAAAATCGAAAATCCGCGCCGTGCCGAGGTGAAAGACGCCGAGACCTTCATGGAAGGCACGGCGGCCCGGCTCGGCCTCGATGCCGGCTACATCATGCCGGCTTACGAGGACACCGCGTACTGGCTCCAGAAGGAGGCCGAGCTTCCCGTCAACGTCGATCCCTCCGATTCTAAATTGGCGGATCCGGAAGCCCGCGCGCGGATGGCGCGCGTGTTCGACGAGGGCCTCAACACACCGCGCGGCTTCGTGCTGCCGGTGCAGCGCTGGAACGCGCCGCCGCGCTGGCGTAGCGAGCGCTGGCAACTCCGGCGCAGTCATCTGTTCCTGATGCCGGGCGATTCCCCTCTCGGCTTGCGCCTGCCGATCGGCTCGCTCGGTTACGTCCCGCCCAGCCAGTATCCCTATATCGTCGAGCAGGACCCGATGGAGGCTCGGGACAAGCTCCCGGTGTTCACGCTCGCCGCGCGTCCGGAATCCCCGCCGCGGGCGGCGCCCGAGAATCTCAACACCTCCGTCCCGGTTCGCACCGCGATGTCGGTCGAAGTCCGCGACGGTGTGCTCTGCGCCTTCATGCCGCCGGTCGAGCGCATCGAGGACTATCTCGAACTGGTCGCCGCGCTCGAAGCCACCGCGGAGGAGATGCAGCTGCAGGTCCATGTCGAGGGCTACCCGCCGCCGTTCGATCCACGAATCGAGGTGATCAAGGTGACGCCCGACCCTGGCGTCATCGAGATCAACATCCAGCCGGCGAAGAACTGGCGCGACGCGGTCGAGATCACCACAGGTCTCTATGAGGACGCGGCGAAGGTGCGACTCGGCGCCAACCGTTTCCTGGTCGACGGGCGCCACACCGGCACCGGCGGCGGCAATCATGTCGTGGTCGGCGGTTCCTCGCCGCAGGATTCCCCGTTCCTGCGCCGGCCCGATCTGCTCAAGAGCCTCGTGCTGTATTGGCAGCGGCATCCGTCGCTGTCCTATTTCTTCTCCGGCCTCTTCATCGGCCCGACCAGTCAGGCGCCGCGCATCGACGAAGCCCGGCACGACAGCATCTACGAGCTCGAGATCGCGCTCTCGCACGTGCCGCCGCCTGGCGCGCAGACGCCGCTGTGGCTGGTGGACCGGCTGTTCCGGCATCTGTTGGTCGACATCACCGGCAACACCCACCGTGCCGAGATCTGCATCGACAAGCTCTATTCGCCGGAGGGCACGACCGGCCGGCTCGGTCTCGTCGAATTCCGCGCGCTCGAAATGCCGCCGGATCCGCGCATGTCGCTGGCGCAGCAGCTCCTGATCCGCGCGCTGATCGCAAGGTTCTGGCGCGAGCCGCTGAGCGGCAAGTTCGTGCGCTGGGGCACTGCGCTGCACGATCGTTACATGCTGCCGCATTTCATCTGGGAAGACTTCCTGGACGTCCTCACCGAGCTGAAGCAATTCGGCTACCCTTTCGAGCCGGAATGGTACCTGGCCCAGCTCGAATTCCGCTTCCCCGCCTTCGGCCGGGTCCATCATGGCGGCGTGACGCTGGAGCTGCGCCAGGCGCTGGAGCCCTGGCACGTGCTCGGCGAGGAGGGCTCGGCCGGCGGCACGGTGCGCTATGACGACTCATCGGTCGAGCGGCTTCAGGTGAAAGCCGAGGGCTTCGTCGAGGGCCGCCACATCGTGACCTGCAACGGCCGTCGCCTGCCGATGACCCCGACCGGCCGCTCGGCGGAGGCAGTGGCCGGCGTCCGCTTCAAGGCCTGGCAGCCGGCCTCCGGCCTGCACCCGACCATTCCCGTCCACGCGCCCCTGACCTTCGACTTGATCGACACCTGGAACGGTCGATCGCTCGGCGGCTGCGTCTACCATGTCGCCCATCCCGGCGGGCGCAGCTACGACACCAAGCCGGTCAACACCTACGAGGCCGAGGCGCGGCGGTTGGCGCGCTTCCAGGACCACGGCCACACCCCGGGACCGATGCAGCCGCCGCCCGAGGAACGCACAAATGAGTTTCCGCTGACGCTCGACTTGCGGACCCCGCTCCTGCAATGAGTATGATGGTGGGGCAGGGAGAGGCGCATGGCCGAGGGCGCAGCCGAACAGAACGACAAGGCGGGCAGGGAAGCCGGCCAACGCCGCCTCGCGCAATGGGTTCGCGACTATAGAAGGCTGCCCGGCATCCCCGACGAGTTCTTAGGCCCGGACGGCACGCCGCGCCCGGTCTGGAACCGCTTCTTCGACGACTTCGGCGCGCTGGCGCCCGACGAGATCGAGCGGCGCTTCGGCATGGCCGACCGCCACTTGCGCGAGGCGGGGGTCACCTATCGTGCGCCCGGCGACAGCGCCGACCGGCCCTGGGCGATCAGCCATCTGCCGCTCTTGATCGATCAGGCCGACTGGCAACAGCTCTGCGCCGGCATCACCCAGCGCGCCGAACTGCTCGAGCGCGTGCTGCGCGACATCTATGGCGAGGGCCGGCTCGTCGCGGAAGGCGCGCTGCCGGCGGCCGCGATCGCCGGCAGCCCCGAATATCTTCGTCCCGTCTGCGGCGTGCCGCCGCCGGGCGGGCGCTATCTCTCGCTCTATGCCGCCGATGTCGGCCGAGGCCCCGACGGCCGCTGGTGGGTGCTCGGCGACCGCACCCAGGCGCCGTCGGGCGCGGGCTATGCGCTGGAGAATCGCCTGGTGCTGTCGCGCGCCTTCTCCGATCTCTACAAGTCGATGAACGTGCCGCGCGTCGCTCCGTTCTTCGAGGCGTTCCGCGATTCCTTGCGCGCGCGCGCCGACCGCGACGAGCCCAGGATCGGCGTGCTCACCCCCGGCAGTTTCAGCGAGACCTATTTCGAGCATGCGACGCTGGCGCGCTATCTTGGTTTTCTGCTGGTCGAAGGCGACGACCTCGCCGTCAGCGACGACCACGTCCACATCCGCACCGTCGCCGGCCTGAAGCGGCTCGACGTGCTCTTGCGCCGCGTCGATTCCAACTCGCTCGATCCGCTCGAGCTCGATGCCTCGTCGCGGCTCGGTGTGCCCGGCCTGATCGACGTGCTGCGCAAGGACGGCGTCGTCGTCGCCAACATGCCGGGCTCGGGCGTGTTGGAGGCGCGGGCGCTGCTCGGCTTCCTGCCGGCGCTGAGCCGCCGCCTGCTCGGCGAAGACCTGAAGATGCCGCACATCGCGACCTGGTGGTGTGGGCAGCGCGCGGCCCGCGACGAGGTGCTGGCGCGGCTCGACGAGGTCGCGATCGAAGGCGCCTACCAACGCAGTGTGCCCGGCTTCGACTCGAGCAGTCCTGTGCTTCCGAGCGAGCTCGATGCGGCCGACCGCCGGCGCCTCGCCGACGCCATTGCTGCGCGCGGCATGGACTATGTCGGCCAGGAGGTGGTGCGGCTCTCGACCATGCCGGTGTGGGAGCAGGGGCAGCTGACGCCGCGTCCCTTCGTGCTGCGCGTGTTCGCGGCTGCCACGCCCGAGGGGTGGGCCATCATGCCCGGCGGCTTCTGCCGGATCGCCGAGCAGCCGGATGCGCGCGCCGTGTCGATGGGCGACGGCGCCCGTGCCGCCGACGTCTGGGTGGTCTCGGACAAGCAGGTCCCGACCGCGACGCTGCTGCCGGCGACCGACAAGGTGCGCATCCGTCGCATCGCCGGCGTGCTGCCGAGCCGCGCCGCCGACAATCTGTTCTGGCTCGGCCGCTACCTCGAACGCGCCGAGGCGACGCTGCGCCTCGTGCGCGCTTTGGGCTCGCCGAGCGGGCCCAACAAGGGCACCGCGGCGTCAGTGCAATCGGCCGAACGCATCCAGCGCCTGCTGGTGGCCTGGGGCGCGATCTCGCAGACCTCGCGCGCCTCGGCCGGGCGGATCACGGCCGAAGCGTTGCAGAGCGAAGCGCGTTTCGGCTCGGCGCTGTCGCTGGTGCGCGCGGCGCAGCGCACCGCGACCTCCTTGCGCGAGCGATTGTCGCCCGACGCCTGGCAGGTCATCACCGAAATGGCCGAGCGCCTGGCTGACGGGGTCGAGGACGACGACGGCGTGCTGAGCGCGGCCGAACTGACCTTACAGGAGCTTTCGAGCTTCGCTGGCCTTGCGCAGGAGAACATGAACCGCGCCGCGGGCTGGCGCTTCCTCGACATCGGACGGCGCACCGAGCGCGCCATCAACACCACGCGCTTCACGCGCCAGTTCGCCTATGACGAGGCGGGCGACGAGGATCTCGACATCCTGCTGACGCTGGTCGATTGCCAGATCACCTATCGCTCGCGCTACCTGCTGGCGCCGATCCTGGCCCCGGTGCGCGACCTCGCCGTGCTCGATCCCTACAATCCGCGCTCCGTGGCGTTTCAGGTGGCGACGCTGAACGAGCATATCGCCGCGCTGCCGAGCCTCAAG
>NZ_JAEMSD010000136.1:11046-14691 GCF_016462955.1 Bradyrhizobium sp. | reverse complement strand
ATCTTCGTCCAGAGCGGCGGGAGTGTGACGGTTCAGGGCGATCTCTCTCAAACGGCGGGAAGCGTCGTGGGCGGCACTGGCCGGAACGGCGGGACCGACGGTTCGGGCTTTGGCTCCGGCATCTTCTTTCAGAGCACGAGCAGCAACACGACGGTGCTCGGCTTCGGCGCCGGCAACCAGACCATCGCGGGCGGCATCGCCGACTACATCGGCTCCGGCGGCACCAATCCCGGCGGCGGTAGCAACGCTGCCGACCAGGGCGGCAGCGTGGCGATCACCAAGAGCACAAGCGGCACGCTGACGCTCCTGGGCGCCAACACCTACAGCGGCGGTACCACCGTCAATGGTGGCGTGCTCAATGTCGAGGGCTCCCTGATCGGCGCAACCGCGGTCAACGGTGGCGCCTTGATGGGCAGCGGCTCGGTCGGCGCAACATCGGTCAATGCCGGCGGCACGTTTGCGCCTGGAAACGGCACTCCCGGCAGCGTGACCGCGGTCAACGGCAGCCTCGCCTTTCAATCCGGCGCGCTCTATCTCGTCCAACTCGATCCATCCGTCGCGTCCCATGCGGCCGTTACGGGTGCGGCGCAACTCGGCGGCGCGACGGTGGTGGCGAACTTCGCCGCCGGCAGCTACGTCGCCAAGCGGTACACCATCTTGAGCGCAAGCGGCGGCGTCAGCGGCACCTTCAGTCCGGTCATCGTGAGTGCCAGCCTACCGTCCCACTTCCATGGCAGCCTCAGCTATGATGCCAATGACGTGTATCTCGATCTGATCCTGAGCTTTGCAATTCCGACGGGCCTCAATCGCAATCAGCACCGGGTTGGAGTGGCGCTGACAGATGCCTTCAACGCCAACGGCGGTATAGCAGCAGTGTACAGCGCGCTGACACCGGGCGGGCTGACGCAAGCGTCCGGCGAGCTGGCAACCGGATCACAGCAGACGGCGTTCGCAGCCATGGGGCAGTTCATGGGCCTGCTCACGGATCCCGTCGCACAGCGGGACGGCGATACCGGTCCCGGAGTCGCAACGGGTTTTTCCGAGGAGGATCAGGCCAGCGCCTATGTCGGACGACAGCGCACCGATGCATTCGCGCTGATGACGAAAACGCCGCCTCGGAGTGTCATGCAGCGCTGGAGCGTGTGGGGCGCCGGCTTCGGCGGATCGCAATCGACATCCGGCAATACGGTCACGGGCTCAAACAATACCACGAGCCGCGTCGCCGGCACTGCGATCAGTGCCGATTATCGCCTCTCGCCGAGTACGGTGCTGGGCTTCGCGCTTGCCGGCGGAGGGACCAGCTTCGGCGTGAACGGTCTCGGCACCGGCCGCTCCGACCTGTTCCAGGCTGGCGCCTATCTGCGGCACACGAGCGGACCCGCTTATTTGTCTGCAGCGCTTGGCTATGGCTGGCAGAATGTCACGACCGACCGCACGGTGACTGTCGCAGGCGCCGACCGGCTGCGCGCTGAGTTTGATGCCAATGCCTATTCCGCGCGACTTGAAGGCGGCTATCGGTTCGTCGCTCCGTTTCTGTGGGGATTCGGCCTCACTCCCTATGGCGCCGCGCAGGTCACGACGTTCGATCTGCCGGCCTATTCCGAACAGGTCGTTGCCGGCTCGGCCGCATTCGCATTGAACTACGCCGCCAGGAGCGTGAGCGACAACCGCACCGAGCTCGGACTGCGCAGCGACAAATCCTTCGCCATGCCGGTTGGCGTGCTGACCTTGCGCGGCCGCCTGGCCTGGTCGCCCGACTTCAATCCTGACAGGTCGAGCGCGGCGACTTTCCAGGCCTTGCCGGGCGCGAGTTTCGTCGTCAACGGTGCGGCACAGGCGCGCGAGGCCGCGTTGACCACGGCATCGGTGCACATGAACTGGCTGAACGGTTGGTCGGCTGCGGCGACGTTCGAAGGCGAATTCTCGGACGTGACACGCAGCTATGCCGGCAAAGGCAACCTGCGCTACGCTTGGTGAGACGTCATTCTTCCAGCGTGAAGCCGACGCGCAAGGTGACTTGAAAATGGCCGATCGTACCGTTCTCGATGTGGCCACGAGTCTGCACCACCTCGAACCATTTCATCTCGCGAATGGTCTTCGAGGCGCGGCTGATCGCGTTCTTGATCGCGTCCTCGATCGAGGTCTCGGACGATCCAACCAGGTCCAGGATCTTGTAGACGTGGTCTTTCTCAGCTGCGGGCATGATGGCCTCCCTGGCTTGTGCTGCGGCACGCATCGACGCGTGGGCTCCCATTTGAACGGCCGCCAGGCGGTCCGGTTCCGTTCTGCGCGATGGCCCGCATGCATCGGCCGAGGTGGAGCGGCTGGCGCCGGCCTGCTAAGCGCTATGCATGGATATGACGCGGCGCGACAGGACGATCGGCTCTTTCTGCCTTTGCGTAACGGCGTTCGGCTGGGCGCTGAACTGGCCGCTGATGAAGTTGTTGCTCCAGCAATGGCCGCCGCTGTTCGCCCGTGGCCTTGCCGGCGTCTGCGCCTCGCTCATTCTCGGCGCCCTGGTGCTGAGCCGGAAGGAATCGTTCACCGTGCCGCGCGAGGCCATCCCGCGGCTGCTGTTTGCGACCTTCACCAACGTTTTTGCCTGGATGGGTCTCGGGACGGTCGCGATGAAATACGTGACCGTGAGCGAGGGCGCCCTGCTCGCCTATACCATGCCGATCTGGGCGATGCTGTTCGCCTGGCCGGTGCTGCATAACCGCCCGGCGCCACGGGATATTTTCGGGCTGATCCTTGGCGTTGCCGGCGTCACGCTGCTCCTGAGCGGCAATGGATTTGCGTTCGGCGCGGACAAGCTGCTGGGCATCGTGCTGGCGCTGCTCTGCGCCATCCTGTTTGCGCTCGGCAACGTGCTCAACCGCAAGCCGCTGCCAATGCCGCCGCTGGTCGTCGTCGCCTGGCAGGTCGGGCTCGGCTGCGCCACGATGCTGATTCTCGGCATCGCGTTCGAGCATCCCGATGTCGGCGCGATCACTCCGCTGGGGCTCGGCTGCTTCGTCTACATGACTCTCGTGCCGATGGGCCTCTGCTACGTCACCTGGTTCGAGACGCTGCGCCGTCTGCCGCCGACCACGGCTTCGACGGGCATGCTGATCGTGCCCGTGATCGGCGTCGTCTCCGCCGCCATCATTCTGGGAGAGCCGCTGGGCTATCGCGAATGGACCGCGATGGCGCTCACGCTCGGCGGCGTGACCCTGGCATTGCAGCGGGGATGATTCTCTGTCGTGATGATCTTCCCTGTCCTTGCTCTCGGCGAGGGTCGGAAGATCAAACGGCTTCGAAAGCCGGCATATCTTGCCGGCGGCAATCTTGTGTTATTTCTGCCGCAGCGCACGGGCGAGCTGATCTTCCAGCGGCTTGCGCAGGTAGGCGATCGCCGTCCGCACGCCGTTCTGGATGAAGGCTTCAACCGGCATGCCGGGCACCAAAGCCTTGCCGTCGAGCTTGGCGAGTTCGCTCGCGTCGAGGCCGATGCGGGCGACGTAGTACGCCGCGCCGGACTGCGGGTCTTTGGTCAGGTCGGCGGCGATCCGCGTCAGCTTGCCGTCGAGCTCGGGGGTCACGGCGGCGTCGAACGCGCTGAAGCGGAGCTTGGCGGATTGCCCGACCTTGAGCCGGTCGATCATT
>NZ_JAEMSD010000136.1:0-11036 GCF_016462955.1 Bradyrhizobium sp. | reverse complement strand
TCGATCATTTGTGGATCGACCCGGGCCTCCACCACGAGCGAGTCCTTCGGCACGATCAGCATCAGCTGTTCGCCCGCGGTGATCACGCCGCCGACGGTGAAGACCGATTTCTGGTGGATCAGACCGTCCTGCGGCGCGCGCAATATCACGCGATCGAGCTGGTCCATCGCGGCGATGCGGCGTTCGCCCAGATCTGCAAGCTTGCTCTCGACGTCGCGCAGTTCGGTCGCGACTTCACGGCGCTGGTCCTGAACCAGCTGGATGATCTGCAGTTCGGTTTCGGTGATCCGGCCCTTGGCGCGTGCGATCTCGGCGATCAGCTGGCCTTCCTCGCCGGTCAGGCGGGAGGCCTCGCGCTCGAGTGCAGTGAGACGCGCATAGGGCACCAGGCGCTTTTCGTACAACTCGCGGACACCCTCCAGCTCGGTTTCGATCCAGCGGATCTGTTCGCGCTTCGAGGCGATTTGTGCCTCCAGGCCGCGGATTTCGTCGGCGATCTGGGCCTTGCGTTCGCGCAGCTGCGATTGCTGGCCATTGATCGCCTCGCGCCGCCGGGCGAAAAGCGCGGTCTCGCCCTCGATCATCTCCGCGATCGCGGCGACGGTGCGGCGGGCGGCGATCTCGTCCGGCAGCACCACCGCATCGCGGCCGTTCTGCTCGGACTGCAGCCGGGCACGACGCATCCCCAGCTGGTTGAGCTGGTTTTCGATCAGCGCAAGGTTGGCGCGCGACAGTGTTTCATCGAGGCGGACCAGCATGTCTCCGGCTCGGACCTGGTCGCCGTCGTTGACGTAGATGTCGGCGACCACGCCGCCGGTAGGGTGCTGAACCCGGCGGACGTTGCTGTCGACCACCACCTGTGCCGGCGCGATCACGGCGCTGGCGAGCGGCGCGGTCATCGCCCAAACGCCGGCGGTGGACACGACGATGGCCAGCGTGCCGATTCCGAATGCGGTGGCGCGCCGGATATCGCGAAACGGATCGTTGCGGCGAGCCTCGGGCGTGCGGGCTGCGGTCATATGAAAGTCCTCAACTGGCGGCGGCGGCAGGAACCGAACGCGCATCGGGCACCGCCTGCAGCGCCGCGCCGCCCGGCGCCGGATGAGCGGCCAGCGATTTGCGCAGCACTTCGTCCTTCGGTCCGAACGCCTGCACCTGGCCGGTCGCCAGCGTCAGCACGAGATCGACCGCGGCGAGCGCCGCCGGCCGATGCGCAATGATGACGGCAATACCGCCGCGAGCCCGGACACGCCGGATGGCGTCGGTCAGCGCGGCGTCGCCTTCGGCGTCGAGGCTGGCGTTCGGCTCGTCGAGCACCACCATGAATGGATCCTTGTAGAGCGCGCGCGCCAACGCGATCCGCTGCCGCTGGCCGCCCGATAGGGTGGCGCCGGCTTCGCCGATCCGCATCTCGAACCCCTTCGGCAGCTTCAGGATCATCTCGTAGGCGCCGGCGGCCTTCGCCGCGGCGATCACCGCAGTCTGGTCAATCTCAGAGTCGAAACGCGCGATGTTTTCCGCGACCGTCCCGTCGAACAATTCGACGTCCTGCGGCAGATAGCCGATCATGCCGCCGCGAATTTCTGCCGGCCACTGATCGAGGGTGGCGCCATCGAGCCGGATCTCGCCGCGTGCGATCGGCCAGATCCCGACCAGTGCCCGCGCCAGCGTCGATTTGCCGGCGGCTGACGGGCCAATGATGCCGACCGCCTGGCCTGCTTCGAGTACGAACGAAGCGTTGTGCACGATCGCGGTGGTGCCGCCGGGGGCGGCGATCGTGACCTGCTCGACCGTGAGCCGATGTACGGCGCGTTCGGGCGCAACGTCGGGGTGCGGGGCGTCGCCCTCGCGCAGGGCGGCGCGGAGCCGTTGGCCCGCCTGTCGCGCGCCGATGAACGGTCGCCAGATGGAAATCGCCAGTTCCACCGGCGCGAGCGCGCGGCTGCCCATGATCGACGCGGCGATCATCACACCGCCGCTCGCCAATCCCTCGATCACGAGATAGGCGCCGAGGCCGAGCAGCGCCGATTGCAGCATGAAGCGCAGCGTCTTCGACAACGCGCCGAGCGACCCGGCGATATCCGCGTTGCGCTGCTGGGCGGCGACTAGATCGTCGTTGGCCGCGCCGATCCGGTGGATCAAACGCTGCTCCATCCCCAAGGCGGCCACGATTTCGGCGTTGCGCCGACCCGCTTCAAGCTGGACGCCGCGGATTGCGCCGGCACGCGACGCGTCCCGGGTCGGGGCCCGCGTCAGCACCTCGGTGAGCAGCGCGATCCCGAACAGCAGCACCGCGCCCACGACCAGCGTCCAGCCGAGATATGGATGCAGGAGAAAGCAGCCGGCGAGATACAGCGGCATCCACGGCAAGTCGAACAAGGTCGTCGGGCCGAGCCCGGACAGGAACGACCGGACCGAGTCCAGATCATGGGACAATTGCAGGCCGCGATTTGCGCCGCCGCCTCGTAGCGGCCCGCGCAGGATGTTGCAGACGACCGGTTGCCACAGCGCGGCGTGCAGCGCCGATCCAATCCGGGTCAGAATGCGCTGACGCAGCAGGTCGAACAACCCTTGCATCGCATACGCTGCCGCCACCGCGATCGACAGCGCAATCAATGTCGGAATGCTGTGCGATGGAATGACCCGGTCGTACACCTGCAGCATGTAGATCGAGCCGGTGAGCATCAGCAGATTGAGCACCGCAGAGAACAATCCCACCGTCAGAAAGGCCGTTCTGCAGGATGCGATCGCGGCCGACGCGAGATCGCCGGACGCGGGAGTCGACGCGGAGGGCGTTGTTGCGGTCATAATACTCAATTCAAAACGACGTCGGACCGTTACGTTTGGATGCGATCGGCGTTCGTTAGCGAGGTTCAACGTCAGGCGCATGACAATGCGGCGCGTGCACGAAAACTCGGCCCGGGGGCAACGAGGCCGCGACACCTGCGACGAAACGCCGCCTTGGCCGGAGGTTCGCCCGCGCAGGCCGACAATCGAAGCTTGGCGCGGTCGCGGGCTCTCGGCCCGCCGATCCCGCTACATACAGAAGACTCGTTGGCGATCGCTGCCGGCCGAGAGATCGAGCGCGTCGCTTGGTCCGATACGAGTCGTTGCTTCGCTCAGCCTTCACACGACATGTCGGGTCATGACTTCACCGGCCCGTTAAGAAGTAGTCACCGATCTGTTGTCATCGGCATTCTATCAAAGCGCATTAACGATCCGTTAACCATCGGCCGTCTGGACCGTGCCCTCACGCATGCCGTGAGGCGGCGATCCGCGACGTCGTCTCTCAAGCGCTGGAGTGGCTATCCATGTCGACGACCCCTCATGTCCTGGCGAACGGCGATTTCCTGCAGGATTGGTCCAATACCGGTCTCATCACGACCAATGATGATTGGTCGGGAGTCGCGTCGATCGTCGGCTATCTCGGCAACGATGTCGTTTCGGCAACCGGGGTGGACGCGCGTACGGCTACCGGATCGTCGTCAGGAGATGTCGACGTCGTCGCCAACCAGACCAATACCGCCATCACCAACGGCGGTGTGGCCGAATTCCAGATTGCCAACCCGACGGTGGCGCTGAACGGCTCGAACAGTGCGGATGCCCCCAACCTCGTGATCCATCTCGACGCCACCGGCCGCAAGGATGTCCGACTGAGCTTCGAGGCACGCGACCTCGACGCCAGCACGGACGACGCCGCGCAGCAGATCAACGTGCAATATCGGCTCGGTTCGAGCGGGGCGTGGACCAACGTTCCAAGCGGCTACGCCGCCGACGTCACCACCGGCGGTGCCGCGACCCAGGTGACCCAGTTCGATCTGCTGCTGCCTGACGCCGTCAACGGCCGCAGCGACCTCCAGGTTCGCATTCTCACCACCAACGCCGCCGGCAATGACGAGTGGGTCGGCATCGACGACATCCGCGTTACCAGTTCGTCCGAATCGTCAGCCGAAATGCAACACGTCGCCTTTGCGCCGGATTTGCTTACGGTGTCGCATGACGAAGGTAACAGCGGTCCGACCGTCTTCCAGTTCACCGTCGAGCGTAGCGGCGGAACCACGGGCGACGTGGCGTTCTCGGGAGCGATCGCTTCGGCACAGACCGATGCGGCCGACTATGTCGGCGGCGAGCCGGTCAGCTTCAGTGGCACCATCGCTGCGGGAGAGACCTCCGCAGTCGTGACCGTCACCGTCGCCGGCGACACCGTCAATGAGCCGAACGTGAGCTTTACGCTGACGCTGCAGGACTTTTCCAATTCGGCGGCCGTGACCACCACGATCGTCAGCGCCGCGACGGCGCCCGGCACCATCGTCAACGACGACCTCGGCATCACCAAGATCAGCGCAATTCAGGGCAGCGGAGCCAGCAGCGCGATGGTGGGCCAGATTGTGACCGTTGAAGCCATCGTGGTCGGCGACTTCCAGAACGGCGATGCCGACGCCAACCGCAATCTCAACGGCTTCTATCTCCAGGAAGAGGCCACCGATTCAGACGGCAACGTGCTGACGTCCGAGGCGATCTTCGTCTACGGCGGCGCCACCGACGTCCAGATCGGCGACCGGGTCCGCGTCACCGGCTCGATCAGCGAATATTTCGGCCTGACCGAGCTTACTGCCAGCAGCATTTCGGTCGTTCAGGCCGGCGCGGTGGCCGACATTGACACGATGGCGACACAGATCGACCTGCCGTCGATGGGCACGACGCTGAGCCAGGACGGCAACTACCAGCCCGATCTCGAAGCCTATGAAGGCATGCTGGTCACGATTCCCGAGACCCTGACCGTCACCGAGCAGTTCAATCTCGACCGTTTCAATGAGATCAAGCTTGTGGCGGGCGAACGGCCCGAACAGTTCACGCAGGAGAACGCGCCCGACGCCGCCGCCTACCAGGCGTATCTGGCCGAGCTCGGTGCTCGCACCATCACCTATGACGATGGCCTGAACGTCCAGAACGCCGCGATCAACACCCTCGCCGGCTTCGATCCGAACGACAACCCCTCCGCCACGCCGAACTACGGCACTGCCGACGCGGTCCGGATGGGTGATACTGTCACCGGCCTGACCGGTGTGCTCGACTATCAATGGGCCGGCAACTCCGCCTCGGGGGCGACTTGGCGGATTCGTTCGGTCGAGGATGGCGCCAACACCTTCGGGGCCGGCGATAACCCGCGCACCGATGCGCCGGAAGACGTCGGAGGTCGCCTGAAGGTGGCGAGCTTCAACGTGCTGAACTATTTCACCACGCTGGACAATGGCGGCACCACCGCGATCGGCCAAGCGCCGCGCGGCGCCGACAACGCCGCTGAGTTCGCACGTCAGACCGAGAAGCTGGTCGCGACCATTCTCGACATGGACGTCGACGTGCTGGCGCTGACCGAGCTGTAGAACGACTTCTCGGCCGCATCGTCCGGCAACGCGATCAAGTACCTGGTCGAGCAGCTCAATGCCGTCGCTGGGGCCGGTACCTATGCCTGGGTCGATCCCGGCCAGCAATTCGTCGGCGGCGACGCCATCGCGGTCGGCTTCATCTACGACACCACCGCGGTGAAGATCGCCGACGGTACGACCATCGAGACCCTCAACGACGCCGACCTGCCCGGCCTCGGCCTCGGCGGCTTGCTCGGGCAGAGCACGGTCGGCGCGGTGTTCGACGGCGAGAACACCAGCCGCAATGCGCTGGCGGTGACCTTCGAGGAACTTGCGACCGGCGAAACCTTCACGGCGATCGCCAACCATCTCAAGTCCAAGAGCGGTACCGGCTCCGGCGCCGATTCCGATCAGGGCGACGGCCAGGGCAATTGGCAGAACCAGCGCGAGCTGGCTGCCACCGCACTCACCGCTTGGGCGGCGAGCGATCCGACCGGCTCGGGCGATCCGGACGTCATGCTGCTCGGCGACTTCAACGGCTACGCCAAGGAGCAGTCGACGGCGATCATCGAGGGCGCGGGCTATGAGGATTTGCAGGCCCGTGAGGACGATGCTTATTCCTATGTGTTCGACGGCCAGACCGGCACGCTCGACTATGCCTTCGCCAATGCCAGCCTCGGCGCGCAGGTATCCGGTGTGACCACTTGGCACATCAACGCCGACGAGGCCGATGCGCTCGACTACAATACCGACTATGGCCGCGACACCTCGATCTTCGACGGCGACGCCTCGATCCGGGTGTCCGACCATGATCCGGTGATCGTCGGCCTCGATCTCGGCGAGCAGGAACCAACCCCGGCTTACACGCTGCAAATCCTGCATGCATCGGACTTCGAGGCAGGCTTGAACGCAGTCGATCGCGCCGGCAACTTCGCGGCGATCGTGGACTATCTCGAGGAGACCTACGACAACTCGATCACGCTGTCGTCGGGCGACAATTTCATTCCCAGCCCGTTCTTCAGCGCCGGCAGCGACAGCTCGCTGAAGGAGGTCTATGAAACGGCGCTCGAGACCTATTACGGCCTCGCCGCCGGGACGCTGAATATCTCGCCCGGCTTCGGTACCGCCGACATGGCGATGCTGAACATCATCGGCGTGCAGGCCTCGGCGATCGGCAATCACGAATTCGACGCCGGCACCAGGGCATTCGCCGACATCATCAGGCAGACCGGCGGCTATCCCGGTGCGCAGTTCCCCTATCTCTCGGCCAATCTGGACTTCTCGGCCGATGCCAATCTCGCCTCGCTCTACACCGGCACGATCCTGGATGCGGACGCCTACACCGGCTTCCCGCCGGCCGCGGGTATCGGCAAGAAGATCGCGCCGGCCACTGTGATCGAGGAGAATGGCGAAAAGATCGGCGTGATCGGCGCCACCACCCAGATCGTGCAGAGCATCTCCTCGACCGGCGGCGTCGAAGTGATCGGCGACAATGTCGATGACATGGCGGCGCTGGCGGCAATCCTGCAACCGACCATCGACGGCCTGCTGGCCCAGGGCATCAACAAGATCATCCTGGTCAGCCATTTGCAGCAGCTCGCGCTCGAAAAGGCGCTGGCGCCCCTGCTGCACGGCGTCGACGTCATCATCGCCGGCGGCTCGCACACCCTGCTGGCGGACGAGACCGACGTGCTTCGTGCCGGCGACACCGCTGCCGACACCTATCCGATCGTCACCGCGAACGCCGACGGCAAGACCACGCTGATCGTCAACACCTCCGGCGAGTACTCCTATGTCGGACGACTGGTGGTCGATTTCGATGCCGAAGGCAACGTGATCTACAGCGCCAATACGGCGGTCAACGGCGCATACGCCAGCACGGAGGAGGTGGTGGCCTCGCTTTACGATGGCAACACGACGGTCGATGTCGACGATGACGGCGACGTAGATGCCGACGATGCCAACGCGTTTGCCGACGGCGGCCGCGGCGATCTGGTCAACGACATCGCCCAGGCGGTGGGCGGCATCATCGACGCGCAGGACGGCAACACTTTCGGCAAGACGGACGTCTATCTCGAAGGCCGTCGCGGCGAGGTGCGCACCGAGGAAACCAACCTCGGCGACCTCACCGCCGATGCGAACCTGTGGTACGCCCAGAAGGTCGATCCGACCGTGCTGGTTTCGATCAAGAACGGCGGCGGCATCCGCGACTCCATCGGCTACGTGTATGCGGTCGGCGGCGAAGCGGTGGAGAGCCCGCCGCTGGCGAACGCCAGCGTCGGCAAGGAAGCGGGCGAGGTGTCGCAGCTCGATATCGCCAACTCGCTGCGCTTCAACAACGCGCTGTCGATGGTTACGGTGACCGCGGATCAGCTGCTCAAGGTGCTCGAGCACGCGGTGGCGGCGACAACGGCGACCGCGACTCCCGGCCAGTTCGCCCAGGTTGGCGGCATCGCGTTTTCGTTCGACAAGGACTTGCCGGCCGGCAACCGCGTGCAGTCGGCAGCGCTGCTCGACGACAACGGCAACCCGGTGCTGACGCTGGTCGAGAATGGAGAACTGGCAGTCGATCCCGAGATGGCGATCCGGGTAGTGACCCTGAGCTTCCTGCTCACCGGAGGCGACGGCTATCCGTTCGCGAGCTTCATCGCGGCCAATCCCGCCTTTGCCAATGTCGTCAACCTGTCGCCAGACCTGGTTCCCGATGCCGAGCAAGTGGCGAACTTCGCCACCGAAGGTACCGAGCAGGACGCTTTCGCCGAATACATGGCGGCGAAATACTCCGACACGGCCTACGACGTTGCCGACACCGACCGGACGCACGACGAGCGCATCCAGAATCTCGACTATCGTGAAGACACGGTGCTCGAAGGCGAACCCTTGATGCTGGTCGGCGATGACGGCGACAACGCGCTCACCGGCGCGATCGGCGACGACGTCCTCTCCGGCCTCGGCGGCGACGATGTCCTCGCCGGGCTCGCAGGCGACGATCAGCTCGACGGCGGCGAAGGCGACGATACCCTGTCCGGCGGCGAGGGCGACGACGCGCTGCTTGGCGGGGCAGGCGACGACACGCTCGACGGTGGCGCCGGCGACGACCAACTGGCGGGCGGCGCCGGCGACACGGCTGATGCTGGCGATGGCGACGATCTCATCATCGTCTCTACCGACGACGCCGCGCCGAGTTCGATCGACGGCGGCGACGGAAATGACACGGTCAAGCTGATCGGCGGCGGCACGGCGGAACTGATCGCCACCCTCAATGTCGAAAACCTGCTGGTCTCCGCAGGCACCTGGTCGGCGGCCGGATCGGCATCGTACGACAACGTGACGGTCCAGGACGGCGCTAAGCTGGCTTCGAGCCTCATTGTCGACAACAACGACCACGTCGTCATCGAGGCCGGCGGTGCGCTCGCGGTGTCCGGCAACGCGATCATCTGGCAGGGCGGTGGCAACGCGGTCGTCGATAATGCCGGCGAGATCTCAGGCTCGACCCGTGCGCTCACCACTACGGCGGGGGCGACGGGCTCGCTGACCCTCAACAACCAGGCCGGCGGCGTCGTTCGAGGTGCGCTGACCCCGGAACGGGCCGGTCACGCCGACGCGACCATCACCGTCAACAACGCCGGCCTGATCGAAGCGAACGGCCGCGTCCTCGATTTCCGTACCTTCGACAACAACGGCGCGTCGGCGGTGATCAACAACCTTGCCGGAGGCGTTATCCGCCAGCACAATTCCGATACCGACGTGATCCGCCCCGGCACTGACGGCGTCGTCAACAACTGGGGGACGATCACGACGGATCCGACGTTCGTGGGTGGGGGCGATCTGATCGACTTCCAGAGCGACACCGGCGGCAAGGTCAACAACTACGCCGGCGGCTGGATGGAAGCTTCGCGTCATGCCGTGACCGGTGACAACGCCGTCACCGTCATCAACAGCGGCACGATGATCGGCCGTAACGGGTCCGCGGTGAATCTCGACACCGACGGAACCGAAGCGCAGAAGGCGTTCATCACCAACCACGGCGTGATGGAGGGCCGCTCGGCCGAACTGTCCGACAGCGACGGCGACGCCATCGATGTCGACGGTCTGGTGCAGATCGTGAACTACGGCAAGATCTCGGGCCTCGGCGCCGAGGGCTATCACGACGGCGAGCCGAACGTCTCCGAAGCGATCGCGATCGGCGGCGGCAGCATCGTCAACAATGCCGGCGGCGAGATCTACGGCTACGGCCGTGCGATCCAGGTCGACAACTCCAGCAACGCCAACGCGCTGGGGGTGACGACCATCGTCAACCACGGCCTGATCAAGGGCGACGGCCACGGTCCGGAAGGGGTCACCCCCGAGGATGCGGCGCGGTTCGACCTGCGCGGCAACGAGGCGATCAACCTGGTCGGCACATATGCCGACAGCCTCACCAACAGCGCCACCGGTCAGATCGTTGGCGGCGTCTCGATGGGCGGCGGCAGCGACACGCTGAGCAATGACGGCTCCATCACCGCCACCGGCGGATCAGCGGTGAACATGGGCGAGGGTGACGATCTGATCGTCAATCGCGCCATCATCACCGGCGACGTCCTGCTCGGCGCCGGTGCCGACGAGCTGATCAACCAGAGCTCCGGCGTCATCACCGGCGACGTCAGCTTCGGCGACGGCAATGACAGGCTCGGCAACACCGGCAAGATCGTCGGCAAGGTCGATCTCGGCGCCGGCGACGACTTCGTCAACATCTGGATCGGGTCCGATATCCAGGGCCAGATCCTGCTCGGCGACGGCAACGATATCTTGATCTCCAACGACTGGATCTCGACCAACATGGAGATCGACGGCGGTGCCGGGAATGACGAGATCTACACCTCGTTCGGTAACGACACCATCCACGGCGGCGAAGGCAACGATCGGATCTATGCCAACCAGGGCAACGACACCGTCTACGGCGATGCAGGCAACGACGAGATCTACGGCAACGACGGCGACGATCTGATCATTGGCGGTGCCGGAGACGACACCATCGATGGCGGCGCCGGCACCGACACCGCGACCTTCTCCGGCGCGATTGCCGGATACGCGATGATGCTCAATACCGACGGCACGTTGAACGTCGCTGATCAGCTCGGCGGCGATGGCACGGACACGATCGGCAACATCGAGGAAGTCCGCTTCGCCGACGGCATCTGGAAGCTACGCACCGGAACCGGCGGCAGCGATACGATCGTTGGTGGGGTCGGCAACGACCTGGTTTTCGGCGGTGCCGGCAACGACACCTTCATCGGCGGCGCCGGTCTGGATCGGTACGACGGTGGCGACGGCGTCGACACCATCGACTACAGTCAGATCCTGTTCAAGCTGACGATCGATCTCGAGGCCGGGCTTGCCTACTATCCGGGCTATCTGCCGGGCGCCGACCATCTCGCCGGGATCGAGAATGCGGTAGGGACGGCGTATGACGACACGCTGATCGGCTCGGCCGGAGCCAACACCCTGAATGGCGGCGTTGGAAATGACCTGCTGATCGGCGGCGCCGGAAACGACGTTCTGATCGGCGGCGTCGGCGATGACGTACTCCGAGGCGGTGCCGGTGACGACACCATCGAAGGCGGCAACGGTCAGGATGTGCTGGACCTGTCCGACGCCAGCGTGCCGGTCAGGATCAACCTGGCGGCGGGC
>NZ_JAEMSD010000575.1:2287-3940 GCF_016462955.1 Bradyrhizobium sp. | reverse complement strand
CGATCTGCTTGCCGATCACGTAGCTCGGCGTGCCGTTCATGCCCATCGCTTCGGCCAGCTTGAAATTCTCCTCGATGGTGGCGCGCACCTCGGGACTGGCGATGTCCTTCTCGATCCTGGCAGTGTCGAGACCGGCTTCCTTCGCCGCCTGCATCGCGCGCCCCTTGTCCGCGGCGCCGCGGCCGTTGAGCAGTCGCTGGTGGAAGTCGAGATATTTCTTCCCCGAGGGGTCCTGCATGCGCACGGCGACCCCGACCTGGGCCGCTTCGACCGAGCCCTGGCTCAACACCGGAAACTCCTTCAGCACGACCTTCAGCTTCGGGTCACTCTTCATGATGTCGAGCATGTCGCCCATAGCGCGCTTGCAGTAGCCGCAATTGTAGTCGAAGAACTCGACGAAGGTGACGTCGCCGTCCTTGTTGCCGAGCACGACCTGGCGCGGCGAGTTGAAGATCGCCTCGGCGTTCTGCGCGATGCTGGCCTCGTGCTTTTGCGTTTCGGCCGCGGCCTGGCGCTTGCTGAGCTCGGCCATGGCCTCCTCGAGCACCTCGGGATGGCTGACGAGATAGTTCTTGATGATCTTCTCGATGTCGGTCCGCTGGGTGTCGGAGAAGCTGTCTGCCGAGGCGGGCGCGGCTGCGCCGAGCAGGGCGAGCGCAAACAATGCAGGAGCAAGCAGGCGCAGCGATGGCATAGTCAAATCCTCTTATGCAAGCAGGTTTCGAGAAACGTCCCGGCGGACTTAAGCCCGTGTCGTGACGTCGTGGTAGCGGGCGTCGTTCGAGTTACGTCAGTTGCGCGGCGGCTTCGCCGCCACGATGTCGTCGGCCTTGACCCATCCGGGCGTGCCGACGGCGAAACGGGTCTTCGCGCGCGTGGCAAGCTCGCGGGCGGTCTTGTTGTCGCCGCGCAGGAAGGCGGCCTGGGCCGAGGCGAGATCGGCCTCCGCATAGTCTCCCTTCCGGCCATGGGCCATTGCGAGCTGGGTGTAGCCGAGCGCCGCTTCGGGCTCTCGGGCCACAGCGGCGCGGAGAATCCGAATGGCGTCGTCCGTGTAGGCCTTATTATCGGTTCCAACCAGAGCCTGCCCAAGTAACATCTCGATGAGGGGGGCGTTGTTGGAGAGTGCGACAGCTTTGCGCAGGGGGGCGATCGCTTCGGCCGCCCTGCCGCTTTCCAGAAGCGCCTGGCCGCGCACCTCGTAGAAATACGGGTTGTTCGGCTGCACCTGGATCAGCGCGTCGATCTGGGCGAGCGCGCTGCGCAGATCCCCATGCAGATAGGTGCTGATGGCGCGGGCATAGCGCGCCGGCAGGCTGTCATTGGTCTGGGGATAGCGGCGGTACACCGTCTCCGGCCGCTCCATGAACGCGGAAATCTTGGCGCGCACCATGTCGTGGCGGAGCTGGAGAGCGGGCTCGTCCTTCTTGTTCCAGTAGGGACTGGAGCTGGCGAACTCCTGCAGCGAGGCAACGCGCTCGGCCGGCATCGGATGCGACTGGAGATAGGGATCGGCGCCGCGCGAAGCGAACAGGCTCTCACTGGTGAAGCGCTTGAAGGTCTCGTACATGCCCTTCGGCGATTGCTGGGTCGCAGTTAGGAATTTCACCCCGGCGCGGTCGGCGTTCTCCTCCTGCTGGCGCTGGTAGGACA
>NZ_JAEMSD010000575.1:0-2277 GCF_016462955.1 Bradyrhizobium sp. | reverse complement strand
GCGGATCATCTCCTGCGGGGCGGCAATCGCCGCCGCGCCGGCATTGGCCAGGCCGTTGTTGCCGGCGCTGCTGCGCTGGGTGCTGCCCGCTGCGATCGCGCCTGCGCCGAGCAGCATCGCGATGATCATCTGGGTCTGGGCGGTGGCGAGCTGTTCGCGCAGCTTGGACAGATGGCCGCCCGCCAGATGGCCGGTCTCGTGCGCGAGCACGCCGATGATCTGGTTCGGCGTCTCCGACTGGAGCAGCGCGCCCCAATTGACGAAGATGCGCCGGCCGTCCGCGACGAAGGCGTTGAACGAGCTGTCGTTGATGATCACCATCTGGATGTTGTGTTTCTCCAGGCCCGCGACGCGCAGGATCGGGCGGGTGTAGTCGCGCAGCAATTGCTCGGTCTCGGTGTCCCGCAGGACCGGCAGCCCCTTGGCCTGCGCACGCGCGGCCGAGAACGGCGTCAGCGCGATCGTCGCGGCCGTGACGAGGGCGGTGAGGGCGGAGGCCTTCTTGCGCAATGCGATCTGGAGCAACATCAAGCGGTCTTGGTCAAACGGGCTCGGTCAAGGTTTTGGTCGAGGGGTCTTGGTCCAAGGGTTTTGGTCGAGGGGTTTTGGTCAAGCAGTTTCGTGATTGGTTTTGGCGATTGGCGGCGGACCGGATACGCGATATGGCCTATGAGCCGCGCCCCTTATGAGCCGTACATTGCGGCCAGTCTGGGGCGCAAGCGCCCTGTTTCCAAGGACCGGACGGGCCGGTCGCCAGCCAGTAGCAGAAATCGATGCATGATGCGACCTTGAGGAACCGGTTGGGGCAGTGGCTCGAGCCCTCCCGCCGCAGCGATGTTCCCCCGTTCATGGTGATGGATGTCATGGCCGCGGCAGCCCGGATCGAGGCCACCGGCGGCCATGTCATCCATATGGAGGTCGGGCAGCCCGCGGCGGGCGCTCCGAGGACCGCGATTGCGGCCGCCCATGCGGCGCTCGAGGCTGGGCGGATCGACTATACCTCCGCGCTCGGCATGCCCTCGTTGCGCGCGCGCATTGTCCGACATTATCGCGAAACCTATGGCTGCGCCGTCAGTCCCGAGCGGATCGTCGTGACGACCGGGTCCTCCGGCGGCTTCATCCTGGCCTTCCTCTCGATGTTCGAGCCGGGCGACCGCGTCGCCGTGACGGTGCCGGGCTATCCACCATACCGCCACATCCTGACCGCGCTCGGCTGCGAGCCGGTCTTGATCGAGACCACCAACGAGACGCGTCACGCGCTCACCGGCGAGGCGCTGCTCGCCGCCCACCGCAAGGCACCGCTGAAGGGCGTGCTGGTCGGCAGTCCCGCCAATCCGACGGGCACGATGATGTCGCGCGAAGCGCTCGCCGGCCTCATGGCGGCCGCGGAAGACGCCGGCATCCGCTTCATCTCGGATGAAATCTATCACGGGCTCGACTACGCCTTTCCGGCCGTGACGGCGGCGGCACTGTCCGAGCACGCACTCGTGATCAACTCGTTCTCGAAGTATTTCTGCATGACGGGTTGGCGCGTCGGCTGGATGGTCGTGCCCGAGGTTCTGGTGCGGCCGATCGAGCGGCTCCAGCAGAACCTCTCGATCTCGGTGCCCTCGCTATCGCAGATCGCGGCAGAGGCGGCCTTCGACGGCGCGGCCGAGATGGAGGAGATCAAGCACAGCTACCAGGAAAACCGGCGCATTCTGATCGAGGGCTTGCCCAAAGCGGGCCTCAGCAAGTTCTTGCCTGCCGACGGTGCATTCTACCTCTATGCCGACGTCTCGGACTTCACTGCGGACAGTTTCGAGTTCGCCCAGCAGATGCTGGAGCAGGCCCGTGTCGCGGCGACGCCGGGCCTCGATTTCGATCCCATCCGCGGGCGCTCGTTCCTTCGCTTTTCCTATGCACGTTCTCCTGAAGAGATGCGGGAGGCAGTTGACCGGATTGCTGAGTGGCTTAAATAACCGCGCCAGTTTTCGTCAGCCTTCCGGAGTTCGACTTTGTCTGACCGTTCCGCGCCATCCGCCACTGCACCACATTCTCCTCTCGCCGCCTTGATGTGGCCGACCCGACCGGGCGAAGCCGTTGGCGCGCTGCGTGCCCTGGTGCTGATTGCGCTCGGCACGGCGCTGATGACGCTGTCAGCCAAGGTGAACTTGCCATTGCCCTATGTCCCGATGACGCTGCAGACGCTGGTGGTGCTGATGATCGGCGCCGCCTATGGCTGGCGCCTCGGCAGCGCAACCATGGTCGCCTACCTCGCCGAGGGCGCGATGGGGC
>NZ_JAEMSD010000135.1:9919-14711 GCF_016462955.1 Bradyrhizobium sp. | reverse complement strand
CAGGCGGTCACTTTTGAGGGTTCCCCAATGCGGCGCGCTCCCACCCTGTTAATGGCCCTCCTGGTGCCGCTCCTCGTGGCGGCCTGTGGCCGCCCGGAGTCCAAGGCCGACGCCCTAAAGGACCTGCTTACAGCGGGCGAAAATGCCCGCATTAACAACCAGTTCGACGTGGCGGAAAAGAACTTGAGGGCAGCCTTGCGGCAGAGCCCGTCCCAACCGGAAGCCATCCGTGGATTGGCTCTGCTCTACAGCGAGCAAGGCCAATGGCCGGTTGCAATTCCGTTCCTGAAGCAGGCTGCCGAACTGAAGCCGGACGACGCAGAAATTCAAACGAAGCTCGGCCTCGCGCATCTCCTGACCCGGGAGTACAAGGCCGCCCGGGAGGTCGCGACCAAGGTGCTCGAGCTATCGCCCAAGCAGGAGGACGCAGCGATTCTGCTTGCCGATAGCGGCGACACCAGCAATGCCATCAGCGACATCCGGGGCATTCTGGACGAGTTGACGAAGAAGAACGGCGATCAAGCGGGCTACCACGTGGCACGCGGAGTGCTTGAGGCCCGCCAAGGCAACGACCCAGCGGCCGAACAGCAATTTCAGGAAGCGCTCCGCCTTGATCCGAAATCTTCCGGCGCGCTGACGGCCATGGCCACGCTCAACTGGAAGCGAAAGGATTTGACCGCCGCCGAGACCGCATACCGCGCGGCGGCGGAACTCGAGCCGCCGCGATATGCTGCCACGATCCGTTATGCTGACTTCCTGATTGCCACCAACAATCAGGATCGTGCGCGCGACGTCCTGCAGAAACTGAACGAAAAATCTCCGTCTTATCTGCCGCCCCGCGTGATACTGATGAAGTTGGCATGCTCTGCCAAGCAGGATGAGGCGTGCGTCAGCCGGGTTCAGAACGTGCTGTCGCAGGATCCCATCAATTTCGATGCATTGTTGATCAGCGGAAACATCAGCCTCGAAAAGAACGATCCTACTGCCGCGATACGATCATTCGACCAGGCGCTCAAGCTCAGCGGCCAGAGCCCTCAACTCTTGTATAGCCTCGCGCGCGCGTATCTGATGGTCGCGCGCACCGTCGACGTGGTCAATGCGCGCAAGTACGTTGACAGCGCCGAGGGCCTGCTCACATCCTCCCTTCAGCTTGCACCTACCTTTGATCAGGCAGCTCTTCTTCTCGCCGATCTGAAGATTCGCAAGGGCAGCGGAGCGTCTGCCGTCGATCTCCTCACCCCCGTGATCGCCCGGCAACCGGGCCCGGAGGCATATAACCTGCTCGCTGCTGCCTATCTGTCGCAGCAAAACACCGACAGTGCGCTCGAGGTGTACCAGCGGATGGCCGGACTGTTTCCGAGAAATCCGCTTCCGCATCAAGCGATGGGTGCGATCTATGTCGCCAAGGGACAAGCAGCAGAGGCGCGGCAAAGCTTCGAGAAGAGCTTGTTGGTCTCGCCCGATTTCGGGCCTGCAACGGAAGCGCTGGTCAACCTCGACGTACAATCCAGGAATTTCGATGCGGCGCTGGCGCGCGTAAAGCAGCAACTCGACAAGCATCCCGCAGAGGCCCAGTGGTGGGGCTTGTCCGGCAAGGTGAAGCTTGACAAGGGCGACTATGACGGTGCCGAGCAGGACCTGGGCAAAGCGCTCGAGATAGATCCCGATCTGGAACTCGCCCAACTGCTGCTCGGGCGAACATATATCGCTGCGAAGAAGCCTGAGATGGCGATCAAGAAGCTCACGGAGATCACGACCCGAAAGAAGACCGTGGCTCCGCTCATTCTCCTGGCCACTCTCCAGGAGCAGCAGAAGAATATCCAGGCCGCGCGAGAGGCTTATGAGGCTGCGCTGGCGGTGGCACCCAACAATGCGATGGCGCTGAATAACCTGGCTGTCATTTACTCCAACCAGGGCGACATCGAGAAGGCATCGGACCTGGCCAAGAAGGCCCAGGATGCAGCTCCGAGCGACTCCCGGGTCAGCGACACGTTGGGTTGGATCCTGTACAAGAAGCACCAATACCGCGAGGCGTTATCGCTGCTGCGTGACAGCGCGTCGAAGAACCAGAACGATCCGGATATCCAGTTTCATTATGGAATGGCTGCCTACGCTACCGGCGACGAGAGCGCCGCCGCAGCTGCTTTCGCAAGAGTAGCGCAATCCCCAGTCGATACGCCGTTTCGATCAGAGAGCCAGCGCCGTATCGATTTCCTGTCCATGGAAGGCGGCGGCGCCGCGCCGGATGAAGCTCGGATCAAGGCTTTCCTGAAGGACTATCCGGACGATCCCGTCGCACTCAAGCGAATGAGCGAGCTCGCCTCGAAAAGGGCGGACACCGACGGCGCCATCCAGGGATACGAGAAGCTGCTTGCAATGTACCCGGAGTTCGCACCTGCTGCGCGAGAACTCACACTGCTGTATGCCGGCAAAACGGGTAACAATCCGAAAGCTTTGGAAGTAGCCTCGAAAGCGAGGCAGAGCTATCCGAGCGATCCCGAGATCGGACGGGCGGTTGGCATTCTTCAATTTAGGGCCGAAAACTATCCGCGCGCGATCGAACTCTTGAAGGAGGTCGTCAGCAAGCGCCCTGAGGACGCAACCGCGTACTATTTCCTTGGGAAGAGCTACCACGAGCTCAAAGACCGGCCGCAATGCAAATCTGCTCTCGAGCGCTCCATTGCTCTCAATGTCGGGGCACAATTCGCAGAGTCTGCAAAATCCGGGCTTGTCGATTGTACGGACCCGTCACAATAGCGCGGTCTTCGCGGCGCATGTTCAGCCGCTAGCTTCGTTCGGCTCCCAAGGCAAGCGGCTTGCCCCAACCCTCTCGCATGCCTGCAAGAGGCCTGCGCGCAGTGAGGGGCCACCTACCGGGAGGTCTCGATCTCCAGAATCTCGCGGGGGCCACCGGGCCGCGCGTCATCGAAAATACCGATGGCCAGACGTCCGGTTTTCCAAGCCATGCAGTCGAGATTGGTCCGGCCAGCGGTCAGAAGAGGGCCGGAAGGGTTCGCGTCATGTCCGTGCACAACGTGACGTTGGCCATGCCCCTGCTCGAACTGGGGCTGGTAGCGCTTCCACAGAAGAGTGCGCTCGGACTGCGCTTCCAGGGGTTGATCGGGGTCCACTCCGGCGTGCACGAAGATTCGCTGCTGATCCACATGGATCCGAGGCAGTTGCGCGATGAACTGCAAGTGAGCCGTAGGCAATCGTCTCAGGTCGGCAGGGTTTGCCGGGTCGAGACCATACGAAGCAAGCGTCTGCGCGCCGCCGTTCTGCATCCACCATTGGTGTTTTGCTTGACCGAGGCAAGCCGCCAGCATCATCACCTCGTGATTGCCTTTCAGGACAATCAGCCGGGGATGGCGATCCGGCCAGTTCATGATGAGCTCAAGGACTTCTGCGCTCCGTGGACCGCGGTCGACGTAGTCGCCCAATGTGACGATTCTTGCTTGCCGACCCCTCGAATGGTCCATGATCCGATCCACGGCCAGTTTGAGCAGGTCTGCGCAGCCGTGGATATCCGGGATCGCATATGTAAGTTCAACACCAGCCACTGCTGCACCGTATCGTGATCAAAACGCCGCTTCGGCTGGAGCACAAAGAACGAGGCGCTGGACGGCAGCTCCATTCGGCCCGCCCCGTCACCCGTATAGCATCCGCTCGTGGGGTCATAGGCCTAGTGCGCCGTGGAACTCAGATTCCAAGCCGATTGTTAATTTTTGGGCAGCTGGGGCATATTTGATCAGCTGAGCGGCGAGATTAACCCAACCGATCGACAGTTCGACCGCCGCGAAGGGGACTATTCCAATCTATTTCAATGTCGCTTTGAGATGAAGTAAGAGGAGAGGGTCGACCTTTTGTCGTGACCACCCTCCAAGACCAATTTCTCTATTGGATGTGTATTGAACATGCATACGGCTTCCAAACGTGTTGCGCTGATCACCGGAGTTACGGGACAAGACGGCGCCTATCTGGCCGAGTATCTCCTGGGACTCGGCTATGCGGTTCATGGCGTGAAGCGGCGCTCGTCATCGTTCAATACGGCGAGGGTCGACCATCTGTATCGGGATCCCCACGACGAAGACGTGCCCTTCCTCATGCACTATGGGGACATGACGGATTCGACGAACCTGATCCGTCTCATGCAGCAGATCCGGCCGACGGAGATCTATAATCTCGCGGCTCAGAGCCATGTCGGGGTGAGTTTCGAGAGCCCGGAATACACTGCCAACGCGGACGCGGTCGGAGTCCTTCGTATCCTTGAGGCCATTCGCATCCTCGGGATGGAGAAGGAAACGCGCTTCTACCAAGCGTCCACTTCCGAGTTGTTTGGACTTGTGCAGGAAATCCCTCAGAAGGAGACGACTCCGTTTTATCCGCGTTCCCCCTACGGCGTCGCCAAGCTTTACGGCTATTGGATTACTGTGAACTACCGTGAAGCGTACGGCATGTTCGCCAGCAATGGGATCCTGTTCAATCACGAAAGCCCGCTTCGCGGAGAAACGTTCGTAACGCGCAAGATCACTCGCGCCGTCGCGAGAATCGAGGTCGGCTTGGAGGATACGCTTTATCTCGGAAACCTCGACGCACAGCGCGACTGGGGACACGCGAAGGACTACGTCGAGGGCATGCACCTCATTCTGCAGGCGGATCGACCTGACGACTTCGTTCTTGCAACCGGCGAAATGCATTCCGTCCGCGAATTCGTCGCCGCTTCCTTTGCAGCAGTGGACCGCCGGATCGAATGGCAGGGGAAGGGAGTCGACGAGATCGGCATCGACAAAAA
>NZ_JAEMSD010000135.1:6948-9909 GCF_016462955.1 Bradyrhizobium sp. | reverse complement strand
GGTCCTCGTGAAGGTCGATCCGACCTATTTCCGGCCCACAGAAGTCGAGCTCCTCATCGGCGATGCTTCCAAAGCACGGCAGATCTTAGGATGGAGTCCGAAAAGAAAATTTACCGAGCTGGTCTCCGAAATGGTCGCCAGCGATCTGGCCGCGGCCAAGCGGGAGGTTGCCAATGGCCGAAGCGCCGTTTGAACTGAGAGGGAAATCGGTCTTTGTCGCCGGCCACCGCGGCATGGTCGGCTCTGCACTCGTCCGCCGTTTGGCGCCCGAAGGAGTTCAACTCCTGACGACGACACGGAGCGAACTCGACCTCCGCGACCAAGCGGCCGTGTTCTCGTGGTTCTCTGCCAATCGTCCGCAGGTCGTCTTCTTGGCCGCAGCGAAAGTCGGCGGTATCGTAGCCAACAACACGCTCCGGGCGGAATTTCTCTATGAGAATTTGGTCATCATGAGCAACGTCGTTCATGCCGCGCACGTGAATGGCGTAGAGAAGCTGATGTTTCTGGGGTCTTCCTGTATTTACCCCAGGCTGGCTCCTCAACCCATCAAGGAAAGCGCGATCCTGACGGGCCCTCTTGAACTCACGAATGAGCCTTATGCGATCGCAAAGATCGCGGGCATCAAGATGGTCGAGGCCTATCGTCATCAGTACGGTGCCGACTTCATCAGCGTGATGCCAACCAACCTCTACGGCCCTGGAGACAACTACCATCCCGAATACAGCCATGTCGTGGCGGCCCTGATCCGCCGCTTTCACGAAGCCAAGCTGTCGGGCGCGGACCAGGTCGTGGTGTGGGGCACGGGAACGCCCCAACGGGAGTTCCTTTATGTCGATGATCTTGCGGATGCATGCATCCACATCATGAAGGTCTATTCTGATCTGGATCTCATCAACATCGGCACCGGGCAGGATATCACCATCGGCGAGTTTGCCCGGTTGATTGCGGAAGTGGTCGGCTATCGTGGACATATCGTCTTCGATACGACGCGCCCAGACGGCACGCCACGCAAGCTGTTGGACGTAACACGACTGGAAAAGCTCGGTTGGCGTGCTCGAACTTCACTGACGCATGGCATTCGCCTTGCTTATCAGGCATTCCAGGAGGAGACGGCGTCTCGGACTGGCTGACGGTGCTCGACACGCCGCGCGCTGGCCTCTCGTTCGAGCCTTGCAGTTTGCCAGGATGCCTCATTATGACGCTCCAGTCGCGAAACTAGCCGGCAAGTTCCGCATGCCGTGGTCTCGGATTACACAGCTCTTAGCAGCCCTCATAAGCCTGACGGCCGGCTATAATCCTGCAATGGCACAAATGGCGGAAGACACCCTTCCGCCGTTTGCCATCAACATTCACCGGACGCCGACGCAGGATTGGCCGGGCTACGGCATCTATCTTGGCAGGGGGTATTTTCTGACTGCCGCACATGTCGCGGGCCAAGCCTGGCTGACGAAGCCGCGGGTCGTGATCGAAGGTCGGGAATACCCGACTACGATGGTCAAGGAGGGCACCTTCGAGGGGACGGATCTCACCCTTCTTTCGGTCAAGGAAACTCTCCTGCCGATGCGTCTAGCCCTGCGGAGAATGCGGTTGTGCGCCGCCGTTCCAGCGCCGGGGGAGGACGTCGTGACGCTCGTCCCGGGTAGGATCGAGCATTCCCGCATATTTCCTCCGCAGATGATCCCCGAATCGGCACGCCGCTTCAAAACGGCCATAGCGGATGTGGCTCAGACCGGAAATTCCGGCGCAGGGGTGTTCGACCTTCGGCGTCACTGCTTGGTCGGGATCATGAGCCGCAAGATCTCCGAGGTCCGCCGGGAAAGACTGACCGGCAAGAACGATAGTCGGGACATCGCGAAGTACTTCGTCCCCGCCCCTGAAATCGGAGCCTTTCTGCCTCCTGGCGTGCTGAGCGGGGTCGATCAACAGAGGTAAATTATTACCTAGATCGTATCACTCGCTGGCGCGCTGGTACCTCGAAGACCGGCACATTCGTTGCAGGAAAGCCAACCATTGGAAGCCACGTATTTGCCGGAAGCCATGCAGTTGCGTTCACTAGACCGTGAGCGAACCAAGGCAGGACTTCTCGGGACCAACGATCATTAACGGCGAGGACACGTCCATGCAGCGCTCAAAGCCGAACAAGACAAGTCTTGCGCCCTCTCCCGAATCAACACGGGAAAGCCTGGATGTCGCTTACGCTCAGGTCGTCAGGCTGCGGCAGGAGATCGTCGAAGCCCAAGCCGCGCTGAAGCCCGAGGCGATCACCCGGTCAGCACCGAAAGAACTTCGGACCTGATGCCGCAGGCGCGGCGCTTCTCCGTGGCAGCGAGCGCGGGAGGCCGTAGAGAAACTGCCGTTGGGAGCGCATCAGCTTGACCCGTTAGCCCATGACGCCCGCGTGGAGCGTGCGTCCGAACTTGCTTTTTTTGCGCCCTTTCCGCTCGGTCCCAATGAATAGACGTTGTACTCGCCCTGATCAGTGACGGCGTATTGATACGGCCGCCCCCACGGGTCCAGGAGGGTTTTGGTATTCTTCAGGTACGGACCGTTCCAACGGGGCGCCTCCGGGGGCGCTTCGACCAACGCCCTCAAGCCGACGTTAACGCTCGGATATGCGCCATTCTCCATATAGTACATTTCAAGGGCGGTGTTGATATTCTCGATCTGCAATTGAGCCGATTGAGCTTTCGCCTTTCCGAAGTATCCCATCAATTGCGGCGTGGCGACGGCCGTTAGGATGCCGATGACCCCCATAACCACCAAGAGTTCGAGCAGCGTGTATCCCGCATCGGCGCGGCCCCGCTTGCCTGCCCTTCCAGTCAGCCCCTGTCCATTCCGAACGATCTCCGACACGGTCCAGCCTCCGAATTTGTCTGCTGTTCATTTTGGACCAATCCTGATGCGAAGTTGTGTCCAAAGACTTGACATCCCAGAGACGACGAGATCGGAGTGAATTTCGCG
>NZ_JAEMSD010000135.1:6251-6938 GCF_016462955.1 Bradyrhizobium sp. | reverse complement strand
CTTGCAGACCGAGCGTCTGTCTAAAGCAAGATTTGAATGAATCGTCATCGCGCTTTAGGTGGTTGTTCGCGCATGATCGCTCCGGAAAACCGCTTCGCACTTTCCGGATCATGCTTTAGGCCTCGGTAGCGCTATTAGAGCGTTAGTTCAGAGTGCCGTCCCCTGTGAATGTCGATCCACATTCGCTCCCTCACGACGACACTGACTGCGCCCGCATGCTGTCGTCTGGCAAACAGAATCCTCGCCGTCGCGATCACGGTCTACTCGATATCTTGATCATTGCGGTGTCAGAGCCCTGTGGGCGCGCTCCTGCCCTTCCCTTCAAATCAGGTAGGCGAGCGCAGTTAACCTCAATGTCGATGTCAAGCTTAACCGCACGTTTCTGTTGTAGTTAGAAGACCGTTCAATAAGTTCGCCGCTGTTGAATTCGCGACCGAACGCTGGCCAGGCAGTCGTCCGACATTGCCGTCAACAGCAACTCGGAAAGCAGCGTGGTCACATGCGTCTCCTTGTTGAAGTTGACCTGTATCAGGCCGCGCATGAAAAGGACGATTTTGATGGCGGTAGCAAAGAAGCGGTCGAGGGCAAAGGCCGGCGATCCGAGGCAGCATAACGGCTCGCTGCAGGCTTTGATCGCGGAGGTCATTTCACTTCGCGAAATGGTCGCGAAGGCCGAACGCAAGGCTC
>NZ_JAEMSD010000135.1:0-6241 GCF_016462955.1 Bradyrhizobium sp. | reverse complement strand
CGAGAGATATCGCCTAGAAAGAGAGGAAAATGAGCGGTAGCGCGAGCTCAAGCGTCTCGAGCAAGAGAGATACCGCTAGGAGCAGTAAGAGCTTGAAAAGTAGCGTAAGGCCGAACGCAAGGCTCTCAATCGCCAGATGCAGAAAGATATCTCCGCAGAGGCGGCGACCGCCCGCCGGCCGAAGGATTGATTCCTGAACGAATTGACAGGATCTGCGCGTTCATCTGACCGACCGTGTCGGCTACGCCACGCCCGCCAGGTTTCAGTGATGGAACAAAGGTCCCGAGCTCGGCTTTCTCTTCACCCGAGCGCGACTAGATTGTAAACTCGATAGAGAGCATTCGGACTGGCCTCAATTTCGATCCTTGCTGATCAATACAAAGTTTTCAGGAGAGCTAAAGGTGACACTTCGGCGACACAGTTCTGCTCGTTGCGGCCGTCAACCCACACGAAAGTCTTTGCAGGTGCGCTACGCCGAAGTCCTGAAGTTACGAGAGGCGATTGATCGAACCCAGGCCAAGCTCGTCCGAATCACCGATACCGGGCGACGTACGGCAAAATGAACTTTCGCCGGGCAACTCAGTCGCAACGGCGGATTGTGCGCCATCGTAGCCCGAGGCTGGTCCGTACCGGCCTTCGTAAATCATAGCACATCGCACCGACGGCCCACCGGCCGTAAGTCGCATATTCGCCATACCCGAACGGATAATCATAGCCATCATCCAAAGGATTGGTCGTGAACGCGTCTCGCATGACGGGCCATGGAGCGCGGAGTGCCGGGCCGACAAGAACGCCCGGACTATCATAGAACGGCATCTGCGCCTTCGCTGGGGAGGAGCACGAGAGGCAGGCCGCGACAATCGCTAGCGAGGAAGCCAATCGCATGGTGTACAATCCGGTCCGCTAAACAGCGTTCGAGTAAAGACAGATCGCTTGTTCTATCTTGCCGGCTTGCCGCCATACAGCAGAGTTGGTGCCCCTGGTTAATCGCAACTGGTCATCCAACCACAAATTGGCTGGATGGACAGGACTAGACGCTTCCGAAACCCCAGAGCTTATCGAAATTCCAAGTCAGCCAGACGCCGGTCGCGAGATGCGGGCCAAACGGAATGGCCGGCCGGCCGCCAACCTCGTATCGTTCGGTACCGGAGAGCAGGATGGCCACAAGCGCCGACCCAACCGCAATCAGAACTGCTCCCGGCAAGGCTTCAAAACCAATCCAAAGGCTCGCGGCACTAACGAACTTCACGTCACCGAATCCAAACCCGTCATATCCGCGCAACCAGCGGAAGGCGCTTCGAAAGGCAGCAACCGCAACAAAGACCGCAGCCGCTTCGAAGACGCCGATATGCACCGCGGCGTCATGCGCCAACGCATATTCTGCCACTCCACCGGCGACGAGCGCCAGGTTGAAGCTATCCGGAATGATTCCGAAACGCGCGTCGATCGCACACACCGCCAGCAAGACCACGAGCAAATAGAGCCCCGAACACAACACTTCCGGTTCGATCGTGCCGAAAACCAGGCTCGCAACGAGCCAGATCGAACCTCCGACCAGGGACCAAGCCACAACGGCATCTTGCCGTCGCGCACGCCGGAACGTCAGCCCGTCCGCGAGGAAGCGGCCAATGCGTCTGGTGGTCTTGCGCAAGGCGCAGTTCACTTTGATAACACGCTCCGCTTCAGCGCGAGCGTCTGGCCTTGGCCTTCGAGCGTGACCTGCTCGGGTTTTACCTCGATAAGTCGCCAGCCATCGACATCCCCATCGACCTGGATCCAACGGCCCGTCGGATTTTGAGCTGACGTGATGAATGCTTTTTGCAGCGACCCGCTGATCAGGACGCCTCTGAGAACGATGTTCGAATCCAGTGCTGCAGCGGCAGGGGTGACGGTCGGAGGCGGAGCATCCGCCGACGTGTCTACGACCGCGATCGATGCCTGCCGCGTCCGTGCGAAGACAGGACGCGCGGTGACATGGTCGTAGGCCTTCTTCTCACGCGCCTTGCCCGTCGAAACGGTGGAGGAGACCGCTCCCAACGAAATCGAAGGTGCCATCACCGACACTTTCAAGGCGAGGATTGCGGCGATCGTGACGATGCCGGTCAGCATGATCGACAGCCGTAGCCCGGTCATGAGATAGCGCGACGCCGGCGGGAGTTCGGCAAATGCATTCTTGGACGGCAGCATCGCGTCGATGGGCGCAGCAAGGCTGCGCGCTCGCGGGAAACTCCGCAACCAAATCATTGCCCGCTGGGCGCGGCTGCCTTGCACAGCTTCCCCGGTCATTGCTGTGGCCTCGCTCCAGTCAGGTCGGCGGCTGTTTGATCCTCCTTCATGCCCGGCGGCTTGCCGCGAAATTCCTGCATGACACCCTCGACCTTGAACTCCGCCCGAAGCGTGGCTGCGTCGCCGTCACTGGCCGGCCTGAGGGAGGCGTCGGTAATGAACAGAAATGGAGACTGATCCTCAATTTCCGCTATCAAATCCCGCACAATTCCGAGCGATCCCTCAAACTGCAATCCGACTGCAACCGTCCGGGATTGTGCGATACGACCGCCCTGCAATCCGCGAAGCCCGAGCACGTGCGCGCCCTTGGCGGTCGCCATGGCTTGCAGCCTCGCTTGCAGATCGGCACTGATGACGCGTTCCTCGTCGCCAACCACGAAGGGTTGTGTGCTCTGGACACCGCGCTTCTCCATCACCTGTGCTTCGCCGGTGATACGCTGGAGATACGCCAGCTGCACGAGGCTATCCTGGATCTCGTCGTTCCTGGTCGAGAAATGCGAGAGCACCGGACCGACGAACAGAAGAACCACGAGCACCACACCGACCGCATTGAAGGCCAGAAACGCCCTCCTGCTCACCTGCCTGCCAAACAAGCCCATCATTGCTCTGCCTTCCATCCCGCCTCGGCCGGCCGCGCCAGTAAGCTGTTGCGCAATCGGAACCTGATGCTGAATCGGTCCTTGCCTTCATTGGCATCAGGAACGATGGCGGCGATCAGAGTCGCGCCCGAAAACATGGGCGACCGGTCAAGAATTCTCACAAGATGCGCGGCCTGCGACGAGTAGCCGGATATGGTCACTTGCCCCTGATTCATTCTGAGTTCTGTCAGGAACGTATCGTCCGGCAGAGCGCGGGACAGTTCATCCCAAACGGCCAGGAAACCACCATCGGCTTTCAGCGCGTAGAGCCGCATTCTTTGGCTGGACTGGCTCTTTCCTCCCTGCAGGCTGGCTTTGGCGTCCAGGAGTTCGGTATCCAGCTCGGCCGCCAAGCCGGCCTGGTACCATTCGAAGATCATGAGGCCCAAAACCACTGCCGCGAGCAGGGTTAGCCACAGGGACTTTATGGCGCGAGCTGCCTCCGGCGCATTCGCCCCTGCATCGGGTCGGATCTGAACCACAGAAGCGAGCCGGCCATCTTCAGTCCTAACAGCCAGAAAATCGATCTCTTCCATCGCAATTGCCATGGGCGCGATCGCCGCTGTCGCCCGCTCTCGCGCGATAATCCAGTGGCAGTGCGGGCCGGCGCCGTCGCGAGACGCATTGGGGATCGGGCTGGCAGCGTGCCAAACCTCCGTGAGCCGAAAGGGCGTTCGGCGGACAACTTCCTGATCAAGTATTTGAGGCAGCGAAGCGAGAGCCTCCCCGGGAATGTTCAGATTTCGTCTCAAGAACAAGTCTTCAGGGAGAACAGCAGCGAACAGGACTTGATCACGTCGGAGGCCGAGTTGCGCGAGCCATTCGAGCAGCGCGGAGCTGTCGAAAGCAGCCGCGGGGAATTGCCGCCGAACCGTGCCCCCGTCCCGGTCCAAATCACATGTGACGACATCGTCACTGCGCGATACAAAACACGTCGGCCGAACCTTGCGGTTGAGCAAAGGGCGCCACCTGGCCGGGACAGCCGCCCGAAACTCGGCCATCCACCAATGCGCGAACTGGCGCCAGCCGAGCGCAAGAGTCTCCCGATCAAGAGGGCGGATTTCCGAAAGGCCGACCATCGCGCGCATTGTTCCTTGGCAAGAGCCCCAGCTCGAAGAGCATATTTACTAAATCTTTACGAAGGGTAACGAACCGTTGCGGCTCGCCGATTGCTCAGCCTTGTCGAAGTGCAACCACGGCACGGGGACCACTTGTTCGCCCGTCTTCAAAGTCGACCATGATAGAGACCAGGTTAGGCAAGCTTTGCGAATTCCACTCGGTCTGCCAGACCGCCTGCCCCGACGCGCCGAAGTATCCGAAGTGAACGGCGCGAACGCCGCGAAGAATCACAAGCGTCGAAATCGGCGACTTGCCTTGCTTCGGTCCGTCCGAACGGCGGGTTATCGTGAGCACGAGGTCACCGCCGACGCGCCGTAGATCCGCCCCGTAAGCGCCGCCACGAAGCGCGCGCCCCTCGCTCAGCGCGACAAAGCGGATCTTCTCTTCACTGCCTTCGAACACCGCAGAATTCTTATCGTCGATAGGATAGGGCAGCGCCGAAGCAAGCAAATTCAGGAGGCTTTGGATCGCCGCATCAGCTCTTGCATCATTGCCGCTAGTCCGATCGGAATCGAATGCACGGCGGCCTATCGAGAGCCCTCCCACGATGGAGCCGGCAAGCAGAGCAAGGATCGCCATCGATACGAGGAGCTCGATCAAGGTCAACCCGTGCTCGGCCGCGCGTGAGCGCATGGGGCGCCTCGGTATGCGCTTTCCGACGAATCCCATCATGGCGCGATCCGAGGCGCAAGTTTCAGGGCCGATAGCCGCTCCTCGCGTCCATCCGGCGAGCTAACCATGACTTCGACCCAAACGGGAATGACGGCACTATCGGCCTCCTTGGCGACATTGCCTTTCCTTTGCTCGCCTTCGATCGTCGCGCGGGTCACAGTCTCCCGCCAAATGAACTGACCGACTTGACCCTGTCGCTGACCGACCGCGAGCTTCGACACGATGCCGGCCGCTTCCAAACGCGACTGCGCAATGCGGTTCATCACTCTGCTGTTGCGGGCTTGCGTGTCGGAACGCATGGCGACAGTGATCCCGACCAGTATGGTACCTATCCCCAACGCCAGAATTGCAAAAGCAACGACAATTTCGATCAGGGCAAATCCGTCGCGCCCGCCGCTCAGCGATGGAGCGACCCGATTGTGAGCAAATCGGCGCATCATCGACCCAGGACCGGCTGGCCAGTAAACCAGTTCACCGCTATCCGCCGGGTGTAGCCCTGGTAGCTCAGCAAAACGTCTCCGCCACTGGACTGACCGTCCGGAAAGAAGCGAAGCGCGCCCGTGTCGCCGCGGCGCTCTGTCTCGGCGATCGTCACTGCGATGCTCATCCCTTTCGGAAGTTTATGCATCGCATTCCGATAGCCGAATTCCGCATTCACCGGATCGATCGCAACGACAACGTCTGTGTTGGCCGTCATCGCTCGAGACCGCGCGAGCTGGAACGTGGCAGCCATCGACCGAGCCGTCCTTTCGACGCGGGCAGCGGCATTCTGCGGGCGCGCCATTACCGCTGACGCAAGGATGAGCGCCATGATCCCAAGGACCACCAGGAGCTCAATCAATGTGAACCCTGCGGACGAGCTAGACCGAAGCCTCATTGGATCGCCAGATTGTTGATCGAGAGGACGGCACTCATCACCTGCATGATCAGCGCGCCCACAGCGCCGCCGATGACGAGCGTAAGAACCGGAGTCAACAGATTGACCATTTGCTCAATCCGGCGCTGCAGTTCTCCGTCGAGAGTGGTCGCAATCCGGATCAGCATGGGTGCGAGTTGCCCGGACTGCTCTCCGACTGCAATGAGTTGCAGCGCCGCCGGTGGCAGAAGGTCCGTCCCGGCAAACGCCTGGTTCAACGACACGCCTTCTGGCACGCGCGCGATTGCGTCGGCATAGCCTGCATTCATGTAACGATTGGAGACCAGCGACCTGGCAATCTGCAGCCCGGTCATGAGCGGCACTCGCGCATCGAGCAACGTACCGAGCGAGCGAGCAAAGAGGCCGGCCTCCCGCATCTGAAGCAGCCGGCCCAAGACGGGAGCCCTGGACTTGATGCGATCCAGCCCCAGCGCCACACTCGCGTTCCTCCTGATTCTGTACCAGAGCATTGCGCAGACCGCCGCCCCTCCCAACAGACACACCGTCAATGGCAGCCAATGATCGGGAACACCCGCCAGGACTCCGAGAATTCCCGGCAGCGGCAAGCCAGCATCTGCAAAGATCGGTGACAGGTTGGGGATCAGCACGA
>NZ_JAEMSD010000134.1 GCF_016462955.1 Bradyrhizobium sp. | reverse complement strand
AGGATGAGATTGGGTTGAATCAAGCCGCCGCGGGCTCGGTGCACCTCTCCCGCTTGCGGGAGAGGTCGGCGCAACGCGCCGGGGGTGAGGGTTCTCTCCTCTAGGGGAGTGTCCCGCTGTGTGGAGAAACCCTCTCCCCAACCCTCCCCCGCAAGCGGGGGAGGGAGCGGACCTTCCGTGTCGCGGCAAATGAAACCTAATCTCATCAGGCTCTAGTGCGCGGACGCCCGTACCCTTGCTATCGTCTCGCGCACGCCGGTCCAGGCCGGCTTGCCAGGTGCGAACTGCCAGCGCAGGAAGCTGACGAGCTCCTCGATCTGCGCGTCGCTCATGCTATTCCCAAACGCGGGCATGTAGCCGAGGTCGCTGGAGACGGGATCGGTGATGCCGTGCAGGATCACCTGCACGAGATTGTCCGCCTTCATGCTGTGAATGTTGCTGTTGAGCGCGAGCGAAGGCCGGCTGCCGAACAGCGGCAGGCCGCCGACCTCGTGGCAGACGGCGCAGGCGCCCTGATAGAGGCGCGCGCCCGCGGAGGAGGCGACCGTCACTTGCGTTGCGCTTTCGAGCCTGGCGGCGAGCGCATCCTGCGCCTGTTGGTCGATTGCGGCGTCATTGAACGAGTTGAGATAGACCGCCATCGCTCGGATGTCCTGATCGGGCAGAGCCTTGAGGTCGCGAACGATTGGTGCCATCGGGCCGGCCGCGACCCCGTGATAACGCGAATGGCCGGTGCGCAGGTAGGCATAGAGCTCATCCTCGCTCCACAGGATCGGGGCGTGCGAGAGCGAGGTCAACGCCGGCGCTTCCCAGCCCTCTGCGAAGCCCCCGGCAAGATAGGCATTGCGCTGCTCGGCGCCGAACGCGTTGCGTGGCGAATGGCAGCCGCTGCAATGGCCGAGGCTTTCGACCAGATAGGCGCCGCGATTCCATTGCTCGGATTTTGCAGGGTCGGGCTTGAACTCCTTCGTGTCGTGGAACAGCGCATTCCAGCCCGCGAGCAGCGGGCGCAGGTTGAACGGGAAGGCGAGTGCGTTCGCCGGCGTGCTCGCGTGCACAGCGGGCTGGGCCATCAGGTAGGCGTAGAGCGCCTGCATGTCCGCGTCGCTGGTCTTTGCAAAATGCGTGTAGGGAAAAGCGGGATAGAGTTGCCGTCCGTCGCGATGCAAGCCATCGCGCATCGCGCGCTCGAAGGCGGGATAGGACCAGGCGCCGATCCCGCTCTCGACGTCGGGCGTGATGTTGGTTGCGTAGATCGTGCCGAACGGTGTTTCCAAGGCGCGGCCGCCGGCATTTCGTGCGCCGCCGGTTTTAGTGTGGCACTCCGCGCAATTGCCGAGCGCAGCGAGCTGCTCGCCGCGGGCGATGGCCGCCGCGGAATAGACCGACGCATCGGGCCGGGTGATCGGCGCGATGGCACGGCCAGGAAGAAGCGCGGCGCCAATGCCGATGGCAGCTGTGCAGACGGCTGCAATCGTCGCAAATATGCCGGTTCGTTTCGCGAATGGATTCGCCCAGACGGGAGACGGCCGTGGGGCGGCGGGCGCGGGCAGGGCTTGCGGCACGGGCGATGTCTCGCCGTGCAGCCCCTTCAAGATGCGTTCCGGCGTGAACGGCGGCTCACGAAAGCGCACGCCGGTGGCATCGAAGATCGCATTGGCGATCGCCGCCGCGCTCGGCACCGACGCGGATTCGCCGACGCCGAGCGGCGGCTGGTCCGGCCGCGGCAGCATCAAGACATCGATCTTGGGCACATCGGGGAAGGGAATGATGGGATAGGCGCCCCATTCGCGCGCCGCCACCGCCCCGCGCTCGAACGAGACTTCCTCCATCAGCGCGCGGCTGGTGGACTGGATGACGTTGCCGTGGATCTGGTGGCGCACGCCGTCCGGGTTGATCATCAGGCCGGAATCCTGCCCGGCCACGACGCGGGTGACGCTGACGTCGCCGGTGGTCGTGTTCACCGCGACCTCGGTGACCCAGGCCGACCACGCCGCGCCGTAGCCGGGAAACTTGCTGTGGACATAGAGCGCATAGGCAAAGCCGCGGCCGCGCACGACCTCGCCGTCCTTCTCCTCACGCACGGGGCGAGGTTTCCACCCCGCACGTTCGGCGACCGCGTTGACGAGATCGACGGCGCGCGGGTCTTTCAGATAACGCAGGCGATACTCGATGGGGTCGATGCCGGCCTCAGTTGCAGCCTCGTCGATGTAGGATTCGTGCGCAAAAGTGTTCGGCAACGCCGAGACGCCGCGGAACCAGGAGGCGCGCACGATCGGCGCCATGTCATGGGCGACGACGCGCATGTGGTCGTAGTCGTAGGGCGGGATCGCGGTGCGGTCGCCCATCTGCAGCACGGCCGGCTCGGGCGAGATCCGTCCCGTCAGCAGCAGCGCCAGCGTCGGAGCGGCGTTCGAGGGATAGCGCGTGGCGAGGTCGTAGGCGGCGATGCCGCCGTCGGCATCGAGGCCGCCATTGACGTCGATGAGCTGCGCAGTGCCCTTGGGTTCCCAGGCATGCTCCTGCTCGCGCGTCAGCTGCACGCGGACGGGGCGGCCGACGGCGCGCGACAGCAGCAGCGCATCGGCAGTGACGTCGTCGGCGCAGTTGCGGCCGTAGCAGCCCGCGGCCTCCAGCCGGATCACCTCAATCTCGCTCTCGGGGCGCTCGATCAGCAGCGCGAGATCGCTGCGTAGTACGTGCGGGTTCTGCGTGCCTGACCAGACCCGGATATAGTCGTCCTGGACGTCGGCAACGGCGCAGGATGGGCCGATCGAGGCGTGCATCTGATATGGCCAGACGTAAGTGCGCTGCATCGGCTTGGCCGCGCCGGCGATGGCCGCATCGACGTTGCCCTTGTCGATCAGGGTGCGCGGCGTCGATGGATTGGCACGCAGCGCAGTCTCGACGTCGGCGAGGTCGGTAAGATTAGGCATCGGCTTCCAGCTCAGCTCGAGCTTTTCAGCCGCGCGGATCGCCTGCTCCTCGCGCTCGGCGACCACGCCGACAAAATCACCGATGCGCACCACCGCGATCAGGCCGGGGATGTCGCGGACCGAGGATTCGTCGATCCCTATCAGGCTGGTGCCGACGAACGGACCGGCATCGACGCCGGAATAGGGCGGGCGCACCACGCGGCCGTGCAGCATGCCCGGCACGCGGATGTCATGGACGAAGGTCAGCTCTCCCGTGGCCTTGGCCGGCAGGTCGATGCGGGGCACCGACTGGCCGACGATGGCGTAATCGCCGACGGGCTTCACAGTGACTTCATTGGCAAGCTCGAGACGGATCGTCTCGCCGCCGATCAACTCGCCGTAGCTGACGCTGCGATTGTCGTGCCCGCGCACGAGGCCGTCCTCGATCCTGAGATCGGTCTCTGGCAGTTCCAGCCGCTCGGCCGCGCGCGCGATCAGAAAGTGCCGCGCCTGTGCGGCGGCCTTTCGCAGCGGCACCGCGGTGATCTGGATGGTTTCACTCGCGATCGTCGCGCCCTGGTTCGGCACCACGGCCGTGTCGCCGAGCACGACCACGACGCGGGCAAAGGAGACGTCGAGCTCTTCGGCGACGATCTGGCCGAGCGCCGTGCGGATGCCGGTGCCGAGATCGACATGGCCGTTATAGGCGGTGACCGCCCCGTCCGCTGTGATGCGGACGAAGGTCTCGGATGTGACCTCGTCCACCGTGCGGGCGACGACGAGCGAACCCGACGGCCGTTCAGCTCCATTCGAAACTGGGGAGGCCATCAATCTGCGGCCTCGGTGAGCTGGCCCGATGCGCGCATCACCGCGCGCAGGATCTCGACATGCGTGCCGCAGCGGCAGAGATTGTAGCGTAGCGCCGCTAGTGCCTGTTGCTCGCTCGGCCGCGGATTGATCGCGAGCAGCGCCTTGGTGGTCATGATCATGCCGTTGAGACAGTAGCCGCATTGCGCGGCCTGCTCGTCGATGAAGGCCTGCTGCACGACGTCGGGCTTGTCGCGGGTGCCGAGACCTTCGAGCGTCACGATGTCGCGGCCGGCGCAGCCACTCGCGGGAATGACACAGGAGCGCGCCGCCGCGCCGTCGATCAGGACAGTACAGGTGCCGCATTCACCCAGACCGCAACCGTATTTCGGGCCGTTCAGCGCGAGCTCATTGCGAAGCACATAGAGCAGCGGCGTGTCCGGCGCCGCCGTGACGTCGTGTATCGTGCCATTCACGGTGAGGCGGATCGGTGTCTGCGTCATCCTCGTTCCCACGCCGCGTTGATCTCGCCCGCGACGATACCGTTTGTACACAAACGTGCAAGCCGCGCATCCCGCAGTGCAGCGCGATTGCCTTCTTTGTGGACAGAGCGGGTAGGCAAATGAGGTTTTATGCAGCAACGCTATCTTTTGCGCTGCACCGCCGCTTGACAGCGCCCGGGGACCACGCGCAACATCGTTCGTGTACGAATGATAACCGCAGCATCGGCCGGCTCCGACATGGTGACAGAAACGACCAGCACCGTCATCGACAAGATCCGCTGCGATGCGTGTCCGGTGATGTGCTACATCAAGCCGGGCGCGGCGGGCGCCTGCGACCGCTATGCCAACCACGACGGCAAGCTCGTCCGCGTCGATCCCCACGTGATCCTGGAGCGCACCGTCTCCCATGGCGGCAAGCTCGTCCCGTTCAGCCGCACCGAGGATTGGGACGGCAAGATTGTCCATGAGCCTTCGACATTCGTCACCGCGATCGGCGCGGGCACGACCTATCCCGACTACAAGCCGGCGCCGTTCATCGTCTCCGCTGAGGTCGACGGCGTCGACATGGTGACCGTGGTCACCGAAGGCATCTTCTCCTACTGCGGCATCAAGGTGAAGATCGATACCGACCGCTATCTCGGTCCTGAGACTGCGACGGTCCGAGCGCAGGGCGAGGCGGTCGGCCACGTCACCACCAGCGAATACGGCTCGCAGATGCTGTCGCTCGGCGGCGTGCATCATCTCACCGGCGGCTCCAAGAAGGAGGGCCGCGTCACCTGCGACACGTTGATGGACCTCGCCAATTGCAAGGCGGTGGAGCTCACCATCGACGGCGGCGCCACCGTCGTGGTGCAGGCTGGGCAGCCGCCGATCGTCAACGGCATGAAAGAAGAGCGCATGCGCGTCGGCTGCGGCTCGGCGACGATCGGCATGTTCGCCAAGCAATGGCACGGCAAGGTCGACGAGGTCGTCGTGGTCGATGACCACATCACCGGCTTGCTCTCGGAGCATCAGGCGGGCAAGCTGCTCGACATCGCCGACACCGGCATCAAGATGAAGGGCCGTCGCTCGACGCCGGGCCGCTATTTCCAGGTCGCCGATCCCGGCACGGGCTGGGGCGGCACCAACATCTCCGATCCGCTGGCGATCCTCGGTCCGTTCGATCCCAAGGAAGCCAAGCCTGGACTTTCCATGCTGATGGTCTCCACCACCGGCGAGCACTCGTCCTACTACGTGCTGGACGAGGCCCTGAAGCCGGTCGAGACCGAGATGCCTGATGACCTGAAGTTCTCGGTCGAGCGCATCCAGGAAAATTGCGAGCCGGCACTGTGCACGGTGCTGTTTATGGCGGGCGCGGGCGGCTCCTTGCGCGCCGGCGTGACCGACAACCCGGTCCGGCTGACACGCTCGGTCAAGGACGCGCTGACGCGCGTCACTAGCGGCGGCGCGCCGGTCTATGTCTGGCCCGGCGGCGGCATCACCTACATGGTCGATGTGACGCAGATGCCGTCAGGCGCGTTCGGCTATGTGCCGACCCCGGCGCTGGTGGCGCCGATCGAGTTCACCATGAAACTGTCAGACTATGCCGCGCTCGGCGGCCACATGGATTATGTGAAGCCGCTCTCCGAGGTCCAGAACGGCGACGACGTCCGCCAGCTGCCCTGGGCGAACCCGATTCCGGGGCCGCGGGCATGACCAGGCTCCCGCAAATTGCATTGCTGTCTGATGGCCGGCGGCTGCATTTGCAGGATGGTCCGATTGATCTGATCGTGGAGGCGAGGGGAGCGTCGGACGAGGTGCATGCGGCCTATGAGGCTGCGGCGCACCGGTTCACCGGCTTGCTCGACGAGCTTTGCGCGGAGCTGCCGGAACTGCGGACGGCTGCTGCGGAGCAGACGTCGCTGAAGGGTATCGTCGCGCGGCGCATGCACGCCGCGGTGGCGCCTTTTTCCGCCGATTGCTTCATCACGCCCATGGCGGCGGTGGCCGGCAGTGTGGCGGAGGAGATTCTGGACGCAATGCTGCGCGCTGCGACGTTCGATCGCGCCTACGTAAACAATGGTGGCGACATCGCGCTTCATCTCGGCCGCGGCGAGCATTTCGCGGTCGGGCTGATGGACCGGCCCGACCGCGACGGCATGATGCGGACGATGCGGATCGATGCGGATGATCCGGTGCGCGGCATTGCCACCAGCGGTCGTCACGGCCGCAGCTTTTCGCTCGGGATCGCCGACGCGGTGACGGTGTTGGCCGCCACGGCTTCACAAGCCGACGCCGCGGCGACCGTGATCGCCAATGCCGTCGATCTACCCGGGCATCCCTCCGTCATCCGCAAGCCCGCGAACGAGCTTCAGCCCGACAGCGATCTCGGCGCACATCTTGTCACCCGGCATGTCGGCGAGCTGTCTCACGATGAGGTCGCTGCCGCCCTCGGATCTGGCGCGGAATGTGCACGGCACTTATTCGATCGCGGACTGATCGAGGGTGCCGTGTTGCAGCTTTGTGGTGATATGCTTGTCATCGGGGCCAAGGATATAGAAGAGCAACGACCGCGTCCGCTGATAATCGAGAACGCGGTCGATGCCTGAGCAGGGAAGCGAAACATGAGCGCGATCATCCGCAAGATCGTCACGGTCGTCGAAGAGACGCAGATGGAAATGGGCCGGCAGGTGTCTCCGCCGACGCGGCGTGCGGCTGCCATCGCCGTCATCGAGAATCCCTTTGCCGGAAAATACGTCGAGGATCTTTCGCCACTGATCGCGATCGGCGAGGAGCTTGGCGAGCTCTTGTCGAAGCGCGCGGTGGCGGCGCTCGGCATCGACGGCGCCAAGGCGCAGAGCTACGGCAAGGCCGCCGCCGTCGGCGAGAATGGCGAGCTGGAGCATGCCGCCGCCATCCTCCACCCCAAGATGGGGGCGCCGGTGCGCAAGGTTCTGACCAAGGGTGCGGCGTTGATCCCGTCCTCGAAGAAGCGCAGCGGTCCCGGCACGACGCTCGACATTCCGCTGGGGCACAAGGACGCAGCCTTCGTCCGCAGCCATTTCGACGGGATGGAGGTACAGATCAACGACGCGCCGCGCGCCAACGAGATCATGGTCGCGGTCGCCGTCACCGACAGCGGCCGTCCGCTGCCGCGCGTCGGCGGGCTGACGGTCGCGGAGATCAAGGGCGAAGACGGTCTGAGATAGGGTTTGAACCGGGGAGGCGGGCATAGCTTCCCCGACACGATTACGCTGAAGACGTAGAGAGTTCAAAACTGGAGGTTGGGATGCGAGCGAGAAACTATTTTGTGGGCGCGGCCTTCGCGCTTATGGCGGGCGGCATGGCCCATTCGGCCGTGGCGCAGGACATCAAGATCGGCGAGATCAACAGCTACTCGCTGCTGCCGGCCTTCACCGAACCCTATCGCAAGGGCTGGCAGCTCGCGGTCGAGGAGGTCAACGCGGCCGGCGGCATCAACGGCAAGAAGCTCGTCGTCATCTCCAAGGACGACGGCGGCAAGCCGGCGGATGCGCAGACTGCGGCCAACGAGCTGGTGTCGAGCGAGGGCGTCGCGATGCTCGCGGGCACGTTCCTCTCCAACATCGGTCTTGCGGTCTCTGACTTCGCCAACCAGAAGAAGGTGTTCTTCCTCGCGGCCGAGCCGCTGACGGACGCCATCACCTGGTCCAAGGGCAACAAGTACACCTTCCGCCTGCGCCCCTCCAACTACATGCAGGCGGCGATGCTGGTGGAGGCCGCCGCCAAGCTGCCTGCCAAGCGCTGGGCGACGATCGCGCCGAACTACGAATACGGCCAGTCGGCGGTCGCGGTGTTCAAGAAGCTGATGTCGGAGAAGCGCCCGGACATCCAGTGGGTCGACGAGCAATGGCCGCCGCAGGGCAAGATCGACGCCGGCCCGGTGGTGCAGGCGGTTGCCGCCGCCAATCCGGAAGCGATCCTCAACGTCACCTTCGGCGCCGATCTCGTCAAGCTCGTGCGCGAGGGCAATACCCGCGGCCTGTTCAAGGGACGCGAGGTGGTCTCGTTCCTGACCGGCGAGCCGGAATATCTCGACCCGCTCAAGGACGAGACGCCCGAGGGCTGGATCGTCACCGGCTATCCTTGGTACTCGATCAAGACGCCCGAGCACGACGCGTTCCTGAAGGCTTACCAGGCCAAGTACAACGACTATCCGCGCCTCGGCTCGATCGTGGGCTACCAGACCATCAAGGCGGCGGCGGCGATCCTCGCCAAAGCCGGCTCGACCGATCCGGAGAAGCTGATCGCAGCGGCCGAGGGGATCTCGATGCCGTCGCCGTTCGGCGAGATCACCTTCCGCAAGATCGATCATCAGTCGACGCTCGGTGCCTATGTCGGCAAGACCGCGCTGAAGGACGGCAAGGGCGTGATGGTGGATTCGTCCTACAAGAAGGGCGCGGACTACCTGCCCAGCGACGCCGAAGTCGCGAAGCTGCGCCCGAAGGATTGATGTAACGAGAAACCGGGGCCTCCATGGTTCGAGACGCGCGGCGTCGCCGCGCTCCTCACCATGAGGGTCCCGGACCTCATCCTGAGGAGGCGCAGAGCGCCGTCTCGAAGGATGAAGCCCAGCACTGAGATCCAACCAACCCGGAACGCCGATGGCCTTTTACGTCGTACAGTTTCTGACCGGTCTCGCCAGCGCAGCGTCGCTGTTCCTGGTGGCCTCGGGCCTGTCGATCATCTTCGGCGTGACCCGGATCGTCAATTTCGCGCACGGCGCCTTCTACATGATCGGCGCCTACATCGCCTTTACGCTCACCGAGCGGCTTTCGGGTGCGTTTGGGTTCTGGGGCAGCATCGTGCTGGCGGCGCTCGCGGTGGCCGTCATCGGCGTCATCGTCGAGATGGTGCTGCTGCGCCGCATCTATCATGCGCCGGAATTGTTCCAGCTGCTCGCGACCTTCGGCCTGACCTTGATGGTCGAGGATCTCGTCGTGCTGATCTGGGGCCCCGACGACCTCGTCGGCCGCCGCGCGCCGGGCTTCAGGGGCGCCATCGATTTCTTCGGGCAGAACATTCCGAGCTACGACCTGTTCCTGATCGTGCTCGGTCCCGTCGTGCTCGGCATTCTCTGGCTGCTGTTCCAGCGCACGCGCTGGGGCGTGCTCGTGCGCGCCGCGACGCAGGACCGCGACATGGTCGCAGCGCTCGGCGTCAACCAAAAGTGGCTGTTCACATCGGTTTTTGCGGTCGGTGTCTTCCTGGCCGCGCTCGGCGGTGCGCTTCAGATCCCGCGCGATGCCGTGCACCACGCCATGGACCTGCGCATCATCGTCGAGGTCTTCGTCGTGGTCGTGATCGGAGGCCTCGGCAGCATCACCGGTGCCTTCGTCGCCGCCGTGCTGGTTTCCGAACTCAATGCCTTCGGCATCCTGATCTTTCCGAAGATCTCCATCATCCTGGTTTTCCTCGTCATGGCGGTGGTGCTGATCGTTCGTCCCTGGGGCCTGTTCGGCAAGCCGGAGGCGGCCGCGCGCAAGACGCCGGGCCTGACGGTCAATCCCTGGCGGCCGTTGACGTCAAACGAGCGGCTGATGGCGCTTGCGGCGCTCGCCGTCGCAGCCTCGCTGCCGCTGTTCGCCGGCAATTACCTGCTGACCGTCGGCTCGGAGATCGCGATCTTCGTCATCTTCGCGGTCAGCCTGCACTTCCTGATGTCGGTCGGCGGGCTCGCCTCGTTCGGCCACGCCGCCTATTTCGGCCTCGGCGCCTACGGCGTCGCATTCCTGGCCAAGATGGCGGGGCTGCCGATGATCGTGTGCCTGCTGCTGGGTCCGCTGCTCGGCTGCATGGGGGCCGCCGTGTTCGGCTTCTTCGCGGTGCAGCTCTCCGGCGTCTATTTCGCGATGCTGACGCTCGCCTTCGCGCAGATCGTCTGGTCGATCGCTTTCCAGTGGGTGAGCGTAACAGGCGGCGACAACGGCATATTGGGGATCTGGCCGGAAAAATGGGCGGCCAGTCCGTCGCATTTCTACTGGCTCTCTCTCGGTGTCGCCGCGCTGGTGACGATCGCGCTACGCATGATGGTGTTCTCCCCGTTCGGCTACGCGCTGCGGGCCACCCGCGATTCGCTGCTGCGCAGTGAAGCCGTCGGCATCAATGCAAAGCGGATACAGTGGACCGCCTTCGTGATCGCCGGCACGACCGCAGGCATCGGCGGCGCGCTGTTCGCCTATCTCAAGGGCAGCGTGTTCCCCGACAATCTCGGCATCTCGCTCTCGGTCGACGCGCTGGTCATGGTGCTGCTCGGCGGCGTCGAGACGGTGTCGGGCGCGGTGATCGGCGCCATCGTCTACAAGGCCCTGAACATCTGGCTGGTCAGCCAGACCGACCTCTCGAAGCTCGTGCTCGGAGGCTTCATCATGCTGATCGTCGTGGTCTTCCCCAAGGGCATCGTCGGCATGCTCGAGATGCTGGCGCAGCGCCGCCGGAAGTCCTCGCCGCCGGGATCTCCCTTGCTTGCCAAGCCGATCGAGTCTGCCGAATGAGCGCCATGCCCCCACTTCTCGCGGTCGAAGGCCTGACCAAATCCTATGGCGGCATCCATGCCGTGCGCGGCGTCTCGTTCTCCCTGCGCGCGGGCGAGATCCTGGCGCTGATCGGCCCGAACGGTGCGGGAAAGAGCACCTGCTTCGACATGCTCAACGGGCAGAACAAGCCTGATAGCGGCCATGTCCGCCTGCTCGGCGAAGAGATTACGGGGCGGAAGCCGCGCGAGGTCTGGCGGCTCGGCGTCGGCCGCACGTTCCAGATCACTGCGACCTTCGCCACCATGACTGTCCGCGAGAACGTGCAGGTCGCGCTGATCTCGCACGGCAAGCAGCTGTTCAATCCGTTCGGCTCGGCGCCGAAGTTCGACCGCGGCGAGGCCGGCCGCTTGCTCGAACTGGTCGGCATGGGCGGCTATGCCGACCGTCCCTGCGGCGAGCTCGCCTATGGCGACCTCAAGCGGCTCGAGCTTGCGGTCGCGCTTGCCAACCAGCCGAAGCTGCTCCTGATGGACGAGCCGACCGCCGGCATGGCCCCGCGCGAGCGCGTCGACCTGATGCGGCTGACCGCGAGCATCGCGCGGGAGAAATCGATCGGCGTGCTCTTCACCGAGCACGACATGGACGTGGTGTTCGAGCATGCCGACCGCATCCTCGTGCTCAACCGCGGGACGTTGATCGCGGAGGGCTCGCCGGCGGAAGTGCGCGGCAATGCGCAGGTGCAGGCGGTGTATCTCGGCGAGGGCCTCGTCTACGATGCCCGCCACCGCGAGGGAGCCTCCACATGAAGCTCACGGTGCAGGACCTCAACAGCCACTATGGCCCAGCGCATATCCTGTTCGACATCGGCTTCGAGGTCGGTGAGGGCGAGGTCGTGGCGTTGCTGGGGCGCAACGGCGCGGGCAAGTCGACCACGTTCCGCTCGATCGTCGGCCTCGTCGCGCAGCGCACCGGCCGCATCACGTTCGAAGGCAAGGATGTCTCGGCCAAGCCGACGCATGAGATCGTGCGCGATGGCCTCGGCTATGTGCCGGAGGAGCGGCGCATCTTCACGGATCTGACCGTGGAGGAGAATCTCGAGGTCGGCCGCCAGCCCAAGCGGCCGAACGCGCCGCACTGGACGCGCGAAAAGCTGTTCGCGCTGTTTCCGAATCTTGGCGAGATGAAGAACCGGCCGGGCGGCCGCATGAGCGGCGGCGAGCAGCAGATGCTGACCATCGCGCGCACGCTGATGGGCAATCCCTCTCTGGTGCTGCTGGACGAGCCATCGGAGGGCCTGTCGCCGAAGATCGTGGAGCAGATGGTCGACGCCATCCTGACCATGAAGAAGGAAGGCGTCAGCATCGTCGTTTCCGAGCAGAACCTGCATTTCGCGCGGCTGATTTCGGACCGTGCGTACATCATCGAGCGCGGCCGGATCTGCTTCGGCGGCACCATGGCCGAGCTCGACGCGCGTCCGGATATCCGCGACGCGCATCTGTCGTTGTAAGGGAAGGGCTGCGAACGGATGGCGAGAAGCGTTGCGGCCAAGAAGAGCGCCAAACCGGCCAAATCGTTACAGAAACCCCCTTACGTGCTCGACGAGCAGGTCGGCTTCATCCTGCGCCAGGTCTGGCAGCGCCACAGCTCGATCTTCTCCCGCGATATCGGCACCAACCTGACGCCGACACAATGGGCGGCGTTGTCGAAACTGGCCGAGACCGGCCCATGCTCGCAGAACCAGCTCGGACGCCTGACGGCGATGGACGTCGCCACCATCAAGGGCGTAATCGACCGTCTCACCGCGCGCGGCCTGACCGAGACGAGCCAGGATCCAGAGGACGGACGGCGGCTTCTGGTGAGCCTGACCCGCGCCGGTCAGCAGCTCGCCGAGAAGCTGGCCCCGAACGCGCTTGCGATCACCCGCGAGACGCTGGCGCCGCTCGACGCGAAGGAGCGCGAGACGCTGATGGCGCTGTTGAACAAGCTGCGGTAGCGAAACGACGGGAAATCAGGTTTTGCCCGGCCATTTGGCGCGGTAGCGAATTTCGCTGCCGTCTGCGAGCCTTCGCCAGGTCCCGAACTCCGGCGTGTGCGGGGCGCGGGCCGTCAAATTAATCGGAAAGATTCGGCTCGGCTGGCCCTCGATGTTGACGGCGAGTTGCCGACGCGAGGTTCGAAACGCGAGCTCGACCTCGCCGACGATGACGGCCTGGTCGCCATCGCGATAGAAGGCGGCCGGGTTCACTTCGCCCGGCATGGTGTTGAGGTCGGTTTGCAATTCGATGGTGATTCCCTGCTCTGATGCCGGCACCGTCAGCCCCGCCGGAAAACGGACCTCGAATACGAGAAGAGGATTTGCCGCGTTCGGATTGAGCCACGGCGTCGCGGTCGCGTAGGCGTAAACAAGGTAAGTGACGACAGCTGCGACACAGAAGAGGGCGACGATAGCAAGGGACTTCAGGCTGTTGCGCGCGACGCTTCCGTTGCCTGCGTCCCTGCCTGGACGCATCACCAGCCAGCTGGCGAGCACCGCGCCGGAGATCGCGCCGACCGGGGCGTATACGAACAGGCCCAGCAGGCCCGATGTGATCGGATCTGCCCGGTTGCCGAAATCGACCAGCGAGAGCAGCACAAAAGTAGCGATATAGCCTGCCACCGCGCCGGCAACGCCGACGGCTATCCGTGACGAGTTTTTCATTTCCGCCTCGATGGTCCAGCAATGCACTGCCGCCGCCGAGGGCTGCCTGCGTTAGACGCAGCAAGCCGCAGTCTTGTTCAACGCCTTCGCGGGAAGATGCTGAGCGCGGAGCCGCTGCGCTCCGGCCGCCTCACTTCGCCACCACCTCCGGCACCTTGCCGGCCGGCGGGGTGTTGCGGCTGCGCTGGGTGCGCACGATGCCGTCGATGATGGTCATGCCGATGCCGGGGAGGTCGCCGAGCTGGACGCTCTCCAGGATGTTCTTGCCCGGCGAGTGCTGGGCCTTGTCCATGAGGACGAAGTCGGCGGATCGACCGACCTCGATCAGGCCGCAATCGAGCTGCCGCATCCGCGCGGTGTTGCCGGTGGCGAGGCAGAAAGCGAGCTCGGCCGGCAGGTCGCCGAGCGAGGACAGCATCGAGACCATGCGCAGGATGCCGAGCGGCTGCACGCCGGAGCCGGCGGGCGCGTCGGTGCCGAGGATGACGCGGTGCAGGTCGCCCATCTCGCGCGCGGTGCGCAGCGTGAACAGCGCGGAACGCTCGTTGCCGTTGTGCACCAGCTCGAGGCCGCGCTTGCAGCCCTCGCAGATGCAGCGGATCTGGTCGTCGGGCAGGGCGGTGTGGCCGCCATTGATGTGACCGACCACGTCGGTGTCGGCCTCCAGCACCACGTCCTTGTCGATCAGGCCGGAGCCGGGGATCGAAGGGCCGCCGGTGTGGATGGTGCTCTGGATGCCGTATTTGCGCGCCCAGCCGACCATCTTCCGCGCGGTCGGGCCGTCCTTGACGCCGCCGAGGCCGACTTCACCGAGCAGCTTGACGCCGTTGGCGGCCATCTCCTTGAAATCCTCCTCGACCATCTCGCATTCGATCACCGGCGCGCCGGCGTGAACTTTCACGCCGCCCGGACGCAAGGTCCAGAACGCGCGCTGGGCGAACACCGCCATGGCCTTGAGGCCTACGACGTCGCGGGGACGGCCGGGCATGTGCACCTCGCCGGCGGAGATCATGGTGGTGACACCGCCATGGAGATAGCTGTCGATCCAGTTGATCTGGTTCTGCCGCGGCGTCCAGTCGCCCGCCACAGGGTGGACATGGCTGTCGATCAGCCCGGGCGCCACCGTGGTGCCGTTGGCGTCGACGATGGTGGTGGCGCCTTCGATGTCGAGGTCCTTGAAGCGGCCGATCGCGGTGATCTTGCCGTTCTCGGCGACGATGGTGTCGCCGTCCAGGATCGGCTTTTCCAGGGCGCCGGACAGGATCAGGCCGATGTTCCGGATCACGAGCTTGGAG
>NZ_JAEMSD010000574.1 GCF_016462955.1 Bradyrhizobium sp. | reverse complement strand
ATTCTCTATGGCGTGATCGATCCGCGCGTGCGGTTGGAAGGCTAGCCATGATCGCATTCGATGCGAGCCACGCGACCGGTGCGCTCCCTCCCCCGCTTGCGGGGGAGGGCGGGGGCGAGGGTGTCTCCGCGGGCGAGAACCCCCAAGAGGAGAGAACCCTCACCCGGCGCACGGGATGCTTCGCATCGCCCGGAGCGCCGACCTCTCCCGCAAGCGGGAGAGGTGAAGCCAACTTCCAGCTCGTCATGAAGCACCAGGGGTGAAACCATGAGCTCCGTCGCGCCTGCTGTCGAACCTGCCGGTCCCGCCCGCACCTCCGGCCTCGTCGCGATCCTCGAGCAGACCAGATACGTGCTCGGCGAGAACAAGGTCACGGGCTTCGCCTTCGCGCTCCTGATCGTGATCCTCGTCGCGGCCATCTTCGGCCCTTACGTGGTGCCCTACGACCCGCTCGCCTCCGACACCGCCGCAGCGCTAAAACCTCCTTCCGCCGCGCATTGGTTCGGCACCGACCAGCTCGGGCGCGACATCTTCAGCCGCGTCATCGTCGCCACGCGCCTCGACTTTTTCATCGCGATCGCTTCGGTCGCGCTGGTGTTCCTGATGGGCGGGCTCGCCGGCATCGCCGCCGGTTACTTCGGCGGCTGGACCGATCGCATCGTCGGCCGCATCGCCGACACCATCATGGCGTTCCCGCTGTTCGTGCTGGCGATGGGCATCGTCGCCGCGCTCGGCAACACCGTGCAGAACATCATCTTGGCCACCGCGATCGTGAATTTCCCGCTCTATGCCCGCGTTGCGCGCGCCGAGGCCAATGTCCGCCGCAATGCCGGCTTCGTGCAGGCCGCGCGCCTTTCGGGCAATGGCGAATTCCGCATCCTGCTGGTGCACATCCTGCCCAACATCATGCCGATCATGATCGTGCAGATGTCGCTGACCATGGGCTACGCCATCCTCAACGCCGCCGGCCTGTCCTTCATCGGCCTCGGCGTGCGTCCGCCCACCGCCGAATGGGGCATCATGGTCGCTGAAGGCGCCGGCTTCATGGTCTCAGGCGAATGGTGGATTGCGCTGTTTCCCGGCCTTGCGCTGATGATCGCCGTGTTCTGCTTCAATCTCCTCGGCGACGGCCTGCGCGACATCGTCGATCCCCAGCGGAGGACGTGATGATGGACCTCCGTCTAGAATTCTCCAATGATTCCAGTCGCCATTCTACTGTGCATGGGGTTGTTTTCGAACGTTTGAGTGACGGGAGGCCCGCATGACCGCCCAGCCCCTGCTCGATGTCCAGGATCTCACGGTCGAATTCACCACCCGCCGCGGTATCGTCAAGGCGGTGCAGCACGTCAACATCTCCGTCGCCAAGGGCGAGACGCTCGCCATCGTCGGCGAGTCGGGCTCCGGCAAATCGGTGACCTCCTACGCGGTGATGCGCATCCTTGATCGCGCCGGGCGGATCGCCGAGGGCTCGGTGATGTTCTCCGGCATCGACGTCAAGGCGGCCACCGAAGACCAGATGCGCGACCTCCGCGGCCGCGAAGTCTCGATGATCTTCCAGAACCCGCGCGCGGCGCTGAACCCGATCCGGAAAGTGGGCGACCAGATCGAGGACGTCTTGCGCACCCATGTGCAGCAGGCCCAGGTCGCCGATCACGGCGAGAAGGCGGTCGAGGCGCTGGAACAGGTCAAGATCGCCCGCCCGCGTGAGCGCTACCACGCCTACCCCTTCGAACTGTCGGGCGGCATGTGCCAGCGCGTCGTGATCGCGCTCGCGCTCGCCTGCAATCCGCAGCTCCTGATCGCGGACGAGCCGACCACGGGCCTCGACGTCACCACGCAGAAGGCGGTGATGGACCTGATCGTCGAACTGACCAAGCGCCGCGCGATGTCGACCATCCTGATCACGCATGACCTCGGCCTTGCGGCCGCCTATTGCGACCGCGTCGTGGTGATGGAGAAGGGCCGCGTCGTCGAGACCGCCAAGGCGGCGGACATCTTCGCGAACCCGCAGCACCCCTACACCAAGAAGCTGATGCGCGCGACGCCGCGGCTGGGCGTGAACCTGCGCGACCTGCTGCCGGAAGAGGAGGGCGCTTCGCAAGCCTCGGCCGTCATGGCCGGGCCTGACCCGGCCATCCATCACGCTTCGCAAGATTCGTCTCAATCGATGGACCCCCGGGTCATGCCCGGGGGTGACGAGAATCCAAAGCCCCTCCTCCTCATCGAAAAGCTCGTCAAGGAATATCCTCGCCAGGGCGCGACCGCCACGCTCGGAAAGCTGTTCGGCCGCAAGCCGCCGGTGGAGCCGGATGTCTTCCGCGCCGTGGACGGCATCAGCTTTGCGATCGGCCATGGCGAAAGCGTCGGCCTGGTCGGCGAATCCGGCTGCGGCAAATCGACGACCTCGATGATGGTCATGCGCCTGCTCGACCAGACCTCCGGCCTGATCCAGTTCGACGGCGAAGACATCGGCGCCATCCAGCCGGCGTCCTTTGCCCGGCTGCCGCAACGCAGCCGGATCCAGATGGTGCTCCAGGACCCCACCGACAGCCTCAACCCGCGCTTCACCGCCGCGCGCGCCATCGCCGACCCGATCATGCAATTGGGGGACATCAGGGGGCGCGACGCCCTGCGCGCCCGCTGCGAGGAACTGGCAACCATGGTCGGGCTGCCGCACAATCTGCTCGACCGCTTCCCGCATCAGCTCTCCGGCGGCCAGAAGGCCCGCGTCGGCATCGCCCGCGCCATCGCGCTGCATCCCAAGCTCGTCATCCTGGACGAGCCGACCGCGGCGCTGGACGTTTCGGTCCAGGCGGTTGTCCTCAATTTGCTTCAGGACCTGAAGCTGCGGCTAGGTATGAGTTATCTGTTCGTCTCGCATGATTTGAATGTGGTGCGCTTGCTGTGCGATCGTGTCATTGTGATGCGGACGGGACGGATCGTCGAGGAGGGCTCGTCCGAGCAGGTCCTCAGCGATCCCAAGGACGACTACACCAAGGAACTGCTGACGGCGATCCCGCATCCGCCGTTGCCGGTGCACTGAGATCAGCTTGAGAGCGTGATGGCCGAACCCCTGGACGACTATATCGACGCCGTATCGAAAGCGCTGGCGCTGCCGATCGAGGAGGCCTGGCGGCCTGCCGTGCGCGCCAACCTCGAGGTCTCGCTGCGGCTTGGCCGTCTGGTCGACGAATTCGCGCTGCCGGACGAGACCGAGCCCGCGCCGATCTTCACGGCCTGACGCCATGTCCGCCAAGCCAGAGACGGCCTCCGACATCGCAAATGCGGTTGCGGGCGGCAAGATGTCCGCGCTCGATGCCACCGAAGCTGCGCTCGCGCGCATCGAGCAGCACGACGGTGTCCTCAATTCCTTCACCGATGTCACTGCCGAACGCGCCCGCGCGAAAGCACGTGTGGTCGATGCCGACATCGCCGCGGGCAAGACCGTCGGCCCGCTTGCCGGGGTGCCGTTCGCCGTCAAGAACCTGTTCGACGTCGCAGGGCTTCCGACGCGCGCAGGCTCGAAGATCAACCGCGACCTCGCCCCCGCCAAGCGCGACGCGGCGCTGATCGAGCGCATGGAGGCCGCCGGCGCCGTCCTCGTCGGCGCGCTCAACATGGGCGAGTATGCCTACGACTTCACCGGCGAGAACATCCACGACGGGCCCTCGCGCAATCCGCACGACACCACGCGGATGAGCGGCGGCTCTTCAGGCGGCTCGGGCAGCGCCGTTGGCGGCGCGCTGGTGCCGATCGCGCTCGGCTCGGACACCAATGGCTCGATCCGGGTGCCGTCCTCGTTCTGCGGCATCTTTGGCTTGAAGCCGACCTACGGCCGCCTGTCGCGCGCGCGCTCGTTCCCGTTCGTGGCTAGCCTCGATCATCTCGGCCCGTTCGCGCGTTCGGCCGCCGATCTCGCGCTTGCCTATGACGTGAAGCAGGGACCGGATG
>NZ_JAEMSD010000133.1:2209-14790 GCF_016462955.1 Bradyrhizobium sp. | reverse complement strand
GCGATCTCGGTCTTGCCGACGCCGGTCGGGCCGATCATCAGGATGTTCTTCGGCAGCACCTCCTCGCGAAGTGAGCCTTCGAGCTGCTGCCGGCGCCAGCGGTTGCGCAGCGCGATCGAGACGGCGCGCTTGGCGTCGGCCTGGCCAACGATGAAACGGTCGAGTTCAGAAACGATTTCGCGGGGCGAGAAGTCTGTCATGTCTGCTTAGCTAGGGCGGGAGGCGGCCAAGGACAAGCCGCATTTTGGGTCAGATGATCGGCGGGCCGGATTGCCATTGCTTCACGGCTTCGATCGGATGGATCAGCATCAGGACATTGAGCGTCAGATTGTCGCGAATGTGAAGCGCCAGCACGATCTCGAAGGCAAGCCCAAGCAGGACCGTCGCGCCGACGGGCAGGGCGCGTGCGGCCAGGAACCCCAGGATCATGGCCAGATTGTCAGAGACCGAATTGACGATGCTGTCGCCGTAATAGTCCAGCGAGATCGTGCCGGCGCGGTAGCGCTCGATGATGAAGGGCGAATTCTCGACGATCTCCCAGGCGCCCTCGATCAGCATGGCGACGATCAGCCGCGCCGGCCAAGATAAACTTGGAAGAGAGAGACGCAGGAACGGCAGACGCGCAAACAGCAGCCAGGTCAGGCCGTAGAACAGGAAGCCGTGCAGGATGTGCGAGAAGGTGTACCAGTCCGCGATATGCTGGGAATTTTCCGAGCTGTTCACGACGCCGTGCCAGAGCTTGATGGTGCCGCAGGTGCAGATCGGCACGCGTCCCATCCCGAACAGAATCGCGGCCTGGAGGGCCAGCAGCAGCAGCGCGATCCCGGCCCAGCCGAGCGGCGAAAATGCGGTGGTGGATTTGGCGGCGGGAGTTGCGGCGAGCGTCATGGCTCTCGGATCATCAGGAGTGCGGGACCATCCGGCGTGACGATCTCGTGCTGCGGCACGAATCCAGCTTTCTCATAGGCACGAATCGCGCGTGGATTGGCAGGACTTGGGTCTATCACGATGCGCGGCACACCGCGCGCGAAGAGCTGGTCGATGAAGGCACGGATGAAAGCGGAGCCGTGCCCGCATCCGAGCATGTCGGCCTCGCCGATGAACTGATCGAGACCGCGGGTGCCCACGGGCTGCGGACCGAAGCTGAGGTGCCAATCGCCGATTTGGTAGCACTGCAGATAAGCCAAGGGCCGATCGTTGTGGCTGACGATGAACTGCGCGAGGTCAGGATGATCGAGGTCGCCGCCGACGAATTCGAGCGTCTCCGGATCGTGCCACCATTCGGCGACATGCGGCGCCGCCAGCCAGAGCCGGATCAGCGGCATGTCGGCCGGGGTCATCGGGCGGAAGGTGTAGCTTTGGGCCATCTATCGACCGCGGCGGCGCTGCGCTCCCTCGCCCGCTTGCGGGAGAGGATGCCTCCTCAACGGGACAATCCCCCAGAGGGGAAAGCCCTCACCCGCGCATTCGGCGCGACCTCTCCCGCGAGCGGGAGAGGTGACTGCCAGTCCGGAGCCACGTTGTTGAGTCACAGATCCGTCCTACCCCGCCGCCAGGCTCTCGATCGTCAGATTCCGGTTGGTGTAGACGCAGATGTCGGCGGCGATGTCGAGGGAGCGGCGGACGATGGCCTCCGCATCCTTGTCGGTGTCGAGCAGGGCCCGCGCCGCCGCCAGCGCATAATTGCCGCCGGAGCCGATCGCCATGACGCCGGCCTCGGGCTCGAGCACGTCGCCGGTGCCGGTCAGCACCAGGGAGACGTCCTTGTCGGCCACGATCATCATGGCCTCCAGCCGCCGCAGGTAACGGTCGGTGCGCCAGTCCTTGGCGAGCTCCACCGCGGCCCGGGTCAGCTGCCCCGGATACTGTTCGAGCTTGGACTCCAGCCGCTCGAACAGCGTGAAGGCGTCGGCGGTGGCACCGGCAAAGCCGCCGATGACGTCGCCCTTGCCGAGCTTGCGGACCTTCTTGGCGTTGGACTTGATCACGGTCTGGCCGATGGAGACCTGGCCGTCGCCGCCAACCACCACCTTGCCCCCCTTGCGGACGGTCAAGATCGTCGTGCCGTGCCAGCCCGGTGAGCTGTTCTGGGTCGCTTGCATGAATGATCCTCGTGGTCCGGCCTGATTTAGGGGGTCAGGGCCTAGGGGACAACCTGGGTACAACGGCCCGTTCCGGGCCGAATTTCGCTCACCATAGGCAGAAGTGGAGGTCCGGCCGGCCGTTCCCGCAGTAGCGAAGGTGTCATTTGGCTGTTAAGAGACTGGCGTTTTCGGCTCCCAAGCTAGAATGGAAACCGCACTTCAATGCGCACCGCGACGATCAAGCGCAAGACCAAGGAAACCGACATCGAGGTCTCCGTGAACCTCGATGGCACCGGCGTGGCCAATATCGCGACCGGCATCGGCTTTTTCGACCATATGCTCGATCTCCTCGCCCGCCATGCCCGCATCGACCTCACGGTCAAGGCGGTGGGCGACCTGCACATTGATCATCACCATACCACCGAAGACACAGGCATCGCGCTCGGCCAGGCGGTCAGGCAGGCGCTCGGCAACATGGCGGGCATCACCCGCTATGCCGGCGTGCACATGCCCATGGACGAGACGCTGACACGCGTGGTCATCGACATTTCGGGACGCCCGTTCCTGGTGTTCAAGGCCGACTTTCCCCGCGACAAGATCGGCGAGTTCGACACCGAGCTGGTGCGCGAGTGGTTCCAGGCCTTCGCCATCAACGCCGGCGTGACTCTCCACGTCGAGACCCTATATGGCGATAACAGCCACCATATCGCCGAGTCCTGCTTCAAGGGCCTGGCGCGGGCGCTGCGGACGGCGGTCGCGATCGATCCGAAGGCGGCGGGCGAGATCCCGTCCACCAAGGGCTCGCTCGGCGGCTGACATCTCCGTCGGTCGACGAAACGCGGCCGACGGCATCACTGAATTCTTCAGAACGGGGCATCACCATGCCTGTCTACACAGTTCATGCTCCCTCTCATGGCGGAGCCGATTTGCGCGCGACCGACAGGTTCGTGTTCGTGCGTGACGGTTTTCATTTCTGGGCGATGATCTTCGGCCCATTCTGGCTGCTGTGGAACCGGCTGTGGCTGGCGCTGCTTGCGTGGGTCGTCTTCCTCGTTGCGTTCAACGTCGGCCTGTCCGCGCTCGGCGTCGGTCGCGGTTCGATCTTTTTCGCGGACCTGATCGTCGCGTTCTTGTTGGGCCTGGAGGGATCGACCCTGCGGCGCTGGACGCTGTCGCGCGGCAAGTGGCGCCAGCTCGACGTCGTGATTGCCGACGATCAGGACACCGCCGAAAGCCGCTTCTTCGAGCGCTGGAGCCAGAAGCAGCACGGCATCGTCAACGACCAATGGGCGGTCGACCGCGGCGGCCCGCCGCCGACCCGCACCACGCCGGGTCAGCAGTTTTCGAACCCGCCGCCCATTCCGGCCGGCGGCATCATCGGGTTGTTTCCAGAACCGGGAGGGTCAAGATGAGCGTCGCCATCATCGATTACGGTTCCGGCAATCTGCATTCGGCCGCGAAAGCCTTCGAACGCGCCGCGCGCAGCCTGGAAGCTCCGCAAAAGGTCTTCGTCACCAGCGATCCCGATCGGGCTTACGAGGCTGACCGCCTGGTGTTGCCCGGCGTCGGCGCATTCGCCGACTGCCGGCGCGGGCTCGACGCCGTCAACGGCATGGTCGAGGCGATCACCGAAGCGGTGCGGGTCAAGGCGCGCCCCTTCTTCGGCATCTGCGTCGGCATGCAGCTGATGGCGAGCCGCGGCAAGGAGCATGTCATCACCGAAGGGCTGAACTGGATCGGCGGCGACGTCGAGAAGATCACGCCGCGCGACGAGAGCCTGAAGATCCCGCACATGGGCTGGAATACGCTGGACCTGCTGCAGGAGCATCCGGTGCTGAACAAGCTGCCGCTCGGCCCCAAAGGCCAGCACGCTTATTTCGTGCACTCCTACCACCTCAACGCCGCCAACGAGGCGGACGTGCTCGCGCGCGCCGATTACGGCGGTCCCGTCACCGCGATCGTCGGCAAGGACACCGCCATCGGCACGCAATTCCACCCCGAGAAGAGCCAGCGCTTTGGCCTGGCCCTGATCTCGAACTTTTTACGATGGAAACCGTGATTCTCTTTCCCGCGATCGACCTCAAGAACGGCCAGTGCGTGCGCCTCGAGCAAGGCGACATGGCGCGCGCGACCGTGTTCAACCTCGATCCGGCCGCGCAGGCGCAGAGCTTCGTCGAGCAGGGCTTCGAGTATCTCCACGTCGTCGATCTCGACGGCGCCTTCGCCGGCAAGCCGGTGAATGCGCACGCCGTCGAGGCCATGCTGAAGACGATCAGAATCCCGGTGCAGCTCGGCGGCGGCATTCGCGATCTCGCGACCGTCGAAGCCTGGCTCGACAAGGGCATCACCCGCGTCATCATCGGCACCGCGGCGGTGCGCGATCCGGAGCTGGTGAAGGCCGCCGCAAAGACGTTCCCCGGCCGCGTCGCGGTCGGGCTCGACGCCCGCGACGGCAAGGTCGCTGTCGAAGGCTGGGCCGAGACCTCGCAAGTCACGGTGCTGGAGATCGCAAAGCGGTTCGAGGATGCCGGCGTTGCCGCCATCATCTTCACCGACATCGCGCGCGACGGCCTGCTCAAGGGCCTGAACCTCGATGCGACCATCGCGCTGGCGGATAGCATCTCCATTCCCGTGATCGCCTCCGGCGGCCTCGCCTCGATCGAGGACGTCAAGGCGATGCTGACGCCGCGCGCGAAAAAGCTCGCCGGCGCGATCGCAGGCCGCGCGCTCTATGACGGCCGGCTCGATCCCGCCGCCGCGCTCAAGCTGATCCGCAATGCGCGCGCCTAGGAGCTGATGCATGTTCAAGGTGCGCGTGATCCCCTGCCTCGACGTCAAGGACGGCCGCGTCGTCAAGGGCGTCAACTTCGTCGATCTCAGGGATGCCGGCGACCCCGTCGAAGCCGCGATCGCCTATGACGCGGCCGGCGCCGACGAACTCACCTTCCTCGACATCACCGCGACCCATGAAAACCGCGGCATCATGCTGGACGTGGTCCGGCGCACGGCGGAAGCCTGCTTCATGCCGGTGACCGTCGGCGGCGGCGTGCGGGAGGTCAACGACATCAAGACGCTGCTGCGCGCCGGCGCCGACAAGGTCTCGATCAACAGCGCCGCCGTGGCGCGCCGCGAATTCGTCAAGGAAGCTGCCGAAAAATTTGGCGAACAATGCGTGGTGGTCGCGATCGACGCCAAACGCGTCAAGCGCCCCGGCGGCGACCGCTGGGAGATCTTCACCCATGGCGGCCGCAACTCGACCGGCATCGACGCCATCGAATATGCCCAGGAAGTGGTCTCGCTCGGCGCCGGTGAAATCCTGCTGACCTCGATGGACCGCGACGGCACCAGGCAGGGGTTCGACATTCCGCTGACCCGGGCGATCGCCGACAGCATTCCCGTCCCGGTGATCGCCTCGGGCGGCGTCGGCAATCTCGACCATCTCGTGGACGGCATCCGCGATGGGCACGCCACCGCGGTGCTGGCAGCCTCGATCTTCCATTTCGGGGAATTCACCATCCGTGAAGCCAAGGAGCACATGGCCCGGCGCGGGCTGCCGATGCGCCTGGATGCTTAACGACTCTGGCTCGCAACGATGTTAGATTGACCGACGGGATGGCCATCATGGCCAAATCTGTTGCCGAGCGTATCTCCGAGTAAGTCCGATGCCGCGTTTCACGATCCATGATCTGGCCGAGACCATCGACGCCCGCGCGGCGGCCGGCGGCGAAGCCTCCTATACCCGCAAGCTCCTCGACAAGGGGGCCGAGCATTGCGCCAAGAAGTTCGGCGAGGAAGCAGTCGAAACCGTAATCGCTGCAGTCGAAAACGATCGCGCGCATCTGATCGCCGAAAGTGCCGATCTGCTCTATCATTTCCTTGTGCTGCTGAAGGCGCGCGACATAAAGCTGGAAGAGGTCGAGGCCGCGCTGGGCCAGCGAACCTCGATGTCGGGGCTGGAAGAAAAGGCGTCGCGCAAGGGCGGCAACTAGCCGGAATGGAGAGGTCGCGTCATGGATATCCGCGCACCGGAGCAGCAGTATAATCCCTACCGCGTCTATACGCGCGAGCAGTGGGCGCGGCTGCGCGACGATACGCCGATGACGCTGGAGCCGGGCGAGTTCGACCGGCTGCGCTCGCTGCACGACCGCCTCGATCTCCAGGAAGTCGAGGACATCTATCTTCCGCTGTCGCGCCTTTTGTCGATCTATGTCGATGCGATGCAGCGCCTGTATTACGCCGAGCGCCAGTTTCTCAACATCCGCGACCGCAAGGTGCCCTACATCATCGGCGTTGCCGGCTCCGTCGCGGTCGGCAAGTCCACCACCGCCCGCGTGCTCCAGGCGCTGCTGGCGCGCTGGTCGCCGCGCCCGAAGGTCGAGCTGATCACCACCGACGGATTTCTCTATCCCAACGCGGTGCTCGAGCGGCACGGCATCATGCAGAAGAAGGGTTTTCCGGAGAGCTACGACCTGCCCCTGTTGCTCAGCTTCCTCTCCGACATCAAGGCCGGCCGCCGCCACGTGCGCGCGCCGGTCTATTCGCATCTGACCTACGACATCGTGCCGAACCAATGGGCCGAGATCGACCAGCCCGACATACTGATCGTCGAGGGCGTCAACGTGCTGCAAACCGGCAAGCTGCCGCGCGACGGCAAGGCGGTGCCGGTCGTCTCCGACTTCTTCGATTTCTCGGTCTATATCGACGCCGACGAGGTGGCGCTGCGGCGATGGTACATCAAGCGCTTCCTGGCGCTGCGCGACACCGCTTTCACCGATCCGAAATCCTATTTCAACCGCTACGCCTTGCTCTCGGACGAGGAAGCCACCGCCACTGCGATCGCGATCTGGGAGCGCACCAACCTCGCCAATCTCGAGGACAACATCCTGCCGACCCGCCCGCGGGCGACGCTGATCCTGAAAAAGGGCGCCGACCATACGGTGGAGAGCGTGGCGCTCAGGCGGCTGTGATGGCGTGGGTAGCGGCAAATAGCGAGCTGAGTATCTTTTGATGCAGACTAACTGAGGGTATTGGGTTATGGCCTTCGAACACCGCGAGGGGCCATGGTTGATCGTCTCAGAAGCGCTGCCGAACAGCTCGAAGCGCCAATATGCACGGACTGCCACATTGAGATGAAGTGGTATCGCTCGGAGCTGCTTGCAGACGAGCCGGTCCCGGTCATCGCACATCTTTTCGCCTGCCCGCATTGCAAGCGCGTCGCTCAGACCGAGACGATCTTCCGGGGGGCCGAAGGCCCGCCGGGCCGACTTTCGGCCCCCCGTTTCAGCGCTCACGCCGCATAGCTGTCCCAGCACCAGAAGGTCTCGCGCCGGCGCGAATGGCTGTCCAGTGCAGCGGAGTGTGTGCCACAGGCGAGGTGCAATCGCAGCATTGACTGGAACCGGTATCCTGCCCGTCCGTTGAGCAAACCCGTCGCCTCGCTGCAGCCCGAGGATCCACATGAGTCAAACGCCGCTTGACCAGCTCGATGACGGTCGCCGTTTCGAGCTCCTGGTCAACGCGATCGTGGACTACGCGATCTTCATGCTTGATACCGACGGCACCGTGCGGAGCTGGAATGCGGGGGCCGAGCGTCTCAAGGGCTATGCCGCGCGAGACATCATCGGCAGGTCGTTCTCGGTGTTCTACACGCCCGAGGATCGCGCAGCGGACCTGCCTGCGAAGGCGCTGGCGACGGCGGGCGAGACCGGGCGCTTCAATTCCGAGGGCTGGCGCGTGCGCAAGGACGGCAGCCGGTTCTGGGCGCTCGTCGTCCTCGACGCCATCAAGGACGAGCAGGGCCGCCTGATCGGCTTTGCCAAGGTGACGCGGGACATCACCGAGCGGCAGCAGGCGCACCTGGAGCTGCTCGAGAGCGAGCAGCGGTACCGCCGGCTGATCGAGGCCGTGATCGATTATGCCATCTTCCAGCTCGATCCCGAGGGCAACGTCGCCTCCTGGAACCCCGGGGCCCAGCGCATCAAGGGCTATGCACCGCAGGACATCATCGGCCGGCACTTCAGCCAATTTTACACGTCGGAAGACATCGCAAGCGGAGTTCCCAAGCGGGCGCTGGCGGAGGCTCGCGAGCACGGCCGCTTCGAGGCGGAAGGCTGGCGCTTGCGCAAGGACGGAACGCGCTTCTGGGCGTCCGTCATCATCGATCGAATCGTCGGCGAGGCCGGCGAGATCATCGGATTTGCCAAGGTCACGCGCGATCTCACCGAGCGCAAGCGCGCCCAGGACGAGCTGAAGCAGGTCCAGGAGCAGCTGGTGGCGTCCCAGAAGCTGGAGGCCGTCGGCCAGCTCAGTGGCGGCATCGCGCACGACTTCAACAACCTGCTCATGATCGTGCTTGGCAATATCGAGACCGCGGAGCGCAATGCCCGTCAGCTCGCCGGAACAGCCAACCTCCAGCGCGCTCTGAGCCATGCCAAGCGAGGCGCCCAGCGCGCGGCGGCGCTCACCAGCCGCCTTCTCGCCTTCTCGCGCCGGCAGGCGCTCGATCCCAAGCCGATCAACGTCAACAACTTCCTCAGCAATGTGCAGGACTTCCTGCAGCGTACGCTCGGCGAGCGCATCGAGGTCGAGACCGTCGGCAGCGCGGGACTCTGGCAGATCGAAGCGGATGCCAACCATCTGGAATCCGCCATCATCAATCTCGCGATCAATGCGCGCGACGCCATGCCCGATGGCGGCAAGCTCACGGTGGAGGCCGTGAATGTCTCGGCTGACGATGATTACAGCCGCGTCAATCCCGAGCTGTCGCCCGGCCAGTACGTTGCGGTTTGTGTGACCGACACCGGAAGCGGAATGTCGAGCGAGGTGCTCGATCACGCCTTCGAGCCCTTCTTCACGACCAAGGAGCCGGGCCACGGGACCGGGCTCGGTCTCAGCCAGGTCTATGGCTTCGTCAAGCAATCCGGCGGCCATGTGAAGATCTACAGCGAGGTCGGCCACGGCACGAGCATCAAGATGTATTTCCCGCGCTACCTCGGCACGCCGCAGGCGTCCGTCAACGAACCTGAGGACGTGCTGCCCGAAGGCGAGAAGATCGAAACCATCCTCGTGGTCGAGGACGATTCCGATCTCCGGACCTATGTATGCGAGGTCCTGCGCGAGCTGAACTATCGCATCCTGGCTTCACCGAGCGCCCAGGGCGCCTTGACCATCCTCCTCCAGGAAGAACCGAAAGTGGATCTGCTCCTGACCGATGTCGTGATGCCCGGGATCAACGGTCGTGAGCTCGGCAGGCGGGCGCAGCAGATACGGCCGGGGCTGAAGGTTCTCTACATGACTGGATATTCCAGGAACGCCGTCGTTCACCAGGGCCGCCTGGACGAAGGCGTGGATATTCTCGAGAAGCCGGTCTCACAGGCGAAACTGGCGCTTCGCGTGCGTGAGATCCTGGATCGGCCGGTCAAGGAATGAAGCTTACTCGATGAAGCCTACTTGCGGGCCTCCTGTCGCGCCTTCGAGCTGATGAAGATGTGCCACACCGTCAGAAACATCGCGGCAACGAGCGGGCCGATGACGAAACCGTTCGCTCCGAAACTCGCAAGGCCGCCCAAGGTGGCAAGCAGCACGACATAGCTCGGCATCTGGATCGACTGGCCGACCAGAATCGGGCGGAGGAAATTGTCCGCAAGGCCGATCACGAAAGTGCCGAAAGCGAGCAGAATGAGGCCCTTCGTCACTGCACCTGACACGAGCAGATAGAGCGCGACCGGAACCCAGACCAGGGCCGAGCCGAGCACGGGCAGCAGCGAGACCAGCGCCATGAGCGCGCCCGCCAGCAGCGGAGCGGTCAAGCCGAGCAGCCAGAAGATGAGCCCGCCGAGCGCGCCCTGGATCAAGGCGACGAGAACGATGCCCTTAATCGTCCCGCGAACGGCGAGCGTGAACGCGTCGAGAATCTCGGCGGTGTGGCTCGGCCGCAGGGGGAGTGCGTCGCGAATGCGCGCGGTGAGCTCGTCGCCATCACGCAGCAGGAAGAACAGCAGGTACAGCATTACGAGCAAGCTTGCGGCGAATTCCAGCGTCACCTGGCCGATGTTGAGCGCATGCCCGGCCAGCTGCTGGCCGGCCGGGACCACCAGGCTCGACAGGCGTTCCCTCAGCGACGACAAATCGATGCCGGCCAGGCGATCCGCGAGCGAGCCAGCCCACGCGGGCAGCGCGGATTTCAGCTGCTGCAGGGGATGAGCAAAACTGATCTCTCCGCTCTGAATGCGTTGATAAAGCTCCCCTCCCTGGTCGATGAGCGAAGCGATGACGATCGCCACGGGGATCAGGACCATGACGATCACCACGAGGACGGTGACGAAGGCGGCGAGGTTCTGCCTTCCCGGGAAAGTGTCCAGGACGCGTCGATAGAATGGGGCGAAGATGATGGCCAGTAGCGTGGCCCACAACACTGCGCCGGAGAACGGCCAGAGCACCCACCCGAACGCAATCGAGATCACGACCAGCACGATGAGGAATGAACGGTCCTCTGATGTTCTCACGTGTTCCCCAGCCTTTCAGTCGCTTGTCAGCGTAGGTCCGTAGCACAACATCGTGACCGAGCGGAAAGCCGTGGCGGCCAATCGCCTCACCCCGCCACGCCAAGCCGGCGCCCGAAAACGCCACTTGCGGCTTACCTCACGCTCGCGACACGGGTTGGACTCACCTGCCTGCCTTTGCGTTCCAATCCGCAAGCTTGATGCGGCCTGCGAAGGTGGCCGGGCCGGATCCGCTGGCCTTGTAGACGAAGGCTTCGCCCTCCTGCACGTCGCCGGCTTCCTTGCCGAAGGCATCGGCGATGTTGGTCTTGTGGGTGACCAGGAGCGTGTTGGTGCCGGTCGCCGGCGGTGTATCGACGAGCTGGCGCACGGCCTGCCCGGCCTTGGCATTGGCGCCGGTTGGGTTTGCCATTCCGGATGCGCTGGCGTTGCTGCTGTCGGTCAACGCATCGACCGGCTTGACCTCGCGGCCGGAGATCAGCTTGCCCGCCTCGACCGCGCGATTCAGCCGGCTGGTGTAGATATCGCCGACAGGAATCGCGAGGTCCTTGATGGCTGCTCCGATCTGGCGCGCCATGTCCCTGCCCTTTTCGCTGAGCTGACGCTGGGCGCTCATGTCGTCGAACTTGAACGGGTAGACGTCCTTCTGGCTGTCGTCGGTCGCGGTGTGCCGGAAGATCAGGACATAGCCGCCCTGCTTGAGGGACGAGATCAACTCGGGTGCATCGGCGGCGGCCGGTCGGGAGATGCCAGCGAGAAGAACGATGAGTGCGAAGCGGCAAAGCAGGTTCATGCGGAAAAATCCTCTGTTGCAAAATGCCCCCTCGAGGATGGTGACGCGCCGCGCGCTCGATTTCAATTAGGGATTGTCGGTCGAGATCAGGTTCCCGTCATATTCGGGACCGCCAGCGGCTTGGACGCGGCCAGCCCCGCTAGCGCCTCCTCGAGCTTCTCGCGGTCGAGCGGCTTGATCAGAAATCCGTTCATGCCCGCTTCGAAGCAGGCATAGCGATCCTCCATCAGCGTGTTGGCGGTGAGCGCCAGGATGGGTGTGTGACCGCCCAAGGCTGCTTCATGCGCGCGAATGCGTTTCGTCGCCTCGATGCCGTCGAGCTGCGGCATCTGGATGTCCATCAGCACGAGATCGTAGGGCGTGCCGGCGGATGTAGCGGCGAGCCAGGATTCCAGCGCGGCCTCGCCATGGACTGCGATGACGACGCGGTGGCCGAGCTTCGTCAGCAGCGAGCGCATCAGCAGGGCGTTGATCTCGTTGTCCTCGGCGACGAGGATCGAGAGGCCCTTCGCCGATGCCGGGTCGGCGGACTCGGCCGGCGGCTCCGGCGCGAGTTCGGGCGAGGCAACCTCCGGCGTCAGCGCAAGGCGCGCGGCGAGCGAGGCGGCGCGCAGCGGCTTCACCAGAAAGCCGGTGAACGCCGGCGAGAGCTTCTCGTGGCGCGAGCTCGACGTCAGCAGCACGAGGCGCTGCAAGGCATGCGCGCGGGCCGCCTCACCGAGACGATCGGCGATGGCGGGGCCGACCGCACGATCGATCAACACGGCGTGCCACGAGCGCTCCGGCAGCAGTGCTTCGGCGACGGCAGCGTCGGCAACCACGCAAATCTGGCCGCCCCAGCGCTCCAGCCGCCGGGCGATGAGCGAGGCCTCGATGCCGTCGGCGACCAGAAGCATCGACTTGCCGGTGAGGTCGACGCCCGGAAAAGCCGTCTGTCCGGCGCTCGCTTGCGAGGGCGGAAGCGGCACCGCGACCTCGAAGGTCGAGCCCTTACCCGGCTCGCTCTGGAGCGTGATCCGGCCGCCCATGCGCTTGACGATCCGATCGCTGATGGCAAGGCCGAGCCCGGTGCCGCCATAGGTGCGGGCGATGCGCGCGTCGGCCTGCTCGAACTCGCGGAAGATGCGCTGCTGGGCGTCGGACGCGATGCCGATGCCGGTATCGCGAATCAGGAAGCTGATCTCGTTCGGCCAGATCCCAGGC
>NZ_JAEMSD010000133.1:0-2199 GCF_016462955.1 Bradyrhizobium sp. | reverse complement strand
TCACCGAGCTGCTGGCGCCGCGCGGCATCGCCCACCACGTCCAGCGGCAGGCGCTCGTCGATGTAAGCGGCGATCTCGAGCGACTTCGCCTGCGCGCGCGGCGCCAGCAGCTCCGTGATCTCCTCGACCAGGGTCGAGAGCGCGAAGGGACGCTGATCGAGGTCGAGCTTGCCGGCCTCGATCTTGGAATAGTCGAGCAACTCCTCGATCAGCGCCATCAAGGCTTCGCCGGAGGTTTTCACCGCCCTGGCATAAGTGGTCTGCTCCGGCGTCAGATGGGTGTCGAGCAACAGGCCGCCCATGCCGATGATGCCGTTCAAGGGGGTGCGGATCTCGTGCGAGGCCATGGCGAGGAAGCGCGACTTGGCGCGGTTGGCGGCATCGGCCTGGTCGCGGGCCTCGGCCAAGGCGCGCTCGGTCTCGGTGCGGTCGGTGACGTCGCGTCCGACGCTCTGCAATTCGGCCGGCTGTCCGGCATCCCGGCGGACATAGCCTTCGCGCCAGGCGATCCAACGCGCGCCGAGCGGGGTTGCGATCTTCTGGTCGTGGATGCGGGTACCGCTGCTCTCGCGGGCGCTGTCGCCCTGCTCCAGCACGTCGAAATCGAAACGCGTGCCGACAAGCGCGCTGCGCGCCTGTCCTGCGAGTGCGCAATAGGCCTCGTTGGCGAAGGTGATGCGGCCGCTCGTGTCGCGCAGCACGATGAGGTCGCCCTGCTGCTCGAACAGGCTGCGGGCGCGCTCCTCCGCCTCCTTCAGCTCCCAATTGCGGTCGATCAACGCCTCGTTGTGCGCGGCCAGCTTGCGGAGCCGCTTATTAATGAAGCGCAGCCGCATGCTTAGCGTCGCGAGCCCGAGGCAGGCGAGCGCGAACAGGAAGCTGGCGCCGATCGCAAAGGTATGAGGATCGTAGCCGGAATTGTCGGACCGGCTGCCGGACACGAAACCATAGGCGCCGCCGAACGTCGCCGAGAAGATCATGAAGGAGCGGATCGCGAAGGCGATGCGCGGATGCTGTCGCCTGAAGCGGCGCATGCGCACCTTGATCCGGAACGTCCGACCCATCGTCACCGCCCTTGCCTGAAACCCCGCCGCCGTGTGCGACGATGTCGTCTCGACCTTGCGAACAGTTTGAGGCGCCGGCCTCGGCTCCAAACAGGGTTGACGGGGTGTTAACGGCTTAAAGCGAGGCCGCCTTGAAGCTGCCATGGCCGCCACGGGCGCCGACGATCAGCGCCGCCGCCTCGCGCGGCGAGAACGTCTTCGAGCGCACATGGATGCGGTAATCCGCCGGCCCTTCGCTGGAGAGATAGATCACCTCGCCGCCGTCGACGGGTTGGGCGGCAATCGAGACCAGGCGCGTCGACGGATTGGCCTGGCAGGACTCCGCCTCGGAACCGGGGCCGTCGTCCACCACGGTGAAGTCCGCAGCGTCGGCATTGTCCGTGATCTGGACCCGCACCGTGGCCCGCGTCGGATCGTCGGTGAAGGCGACATGCACGCCGGCGGTCCAGAACCGGGAGGTGAGCTCGACCGACGTGTCGCCCACCGCGATGCAGGGATGCGAGACCGATCCGACCTCTGCGCGGGCAAACACCGCAGCCGCCAGCAGGGGAACGACCGAAGCCAGGAACTTGAAACGCAACATGACGCTTACTCGCCGGCCCTCGGGAACTCACGACCGAAACGCATTGGGCCTTATGGTTTGCAGAGCGTAAAGGAAACTCGTTACCGCCGGGTTGATGCGAGGGCGCGTTCACGCCATCTGGCGCACATCCTCCGCGAGGGCGCGATAGGACAGGGCCTCGGCCAGATGCAGCCGGCCGATCTTGTCGGCATGGTCGAGGTCGGCCAGCGTGCGCGCCACCCGCAGCACGCGGTGATAGCCGCGCGCCGACAGCCGCATGGTCTCGGCGGCATCGCGCAGCAGCTTCTGTCCTTGCGCATCCGGCTTTGCGACCTCCTCCAGCACGGAGGCGGGCGCCTCGGCATTGGTGCGGACATTCGGCAGGCCCGCATCCGCATAGCGGGCGAGCTGGATGTCGCGGGCCGCCGCGACGCGCGCGGCGACCTCGGCCGATCCTTCCGCCGGCGGCGGCAGGATCAGGTCGGCCGCGGTCACGGCCGGCACCTCGATGCGCAGGTCGATGCGGTCCATCAGGGGACCGGAGATGCGCGCCTGATAGTCGCCGGTGCAGCG
>NZ_JAEMSD010000132.1 GCF_016462955.1 Bradyrhizobium sp. | reverse complement strand
GAGGGGAACGGCATGTGCGTGGCCACCAGCAGCTCGCCGCTCTCCGCGAGCTCCCGCAACAGCCGGATGCGGACGCGCGCCGCCTCCTCGGGGTCGTGCTCGAAGCCGTTGTGCCACTCGGGTTGGTCGAACCCGACCGCAAACACGGCATCGCCAGCAAATGTCAGCGCCTCGCCGCCGGACGCCACGCGGACCACGCTATGCCCGGGGGTGTGACCGCCGGTGCGACGAACGGCGACACCAGGTGCAACCTCGTGTTGCTCGTCGAACGTCCGGATCTGGCTGCCGTACATCCTCACGAACTGCTTGGCGGTCGCCCGAAGCGCATCCGGGAAGCCTTGCGGCATGTTCGTGCGGGTAAAGTCGGGCGACTCCCAGAACCTGACCTCGGCGGCGGCGACGTGGATCCGCAGGTCCTTGCGCAACCGCTCCTTCACGCCGTCGACCAGCAAGCCACCGACGTGATCCATGTGCATGTGGGTCAACACGAGATCGGTCACGGACGAGAGGTCAATTCCGGCGGCCTCCAGCCGCTTGATCAACTGTCCGGCGCGCGGCAGATGCAAGTCAGGATCGGACCCCAGTCCCGCGTCGATGAGGATCGTCTTGTCGTCACTTCGCACCATCACCGCATTGAGTGCCCAGTCAAAGGCATCCTGAGGCAGGAACATCTCGTTCAGCCAGTTGGCCCGTAGGGCCGGGTCGGCGTTGTGCGCCAGCATGGCGGTCGGGAGCGGCAGCACGCCGTCGCTGACCACCAGCACGTCGATATCGCCGATGCGCACCGCGTACCGCGACGGTACGAGCTCTTCGGGTTTCGCGGCGAGGGAAGCGTTGTGCAGATTCATGTCGGTCTCCTTTTCGAAGTTGGGGGTTGGTTGCTAGAGCGCGGTGACGCGCTCGGGGTCGGCGGAGGCGAGCGCTGCGGCACGCTCGGCCTTGGGCGGATAGATCCAGACGGTGTTGATCTCCTGCTTGGTCTTCTTGGCGACGTCGCCGACCATCTCCACCGTGCGCTCCCAGCCACGCGTGAACAGCGCGCCGGTTTGGCCGAGGTCGAGGCAGGTGACGTAGGCCTTCTGGTGATAGGGTCTGGTCGGAACGCCGAGCAGCTCGGCGGCGGCGTTGTTGCCGGCGAAGGCGCCCATCCGGGTCGCGTGCTGACATGACATCAGCGCGTAATTGCCGACATCGTCACACGCGGCCCGTGCAGCATCGCCCGTCGCAAAGACGCCGCTCACCGAGGGGACGCGAAGATCACGATCGACGAGCAGTCGGCCAAACTGATCGCGTTCGGCGGGGATCTGTGCGGTCAACGGAGCGGCGCGCATGCCGGCGGCCCAGATCGTCGTTTCGCATTCAATCCGTTCACCGCTTGACAACGTGACGCCGGACTTGTCGAGGGAGGCCACTCCGACACCGAGCCTTGTCTCGATGCCGAGTTTGCGCAGTGCCTCCTCGATGATCGGCCTGGCGCCTGCGCCCATATCCGGGGCGATCGTCTCATTGCGGTCGACGATGACCACGCGCAGCCGGGCGTCCTTGCCGAGGATTTCGTGCAGGCGCGACGGCACCTCGGTTGCTGCCTCGATGCCGGTGAATCCGCCTCCTGCGACAACAACGGTATTGCGCCCCTGCGAAGCCGGACGGTTCGCCAGCCCGTGCAGGTGACGATCGAGCGCGATCGCATCATCAAGTTGGTCGACGCTGAAGCCGTGCTCGGCAAGGCCAGGAACGTTCGGGCGAAACAGCCGGCTACCGGTGGCAACCACCAAGCGGTCGTAGGGTAGCTTCTTCCGCGTGCCCTGCGCGGCAGCGACCTCGACGATTTTGGACTTCGTATCGATCGCCTCGGCATGGCCCCTGACATAGACGACGTCGATCGCCTCAAAGACGTCTTGCAGCGGTGCGACCAGGGTCTCGGGGTTCGGTTCGTAGAGCCGCGGGCGAACCACCAGCGTCGGCTCGGGCGCGACGAGCGCGATCTCGAGCTCGTCGGGTGGAACGCCCTGGATGTCGCGCAGGCGGGCGGCTGAAAGGGCGGCATACATACCGGCGAAGCCGGCGCCAATGATGACGACGCGCATGTTGACTGGTCCTTCGAGTTGATTGCGATGAAAACGAGGCTACGCCGTCGCGAACCTGAGCAAGTCGCCGTTGACGATGTTGGGATGGGTCGTGCAGACGCCGTGCGGCAGCCGGTCGTAGATTTTCAGGGTGCAGTGCTTCAGGAGCCGGGCCGACAGCGGTGCGGAGTCTGCGACGGGAACGATCTGGTCGTCGCTGCCATGCAGGACGAGCGTCGGCACAGCGATGCTCTTCAGGTCTTCGCTGAAGTCCGTCTCGGAGAAGGCCTTGATGCCGTCGTAATGGGCCTTGGCGCTGCCCATCATGCCTTGACGCCACCAGTTCCAGATCGTCGCCTGCGAAGGCTGGGCGCCTGGACGATTGTATCCGTAGAAGGGGCCGCTCGCGAATTCGAGATAGAATTGCGGCCTGTTGGCAGCGAGCCGCTCGCGCAAGCCGTCGAAGACCTCAAGAGGCAAGCCACCGGGATTGTACTCGGTCTTGAGCATCAAAGGTGGCACAGCGCCGATGAGCACCAGCTTGGCCACGCGATCGCGGCCATGACGCGCGACGTAGCGCGCTGCCTCGCCGCCGCCTGTCGAGTGGCCGATGTGGATGGCATTGCGAAGATCGAGTTGCTGGACCAGGGCAGCGACGTCGGCCGCATAGTGGTCCATGTCGTGCCCGTCGTCGATTTGGCTGGAGCGGCCGTGGCCGCGGCGGTCATGGGCGATCACGCGAAACCCCTTGCCGAGGAAGAAGAGCATCTGGGCATCCCAGTCATCGGCGCTGAGCGGCCAACCGTGATGGAAGACGATTGGCTGTGCGGACTTCGGTCCCCAGTCCTTGTAGAAGATCTTTGCGCCGTCGCTGGTGGTGACAGAGCTTGTGGCGCCGCTCCTGCCGGTCGAGAGGGCCGCGGTCTCCACATCGCTACCTACTGCGGAGGTGGAGCGGACGGTCAACGACGCCGCGTATAAGAGAGTTGTTGCGAGGATGCTTCGCCGCGAGGTGCTCGCGAGCCGGTTGACAGAGCTGATCAAGGTCATTGCCATTTCCGTTTCAGGTGGGGGGCGCCATGATTCCTAGCGGAACGCATGCGCCGATGCCCCAGCGCGATTGACGCGATTGCAGCGCGATTGCTGCTAACGAGCGCGCCGCCGCCAGTCGCTCGGCGATTCTCCGGTGAGCTTTCGAAACGCGGCGGCGAAGGCGGTCTGTGAGGAGTAGCCGAGCGTGACGGCAATCGAGACGACGGAGGCGTCGGTGTCGCGCAGCATGTTCATGGCCTGCTCGAGCCGGTGCTGGCGCAGCCAGGCATGCGGAGAAAGCCCGGTACTGTCCTTGAAAGCACGGCAGAAGTGAAAGCGCGACAAGCCGGCTTCCGCGGCAAGCGCCGCGAGCGAGACGTCGGCATCACTGTCGGAGCGCAACCGCTCGATCGCTCGAAGCAGTGTTTTCGGCGCCAACCCACCCCTGGCCGGCGCTATCGTGCTTGGCGAGCCGGTGTGCGCAGCCAAAAGACGCGTCGCGAGCAGATCCATCAGTTGCTGTCTGAAAAGCGTATCGAGGGCTTCGTTTCCTTCCAGCACGTCCGCCGCGCTCAGCAATAATCGGGACGTGACGGGATCGGGATGCGCGGTTCGCTCCAGGAGTTCAGACAGTGCGCCGGCTTCGGCTTCGTCGGCCACGCGCCTCAGCGTTGTCTGCGGAAGGTAGAGCTGAACGACGTCGACGGGTCTTGGAATGTCCCACCGGGAGCTCGATCCCTCCGGAATAATGATCACGACTCCCGGGCGAAACGTCCCGATGGCGCTGTATTGCCCGGATCGCCGCTCCATGCGTTGCACCGCGCCGTTGTAAGCCATGATGACGTGATGGCTCATGGGCGCAACGACGTCGTGCAACGGCTCGTGCTTCCAGTGAGCAATGCCGGCGCCGGAGGAATCCAGCGCCATGCGGAAAGGCACCGTGCCGAGCACGCGGGCCATTTCCGCATCGGCCGCGGGCCGATCGCCTGCCGGGTCGCGCCGCACCTGCGAAGCGGGGGGGATTTCGCTGCGAGATTCGCGCACAACAACTTTGCTCATGGCTCTGCTCGTGTGAGACCGCGTCGCAGATGCGCGACAAATCGATCATCGTTTCAGCCGCCGCAAAACGGGGCCCAACGGCCGGTCTGGTGATCTTTGCTCAAGGGCTGGATCCGGTCCGAAGACGATCCGTCGAGGTTCCGATGCCGTCGATTTACGGGTTCTAGGCAGTGCGAGGACCTGTGTCTTTCCTGATTCTGCCCTGCATTGCCTGATCCTTCTGCGCGCACGCCGGGCGCGCCTCACGCGCGTGCGTTTGTGAAAAAGACGTGATGTGGACGCCGCGTTCCGGTGGCCCTCACGCCGTCAGGGCACGAGCCGATCATTCTGAAATGCTTGACGGATTCGGACGGGACTTCAATCGGGGGCGGGTGCGACTTCGTCGGTCGTGGACAGCGGTGGGCAAATACCTATATACGACCCTGGGAATGGTATGGCGCTGTGGTCTGCTCCACGACCGCCCAGGCGAGACATCCGATGACCAGCACAGGCGCGTACGGTGAACGTCTCGGAGCATTGCTCCGCCTTGACGAAGTGCCTCCCACGCTCATGACCCGGTCGCTGCGCAATACCGAGATCGCTGTTACGGAAACCCGAAACGACAATCCGGTGCTGGGTCTGTCCGGTTCGTTTGCTGCGGAAGATGCCTATCTCGTCAGCCTGAAATTGCGCGATTATCCGGAGTGCGAAATCTGGGAACAGGGCCGTCACCTCACGAAGGCCGATGTCCATGCCGGGACGACTTACCTCTACGATCTCAAGGCCGACCCCCGCTACGTGATCGACAAGCCGTTTCACTCTCTGCATTTCTACGTGCCGCGCTCAGCGCTCGATGGTCTCGCCGATCAGTCGGGTGCGCGGCGCATCGATGCGCTCGACTGCAGTCCAGTCGGCCACGACGATGCCATCGTCCGCCATATCGGCGTTTGCTTGGGCGACGGATTGCGCCGGCCGGACGAGGTCAACCAGCTCTTCATCGATCACATGATGCTGGCGCTCACCGCTCATGTCGCGGCGACCTATGGAGGGTATCGGCACAAGTCCAGAACCGGGCGCGGTGCGCTTGCGCCATGGCAGCTCGCGCGCGCATGCGACAAACTCGAGGCGGATCTCGGCGGCAAGGTGCCGTTGCAGGCGATCGCGGCCGAACTCGGCCTCTCCGTCAGCCATTTCTCTCGTGCGTTTCGCGCTGCGACCGGTCTGCCGCCGCATCGCTGGCTGCTGCATCATCGCGTGAGGACCGCCAAGCGTCTGATTAGTGAGCGCGGCCTTTCACTGTCCGAGGTTGCTATTTCAGCCGGCTTTGCCAGCCAAAGCCACTTCACGCGGGTCTTCTCCGCGGTCGCCGGTATTAGTCCTGGTGCATGGCGGCGCGATGTGGAGGGAATAACAGGCCCGAAAGGTCAGGCGAACTCGCCTTGCGGCACGAGCGTGATCAACTCATAGCCGACGATGGCGGCGCCGAGACAGCGCCTCCAGGGATTCACCCCGCGCCAAATCTCGTCGGCGCCCCACAGGATGAGGCCGCCTTTCATAACGATGGTCAAACCGAGGCTGGCCTTCCCTGCGGAAGGCCAGATCCAAAGCAGAACGCCCGCAACGATGACGGTCCAGAGAAGCAGATTCGGCCACTGCGCTATGGTGATGGCGCCCGTTTCACGGCTCCGGAAGAACCAGTCGAAGAACCGTCTCATCGTCGCCGGGCCGATCAGAGCGCGACCTCACCCTCTTCGCTTCCCTTCCAGTAGGTGACGCGGTTGGCCTTCACCTTGATCAGGACGATGCCTGGCGTGTCGATGCCCTTGTCGAACCACTTGTCCAGATCGCTGGTCCAATGCTGCTGGAATGCGGCCTTGTCCCGGATCAACTCGGCGGTCCCTTCGACGGCGACATAGATCCCCTTCGAGAAGAGGCCGGCTTCCGACGAGAATCCGAGCGCCACTTTTGGATTTCCTTCGATGTCCCGGACGGTCCGCGCTTGTTCGTATGTGAAGTAGTATGACGTGCCGTCGTAGGCGACGTCACCATTGTTGCTCATGGGCCGGTTGGCGATTTCGCCGTTTTCGGTGTGAGTCGAGAGAATGGCGATGTCGATGCCGGCCATCTCCTTTGCGATCTCGGCGAGCGATGTCTTGGGCATGAACTTTCCTTTCTTGAGCGGGAGCAACGACGGGACAAGACCCATGTTCCCCAAAAAGGAGAGCCAGTGTTTCTCCCGGTTTGCTTCCGCCCAATCGCTGCCACGGATTTGCCCGGCCAAGAGCAGCAGTGGTAACTAGGGGCTGCGACGAAGAGAACAACGAAAAGGCGCGAGCGATGGTGTGGGATCCGCAGCAATATCTGAAGTTTTCCGGCCATCGGCTGCGCCCTGCGGTCGATCTGTTGATGCGGATTCCGGATCTGGCGCCGCGCGAGGTCGCCGACCTCGGGGCGGGCGCCGGCAATGTGACGAAGCTGCTCAGGGAGCGCTGGCCGCAAGCCGCCGTGACCGGCGTCGAGGGCTCGGCCGAAATGGTCGCCGCGGGCCGCAAGACGGCGCCTGACGTGGAATGGTCACATCAAGATCTCGGGCATTGGAGTCCCGCCGGGCAGTACGACCTGATCTACTCCAATGCGGCGCTGCACTGGTTGCCCGATCATGCGGCCCTGTTTCCGTCGCTGATGGAGAAGGTGCGTCCGGGCGGCACGATTGCGGTGCAGATGCCGCGCAACTTCACCGCGCCCTCGCATGTGCTGATCGGCGAGACCGCGCTTGATGGTCCTTGGCGGTCCAAGGTCGCCCATCTCGTCACTCCGCCGCCGGTCGAGGGGCCGGCCTTCTATCACGATCTCCTGGCGCCGATGTCGGCCAGCATCGACATCTGGGAGACCGAATATCTGCAGGTGCTGGAAGGCGAGAACCCCGTGAAGGAATGGACCAAGGGCACCTGGCTGACGCGCTACCTCGACATTCTGCAAGGCGATGAGAAGGCCGCGTTCGAGGCCGCCTATGGAGCGCGGGTCGCGAAGGCCTATCCGAAAAATGCGGCGGGGCAGACGCTGTTCCCGTTCCGGCGCCTGTTCATGGTCGCCCAGCGCAAAGGCTGATGGCACTGCCGCAATGCGGCATGAACGCTCGTTCCGTTGGACCCGCGCGGACGCCGGGTTGCGCAGACGGCGCTCGCCAAGTTAGCTTGGACGTGAGGCCGCAAGGGGGCGTCGAGAAGAACTGACGGCTGCGGCCCAATAAGAACAACACCAACGGTCGGGGGTGGTCGCACGCCCGGCCGTTGCGCTTGAAAATCCAATCCGGGGGGACCAAGTTGTTGCGCGCGCTGAATCGTTTTCTCGATCATCTCGAGGAGTGGCTGATCGCGACGATGATCGCGGCTGCAACGTCGCTCATCTTCGTCGCCGTGCTGCATCGCTACGGCGCGGGGCTGTCGATCGACATCGCAAAATGGGCGGAAGCGCGAAATCTTTCCTTCCTCGCCGTGCCGGCGCGCGCGGTGTTCGTGTGGCTTGCCGCGCTCGACCTGTCCTGGGCGCAGGAGCTCTGCATCTATATGTTCATCTGGATGGCGAAGTTCGGCGCCGCCTACGGCGTGCGGACCGGCATCCATGTCGGCGTCGACGTGCTGGTCAACCTCCTTCCCGGCGGCTCGCGCCGGCGCGTCATCACCTTCGGCCTTCTCTGCGGCGCGCTGTTCACCGCCATCGTCGGCTATTTCGGCGCCGCCTTCGTCACCCATATGTGGCAGAGCGGTCAGCAGTCCAACGATCTGGAAGCGCCGATGTGGATGGTCTATCTCACCATCCCGCTCGGCTCCGCCTTAATGTGCTTCCGCTTCCTCCAGGTCGCCTGGTCGTTCTACCGCACCGGTGAGCTGCCGCATCACGACATGGCCGGCGTCGAGGGCGTCGAGGCGGACCCGGTGCATCCGGCGCCGGTCACGCGCAGCCAGGTGGTCCGGGACGAGCGCAGCCCGCTCGGTTGGATCCTGATGCTGGTGCCGGTCTTGATCGTTGCCTTGTGCTTCGCTCATGCGGCCCACGTCATCACGCTGCCGCAGGGCCTGCGTGTCTTCATCGTGTTCGCGCTCCTGCTCTCCCTGATGCTCACGGGCATGCCGATCTCGATCGCGCTCGGTCTGACCGTGCTCAGCTTCATGTTCGCGCTGACCGACGTGCGGACGGAGTCGGTCGCGCTGAAGCTGTTCACCGGCATCGAGAATTTCGAGATCATGGCGATCCCGTTCTTCATCCTCGCCGGCAACTTCCTCACTCACGGCGGCGTTGCGCGGCGGATGATCGCATTCGCGACCTCGCTGGTCGGGCATTGGTACGGTGGCCTCGCGCTGTCGGGCGTGGTCGCCTGCGCGCTGTTTGCCGCGATCTCCGGCTCTTCGCCGGCGACCGTGGTGGCGATCGGCTCGGTGATCCTGCCTGCGATGGTCGCCCAGGGCTTTCCGAAGCGTTTCGGTGCGGGCGTGATTACGACGTCCGGCTCGCTCGGCATTCTCATTCCGCCGTCGATCCCGATGGTTCTCTATGCCGTGTCGACCAACAGCTCGGTCGGCAAGCTCTTCATCGCCGGCATCGTGCCCGGGCTTGCGCTCGCCTCGCTGCTCGGAGCGACAACATTCTATCGGGCCTGGCGCAACGACTATCCGAGGATGCCGAAGGCGACGTTGCGCGAACGTCTCGACGCGTTCCGCAAGTCGATTTGGGGCATCCTCCTGATCGTGCTCGTGATCGGCGGCATCTACAGCGGCCTGTTCACGCCGACCGAGGCCGCCGCCGTCAGCGCGGTCTACGCCTTCATCGTCGCGGTGTTCATCTACAAGGATCTGAAGCTGCGCGACGTGCCGCGGGTGCTGCTGTCGTCGGCCAATTTGTCGGCGATGCTGCTCTACATCATCACCAACGCCGTGCTGTTCTCGTTCCTGATGACCTACGAGAACGTGCCGCAGGCGCTGGCGCAATGGATGATCGACCAGGGCCTGGGGTGGATCGGCTTCCTGCTGCTCGTCAACCTGCTGCTGCTGCTGGCCGGCAACGTGATGGAGCCGTCCTCCATCATCCTGATCATGGCGCCGATCCTATTTCCGGTCGCGGTCAAGCTCGGCATCGACCCGATTCATTTCGGCATCCTGATGACGGTCAACATGGAGGTCGGGCTGTGCCACCCGCCGGTCGGCCTCAACCTCTACGTCGCCTCCGGCATCGCCAAGATGGGCATCACTGAGCTCACGGTCGCGGTGTGGCCGTGGCTGCTGACGATGCTGGGATTCCTGGTGGTGGTGACGTACTGGCCCGGCCTGTCGCTGTGGCTGCCACGCATGCTGGGCATGTAGGGGGAGACGCCAAGGGACATGGCTAACGCGCGGTAAATTCGTGCGCTCAAATGCTGCATTTGTGCGGGAAGCCCGTTTTACGGATACGCGGTAGGACCATGCCAGCGGATGGGCTGGCATGTTGTTCAACAGAATGGAATCCGGACGGGCATCGATTTCCGACGCCGTCCATTTGGAAGTCATCACGGGCCTTCACGGCACGACGATGCCGACCGTGCTCGCGGCCGCGTGTCAGGCGATGGTCGGCGCCATCACGACCTACGAGACCGGCGACATGGTCACGGCAGCCCTGACGGTCGCCGGTGTCGTGGTGGCCGTTGTCCGCCTGTTTGAAATCATCGCCTTCCGTCGTCGCCTTGCCCGCCCACCGCAACTCGGCCGGGCCGAGGCCGTGCAATGGGAACGGCGCTACATTGCCGGCACCGTTGTAACGGCCCTCGTGCTCGGCGTGTTCGCTGCGCGCAGCATCATGTTGGGCGATGCGCTCTGCTCGGTGATGGCGATCGGCATCGGATTCGGCTTCGGCGCGGGCGTGGTGGCGCGGCTGGCGCTGCGTCCGGTCGCGGCGCTGCTCGATCTCGTCGCGATCGCCGCTCCCACCGCGATCGTCACCTTCATGCAGCCTGATCTGCGCCATGCCGGGCTCGGGCTACTCATTCTCATGTATGTCGTTGCAAGCTTCGAGATGGTGCGCCTCAGCTTCAACGCCTCGATCAACCAGATCACGCTGAAGCGGCAGTTCGAGCAGCTGTCGCGCATCGACCCGATGACGGGCCTGTCCAACCGCTCGGTGCTGGCGACGGACTTGCCCGCCATGCTCGCGGCCGGGATGGTTGCCGTCCATACGCTCGATCTCGACCGCTTCAAGGAAGCCAACGACCGGTTCGGACATCCCGCCGGCGATGCGCTGCTGAAGCAGGTCGCCGGGCGGCTCAAGGCGCTGGCCGGGCCCGACGACCTCGTGATCCGCATGGGCGGCGACGAATTCGTCCTGGTGCAGCGCGCCGCGTCCGACGCAGAGACGATGGCACGGCGGATCGTGCAATCGATCGGCAGGCCATACGAGGTCGACGGACAGGTGATCGATCTCGGTGCGAGCGTCGGCGTTGCCGTCGCGCCGGCCGACGGCCGAACCGCAGAGGCGCTGTTGTCCCGCTCGGACAAGGCGCTGTATCGGGCCAAGCAGAATCGTGGCGGCTATGTACTGGCCAGCGAATTGCGGGCGGCAGACAACGCCACGGCATCGCGCCAAGCCGTTGAAGGCGTAGCTGCCTAGCAGCATCTCGCTCCATTTCCTTCGTCTCCTCCAATGGCAATCGACCGCAGGATGCGGTTAGATGCCGTGCATCAGGCGGGGAGGAGCAACATGACGGAATCCAGCAGCGAGCCGAAGGACGCATCACCGTCCGTCATCGCGCAGCAAGAGGCCATGCTCGACGCATTGCCGTTTTCCGATACGCGCGACTTCGACGACGCCGCGCGCGGTTTTCTGGGCACGATCGAGAACGCGGCGATCACGAATCCGCAAGGGCGGACGGTCTGGAGCCTCGAGCCCTATGGCTTCCTGTCCGCCGTGCGGGCACCGCACACGGTCAATCCGAGCCTGTGGCGGCAGTCGCGCCTCAACATGCAGCACGGCCTGTTCGAGGTCGTGCCCGGCGTCTACCAGGTGCGCGGGCTCGACATCGCCAACATGACGCTGATCGAGGGCGACAGCGGCGTCATCGTCGTGGACACCTTGACCTCGATCGAGGGCGCGCGCGCTGCGCTCGATCTGTACTTCAAGCATCGGGGCATGCGGCCGGTCGTGGCGGTCATCTTCACCCATACCCATACAGACCATTGGGGCGGCGCGCGCGGCGTGCTGGAGGAGGATGCGCTGGCAACGGGCCGCGTTCCCATCATCGCGCCGAACCTGTTCATGGAGCACGCGGTCTCCGAGAACATCATCGCAGGGCCGGCGATGCTGCGCCGGGCGCAGTACCAGTTCGGGCCGCTGCTCGCGAAGGGGGTGCGCGGACAGGTCGATTGCGGGCTCGGCAAGTCGATGGCGGCAGGATCGGTCGCGCTGCTGCGCCCCACGGACCTGATCATGGCGACCGGCGACAAGCGCGTGATCGACGGCGTCGCGTTCGAATTCCAGATGGCGCCGAACAGCGAGGCGCCGGCGGAGATGCACTTTTTCGTCCCGCGCTACAAGCTCTTGAACCTCGCCGAGAACTGCACGCACAATTTCCACAATCTGCTGCCGTTCCGCGGCGCCGACGTCCGCGACGCGCTGGCGTGGTCGAAATATCTCGGCGAAGCCTTGCAGCTCTGGGACGGCAAGGCGGAGGCGATGTGCGGCCAGCACCACTGGCCGGTGTGGGGAACGGAGCGCATCGGCACGATGATCCGGCAGCAGCGCGACCTCTACAAATTCGCGCATGATCAGACCGTCCGGCTGATGAATCACGGCCTCACCGCTGCCGAGATTGCCGAGACCATCCGGCTGCCGAAGAGCCTGGAGGGTGCATGGCACGGCCGCGGCTATTACGGTCATATCCGGCACAATGTGAAGGCGATCTACCAGAAATATCTCGGCTGGTACGACGCCAATCCGGTCAATCTCGATCCGCTGCCGCCGGTGGAGTCGGGCAGGAAGTACGTGGAATACATGGGTGGCGCGGAAGCGATCCTGGCGCGTGCGCGGTCGGATTTCGACAAGGGCGAGTTTCGCTTCGTCGCGCAGGTGCTCGGTCATCTCGTTTTTGCCGAGCCGGATCATGCGGCGGCGCGCGCACTCCTGGCCGATACGCTGGAGCAGCTCGGCTACGTCGCCGAGAGCGCGACCTGGCGCAACGCCTATCTGTTCGGCGCGCAGGAATTGCGTCACGGCATGCCGAAGGTGCCGGCCCGCCCGCCGATGCCGCGCGAGACGCTCGCGGCGCTGCGTACCGAGCAGCTTTGGGACGTGCTCGGCATCCGCCTCAACGGGCCGAGGGCGGAGGGCAAGCACATCGTGTTGAACTGGCGCTTTTCCGACACCGGCGAGACGTTCGTGCTCACTCTGGAGAATTGCGCGCTCACTTACAGCGAGGGCGTGCAGGCGGAGGGCGCCGATGCCGGCTTCACGCTGGCGCGGTCGACGCTCGACGAGGTGATTGCCAAGCTGACGAGCTTCCCGGAGGCGGTTGCAGCCGGCAAGATCGAGCTCTCGGGCAATCCGATGAAGCTCGCCGAGCTGATGGGACTGATGGACGAATTTCCGCGGATGTTCGAGATCGTCGAGCCAAAGCGGGCGGAGGTGAGGTAGGGGAGGACGCTGTTGGCTCTTTCCTTCTCCCCTTGTGGGAGAAGGTGGCATAGGCGGCCTTTGGCCGCCGTTCACTTAGAACGCCGATGCCGTTGGATCGGCTATGGCGCCGGATGAGTGGTCTTTCTCAACGGAGAAAGTTTTAAATGCGGAGGCCACCCCTCACCCCAGCAAGTAAGCGGCCTCGTTCTTGAGCCCTCTCCCACAAGGGAGAGGGCGCTTCGATTGGCAGCCGCGGTGCGGCGGCCGTGAATTACTCCGCGCTGCTCACCAGCTTGATCCGCGGCGCCTGTCGCTCGGCGAGGCTGCGGTAGGCGGCGAGATAGTCGAGGGCCATGCGCCGCGCGGTGAAGCGTGTCTCGAACTGCTTGCGGATCGCGGCACGGTCCAGTTGCGGAAGGCGCTTAACCACGCCCGCGGCGCTGATGATGTCCTCGACGATGAAGCCGGTCAGCCCTTCGTCGATGATCTCAGGCACCGAGCCGCGGTTGAAGGCGACCACCGGCGTTCCGCACGCCATGGCCTCGATCATGACGAGGCCGAACGGCTCCGGCCAGTCGATCGGCAGCAGAAGTCCGAGCGCGCCGCTCAGGAAGTCCGACTTTTCGTGATCGCCGATCTCGCCGATGAACTCGACCAGCGGATTGTTCTCGATCATCGGCCGGATCAGCTCGTCGTAATAATCCTGGTCCGCGCGATCGACCTTGGCCGCGATCTTCAGCGGAATGCCGCAATGGGCCGCGATCTTGATGGCGCGGTCGACGCCTTTTTCCGGCGCGATGCGGCCGAGCACGGCGAGGTATTCCTGCTTTGCGGGCTTCGGCGTCAGCAGGTTCTCGGGCAGGCCGTGATGGATCGTCGTCACCCAGTTCGCCTGCGGCACCGGCCGCCGCTGCGCATTGGAGATCGAGATGACGGGCATCTTGGAGAAGGTGTTAAAGACCGGCTGATGCTCCGGCAGGTCGAGCCGGCCGTGCAGCGTGGTCGCGAATGGCGTCGGCTGTCGGTGGAACAGCGACCACGGATAATAATCGAGATGAAAGTGGAGGAAGTCGAACTCTTCGTCGTCACATTTCTGCCGCACCCGCTCCAGCAGCACCATGTGGAGCGCATTGGGATCGCGCACGGAACCGTCGAGACGGAGCGCCCTCGGCCAAAGCGCATCCAGTTTAGCCGACGTCTGCGAGTCGCCGCTGGCGAACAACGTCACGTCGTGTCCAAGAGCCACCAGCTCTTCCGTCAACCAATGAACCACCCGCTCGGTGCCGCCATATAGCTTGGGTGGAACAGCCTCCGTCAACGGAGCTACCTGCGCAATGCGCATCTCACCATCTCCTCTGCGATCATGGAGTTAAAGCCCCCGCCTTGTCTCGGCACCGGCATGCCAGACTGGGAACGTTCTCGCATTTGCGAAGTTCCTTCCCTCGATCGTTACTTCTTCGACACGGTGCAGCGCGGCCCCGATGATGCCATCAGCTCTTCTCACATCGTCCGCATCTGCATGTCGTGATCGCCTGGCCCGGGAACCGAGGCGAACGGGTCGATGTTCAGTCGATCAGTAACAAAATGAAAATCAGCATAACGGGGCGATAGTCATATGGATCACCTTTCCGGATACGCGCGCAGGCCATTTGCCTTTGTCCTGCGCTATCTTCGGATGCGAATGGCGTCGCATCTGGTGATCCTCACCGCAGTCGTCGGGGCGGTTGCCTGCTCCGTAGGCACCCAGTACGGGGTAAAGTCGCTGGTTGACGCCTTGTCCGCGGGCCCGTCGCAAGGCGGTGGCGTATGGCTGGCATTCATTCTGCTCATCTCCCTGATCGCCGCCGACAACTTCCTGTGGCGCATCGCGAGCTGGACCGCGAGCTTCACCTTCGTCCGGGTCACGGGTGATTTACGGCGTGACATATTTCGTCATCTGACCGGGCACGCGCCGAGCTACTTCTCGGACCGGATGCCGGGCATGCTGACGAGCCGGATCACGGCAACCTCGAACGCGGTGTTCACGGT
>NZ_JAEMSD010000131.1:3332-14805 GCF_016462955.1 Bradyrhizobium sp. | reverse complement strand
TTTCCACTCGGCATAGAAGCCCGCGGTGCGCAGCTTGTCGCGGAACGGCGCCACGGCGGGCTGGTTGAAGGTCAGGCCCTTGCCGGCGAGTTCCTGCTGCAGATTGGCATTGAGCTTGGCGGTATCGGCGCGCTCGTTGACCGCGGCGGCGTTGATGTTCTTGGCCACGATCGTGCGCACGTCTTGCGGCAGCTTTTCCCAGGCCCTGCGGTTGGCCAGGAACCAGAAGCCGTCCCACATGTGGTTGGTCAGCGAACAGAACTTCTGCACTTCGTAGAGCTTGGCGGTCGAGATGATAGCCAGCGGGTTCTCCTGGCCTTCGACAATCCTGGTCTGGAGCGCCGAATAGACCTCGCTGAAATTGATCGAGGCGGGCGCCGCATCGAACGCCTTGAACATCGAGGTCCACAGCGGCGACACCGGCACGCGGATCTTGAAACCCTTGAGGTCGTCGGGGCCGGTGATCGGCTTGCTCGACGACGTGGTCTGGCGGAAGCCGTTGTCCCAGATCTTGTCCATGACCTCGAGGCCGGCCTTCTTGATCTCGCCGCGGACATGGGTGCCGAGATCGCCGTCCATGGCCTTCCAGACCGTGTCGTAGTCCGGGAACGCGAAGCCGATGCCGTTGATGGACGCCGCCGGCACCAGGGTCGACAGGATCAGGCCCGACAGCGTGAAGAACTCGACGCCGCCGGAGCGGATCTGGCTCAGCATGTCGGTGTCGGAACCGAGCTGGTTGTTCGGGAAGATCTGGAGGTCGAACTTGCCGCCTGTCTCGCTCTTGATTGCCGCCGCCATCTCCTTGGCGCGGACGTTCAGCGGATGGGTGTCGGGCAGGTTGTTGGCGTATTTGTAGGTGAACTCGGCGCTCTGCGCGCGTGCCACATAGGGCGCACCGATGCCGCCCAGGACCGCGGTCGCTGCGGAGGCCTTGAGAAGCGTGCGTCGGGAAAAGCGCGTCGAAAAGACCATGGGTCTGCTTCCTCGAAAGGTTTGTTGTTGTTCTGAGATGCAAACCTATACGGACGGTCAGTCAGAAGGTCATCTGCGATCTCGCGGAAGTCCCGCTTATTGCAGCCGGACATGGTCACCGCAATATCGGCTTGCGCAGACCCGACCCGATTCAAAACCTGAAAAACAACCCCATGCACAGTAGGCGTCAAGAGCTGAGATAACGGCCGATGTGAAGACGGAAAAACGGGCTTAGGCGAAGGTGGGATGTCAGCAAATCCGCCTAAATAATTGATCTGTTTGTATATAAATATATTCCATAATATACCTTATGCGAATTATAGATGTGGGTGTCCGGATCTCGGCCTGCTGGCTGTCGTTCGCGTTTGAATTTGTCACTGGGGCCTCTGGTTGATTTTGTCACTCGCCTACTGATGCCATTGGTCTTTCTGGCCGGCGGCGTCTTCACGCTTGTCGCGGCTCGATCAGCCCCTGGTTCTGGAAGACTCAATTCTGTCACTGGCGGTGTTGGCGCTTCGAGATTCAATTTTGGCACTGAGCGATAGCTCGGCCTATCGCAGGGTAACTTACACTGCGATAGGCCGAGCCACGCTGCGCTTGTTGACGTGATCTACCGGCCGGTCATCGGGGCCGGGTGTGGGCTGTTGCTGGCGCACCCTGAGCCTGTACGGGCTGCGGCGCTTGATAGGATCGGCCTAGGGGCAAGCGCTCGGACGAGCGGTCATCCTCATCGGATGCTTGTCGTATCCGAGCCAGAGTGTCTTGGCTGGCGGACCGAAGCGCACGTCTCGTCGAAGTACCCTAACGCTTGCGACGGGCTCGGCGGGCGTGTTCGTCGCGTCGCTCCCGACAATCACGCAGCGGCCACCAAACACGCAACCGTCCTTTTTCCAGCGCCAGCCGTCCTCTTGGGCCTTCCCGTAGACGATGTCGCCGCCGGGAGCATTCAGCAACGGCACTGGTGCTCCTCCCAGAACGTGATCAATCCCGGCGGCAGTCCGTCCCATCTCGGCGCGATCAATCAATCCAATTTCGGGATCCACAACGATCACCGAGACGGTCTCTCCCGATTGCGCAGGTTCCGGAACCGAGATTGGGCTGACCCAGCGGATCAGGCCTTCAAGCATTTCGAGACTCGACCGCGCTGCCGTACGGTCTCCGAAGGAATTCCGTCGTCCAAGGACGATCGCAGAGCTGCGAATAGCCTTCGACCCTCCTAACGAAAACCCGGCATCGGCGCCCTCTCCTTCCGCGGCCAGGATTACATCCCCATTGGGAAGGGTCGCGAGAACGTGCCTGGGAGACCCGCACAATCGCCTGAGCTCAGCGGGTGTGGGGTCTACCTCCTCGACGACAATCCGTCGCTCGAACGGGTCTATTGCAACAGCCTTCACGCTACTTATCCGATCTGCGCGTCTTTGCAGAATCATCGGTCGACGCACGGCGGAGGTCAACCCGATCGGCAAGGCTTGCGCCGGAGAGTTGTGAATTCCTGGTTACCGTTGGGCTTTCTAAACCCAAGTTTGCGCTCTCGTTCGGCCGGACAGGTAAAATGTGGTCAGCGCCACCAGCGTTGATCATGGCGCGTACTGCCCTGTGGGCCTGATGCTCAGATGCCGTGCTTGGCCACTGATTGGATGGCGGCAGATAGCACTTGTGTCGCTGCGCCGGGGTCGAACTCGGGGTCAAGAAGATCATGGAGCGAGAGCGGACAGGTCGACGGCAATTGAGGTCCGACTACCCCACGATTTTCCAAGGTGCGGGTAGCTGCGTTGCAGGCGACACGCCAGATTTTCTCAAGATCGAGTCGCCGCTTCAGTCCTGGCGAAAAGGCCAGGACGGCATCGCCTTGGAATGTGACGATTTCCTCAAACCAACGCGTTAGAGTCTGACTTTCAGGTTCGAGGGCTGATTTCAGCAAGTGAATTAGGGTTTGTCGAAGTAGACTAGATATCGCCAGGACTTCGGCACGTCCCATGCCTTCGATCTCTTCAGCCAGATTGTCGATGTCAAGGCGCGTGTCTGCAGGCGAAGTTGCCCCAAGGATGCCGGCTTGCTCCTGGGTCCACCCGTAGAAATCTGTGTCGTGTTTACTGGCTTGTTTCGTCAGCATGAAACCTCCGAGCACCTAGAGATAAAGGCGGGCCGGAGCATAATCAAAGGGAGAAGCCGGCGACCAAGCCACCCCTCCGTTCACTGTTCGGCCGGGTTAAGCCTCTCGGAGGCGCAAAAGCCGCTCGGGACGCATTAGCGCTTTTGTTACGGCCTCTCATGCGCTGCTGGGTAAAGGCCGACGCGGACGGTTCTGCGGTTTAGCCGAGGGCCAAAGGCACGGCGCAATCCTGATCTTGACTTATACGAGATATTATAATATCTATTATTGCCAGATAATGGGAACAGAGGCTATGGATACATCCCTTAATTTAAGCTCACCCCAAGACATTGCTTCCGATATAGCGAACCGCGCAAAGCAGCGGCGATTAGAGGCCAACTTAACCCAGTCGGGGCTTGCCGCCCGCGCTCAGGTCAGCTTGGGCACGCTGAAGCAATTTGAGCGCACAGGCAAATCTTCCTTAGAGTTCCTCATAGCCATCGCGTTCGCTCTCGGCGCCGAAAAGGAATTCGAGGGGCTGTTTCCTCCGAAGCCGCACAGGTCGATCGAGGACGTGATTTCCAAGCCTGTCAGAATTCGGGGACGCAGAAAGTGAAGAAGCCGAAGGTCCCAGACGGAAAACCGCCCCAAGGCATCCAAAAGCTGGGGGTGTCGCTCGATTTCTACGGCGAAAAGATCGAGGTAGGAACATTGGCATGGAGCAAAGAGGAACGCCGGGCGTATTTCGAGTACCACCCCGATTTCGCCGCGAGGCGCCTCAACGTATCTCCGTTCAAGCTTCCTGTCGGCGAGGGAGCAAAGCCGGCGCCGAATTCGCCGTTCGCCGGGCTGCACGGCATGTTCAACGATAGCCTCCCCGACGGTTGGGGCCGCATGCTTCTTGATCGTCATCTGCAGAACCTCGGATACGACTTCAGGCTCCTCACGCCTCTTGACCGCCTGGCATACGTCGGCCAGACCGGCATGGGAGCGTTGCGCTACATTCCCGATAATTCCCTTAGCAAAGCCGCCGGCGACGCCGTCGACCTCGATTGGCTTGCTGCGCAAGCTGAGGCGGTCCAAGGCGAGGTCGACGAAGCCGACGTGGATCGTCTGCTCGAAATCCAAGGTGGCTCCGCCGGCGTCCGCCCCAAGATTATGATCGGCTTGAATGGCAAGACCGGTAAGATCGTAGCCGATACCGGCACCGATCTTCCGGAAGGCTTCGAAGCTTGGCTGGTAAAGTTCAAATCGAACGTCGATCACTCCGAAATAGGAAAAGAAGAGTACGCCTACTCTCTTATGGCGAAGGCAGCAGGCGTCGATATGCCCGCCACTAAGCTCATCAAAACCAAGAAGGGCAGCTATTTCGCCGTCCAAAGGTTCGACAGAACCGAGGGTGGGAGCGCGCATGTACAGACGGTGAGCGGGCTGTTGGAGGCCGATCATCGGGCTCCGTCCATCGACTACGATACGCTGTTGAAAGTCACGCGACTTCTGACGCGCGACGAGCGTCACGTACGCCAGATGTTCGTCCGGATGATCTTCAACGTCCTCGCACACAACCGGGACGATCACGCTAAAAATCACGCTTTCCTGCTCGCAAAGGATGGAGTTTGGCATCCGACGCCGGCGTACGACCTCACGCTCTCGGAGGGCCCCGGGGGCGAGCACAATCTAGCTGTGGACGGTGAAGGGAAGAACCCGACCAAAAAGCACATTCTAAAGGTTGCGCAAAATGCGTCGATTCCGCAGGAGGAAGCCGAGCAGTTCTTCGAACAAGTTCAGAGTGCCATAGATCGCTGGCCTGAATATGCAAAAGAAGCCGGATTGACGGAGAAACGTCTCCAGGAAATCGACCGGCTGCTGAACAAGCGTGGATCCGGTGCCGCTTAGGGCGGCGACATTTCTCCCTACATAGCCAACATTGATTCTGGACACCACCCAAATGGCCTATGAAATAGAGTTTCATCCTGTCGGGTCGGGAGCCAACAGCGGCGACGCGATAACAATGCGCTACTGGACGGGCGCGGAGTGGCGCGTGATCGTCATCGACGCTGGATTCCAGGAAACCGGCGAAGCAATCGTCGAGCACGTGCGGTCGGTGTACGGCACGAACACGGTTGAGCACGTCGTCAGCACGCATCCGGACAACGATCACATCAGCGGTCTTCGCGCAGTCATCTCGCAACTTAATGTGCAGAACCTCTGGATGCACGTTCCCGAATACCACGCGAAAAACATGATGGATTACTTCCACGATCCTCGATGGACGCTGGAGGGCCTCACCGCGGACTTGCGGCGCGCCTACCCGATCGTCAGCGAAATCCGAGACTTGGCCCTGAAGCGGGGCACTTCGCTTCACCCTCCGTTTCTAGGCGCAAAGATCGGGCCCTTCACGGTGCTTTCGCCGACGCAGGCCATGTACGAGGGCCTCCTCCCCCAATTCCGCGACACCCCAAAGCCCGCGCAACAACTCCTCGTCCTCTTGGGGCATTGGCTCACAGGGATCGGGCGACGCGTGGCGACGGAGATCCGGCGCATCATCGCGGAGGACCTGTTCACCGAGACGCTCCGTGAAGGCGGCATCACGGCGGCGGAAAACGAATCCAGCGTGGTCTTGTACGGTCAGATCGACGGTCGAAACATCTTCCTGACGGCGGACGCCGGCTTGAGAGCTCTTGGCGCTGCCGTGTCGTACGGTATTGCCATCGGTCTTCAGTTCGGCACCGCTTTGAACATATTCCAGGTCCCGCATCACGGCAGCCGCAACAACATCTCCCCTGCACTGCTCAATCGGATCGTCGGAAATGTCTCGGGGTTCGGATCCAGAAGATCGATTGGTTGCGTCATCTCCGCCGGGCCCGAGGATGAAACTCATCCGCGCCAAGTCGTGGTGAACGCGCTCTTGCGTCGTGGCGTTGAACCCCAGGACACGAAGAAGGGCATGCTTTTGTTCAATCACGGCGTTCCGGATCGGGCGGGCTTCAGTCCCGCACCCACCCTGGAGTTTGCCACGAGGGTGGAAGCCTATGACTGAGACGGTGTCGACGTATTCCCCGGCCAAGATCCGACAGGTGACTTGCGGGGGTCGTTTCATTCCCCGACGGTTACATTGCGACTAAGTGCTGCTCGAGTTGCTTGGCGATGGGAACTCGCAACTTCTTTGAACCTGCGTTGCCTCGTTGGCATCGGAGGCATACTTGGGTGTAATCGGCCTGCCCGCTCTCTTTCGGCGTGAAAAGAGCGCGGCGCGCCCTTGGTTATCGATCAGAAACCCGAGCAACTGCGCGTTCTTTAACTCATGAAAAGCAAGCGTCGAGACGCCTTCGCCCCAAAGGAATTTCCGGCAACACTCTTTCGACCTCCAGACAAACGGGGCGATGACTGGCCGGATGAGCCGGATGTCCGGCGGGCTGTGACCTACTTTCGCGACTTTATTGGCCAGGACGAGTGGAAGAAGCGGCGCAATGCTGCGGCCAATCGCCTGTACGCGGCGTCGCTGGGTCGTGTCGACGAGACCGACCGCGGCAGATATTTCGACGAGTCCGACGTATTCGGCTGGTATCTCTTCCTGGCCGAGGCTTTTATCGATCATGTCTGGAATTTCGAGCCGACGTTCGGATCGCGGGTAGTGCCGGTGTTCAAGGCGATCGGGCGCGGTCTCGATCTGCTTCTTTCGGTCGACGGCGTCGAAGAACGGGCACGTCGCCTGGTCAGCAGTGAACGGCGTCAACCAAATGGCGGGCTCTTCGAGCTGCTCGTCGCATCCGCCTATCGCTCGTCGGGCGCGCGGGTAAAGTTCGTACCCGAGCGACGCGGGCTGAGCCGGACATACGATATGGATGTTGAAATCGGCTCGCGCTCCTTCGCAGTCGAGTGCAAGCGCTTGGAAACGAGCCAATACGGTGAACGGGAACGAGCAGCGATGCGCGAGCTATGGCGCCCCAGCGCGACAGGGTTTTCCCAGAATGAGCAGAGCGCATTTTGCGATGTCCATTTCCGCATCCCCATTGATCGGGTGCCACCCGCCTATCTGACCGAGAAGTCGCTCGAGTGGCTCCGGTCCGACATGCCTTCGCTGCTTTGGAGCGACGATATGTCGTATGGCGCGATGGGCGAGCTCGATCTCGATCCGTTGCGCGAGGTTCTCGACGATCACCATGTGCTCGCGTCGAGTTCGCGTATGCTGGAGCTGCTCTCGGGCCGCTACGTGAGGCACGCCAATTACATTCAGTTGAGCCGCTTAAAGCTCGCGGAAAACCCGAGATATGTGCACGAGTGCGATCTTGCCGTGCTGCTCCGTTGGGAATCGGCCTCTCCCGAAGCCATCGATGCGAAGGCCCGCGACATTACGACGAAGCTATCGGAAGCCAGCGACCAACTTCCTGCGGGTCGCCCCGGTATCGTTCACATCGGCTTCGAGGCCGTTGAAGGAGACGATGTAGAGCGCGCCCGACATCGGAAGATCATCGAGCGAGCGCAGGCTTTCGATCCACGGGGAAAACCTCTGGAGTACGTGTATTGCCATTACTTCGTACCCGAAAGCCCGCCTGACCAGGCGTGGGCGTTCGACGAGACGCTCCAGTGGGTGGGCATCGCGCCGACCGGTCCTCATCCCCTCGGAGAAACAATGCTGATCCTTCCGGCCGAGGGCGTTCGCGAAGGACCTCACTGGCGTTGAAAATCAAGGACCAGGGTGGTGCAGGCAGCGTGCCTCCAGCCAGTATCTTAGCATCAGGACAATCATTACCTGCGCAGCCGGGCCGCGAAGCGCTGAAGCGCAACCCGATCGCCATCGGTCATCAGAAAGCCGCGTGATGGATAGTCTTCCGTGCCTCCATGAAGGACCCGTCTATCGTCGATCTGCGACACCAGGTGGGCGAAAGGTGGATTGAAGCGTCGAAGCGGCCAGCCGGAGGCCGCATGCAATTCTTCCGCATCGACGGTCCCGGTCCCAGATTTGCCGAGAGCAAGATCGACGAGCGCAACCACGTCCGTTTCGGGGGTGCTTTGCCCGGTATGGGGATCGAACGTGATAAAAAGCTCTGCGGTGGTGAACATCCGCGGAAGCCGCGTGGAAATCATCGAGTTCGTTCTCAGATAGCCATCGCTTTCGAGCTCGGCCACGGCAAACGCCAAATCGTCGATGTTGGATTCCGGAAACGCCTCGATGAGGTCTTGCTCGGGAATGAAGCAGTCGAAGCCCTTTTGGGATTGTTCCGATACCCACAATCCTATCCGGATCGCCAATGGCCCGAGTTCGCCGATCTTCAACTCGGACTTCTTCTTTGCTGGCGGCGCGATCAGCGGAATGCTCAGCCTGTCTTTAGCCGGCGGCGGAGCTCCGCCTGCAGCGAGCCATCCGTCGAGACCGTCGATCACCAACTGACCAATCGCGGCGAACTGCAGGATGTCGTCGCCGACCAGGGGCACCGTTTCGCCCAGTCGGGCCTCTGCGGCATGTTCGGCGAACTTCGCGTCGGCCACGCCGAGATTGTGTCCGATGACATGCCGCTTCTGGATGTTCAGCGTCAGGACGGCAAGAGCGTCGGCCGTCAGAGTTCCGAACGGATCGATGTCGAACTCGGCGAAGCGCTTGCGGCCGCGCTCGATGTTCTGAAAGTCGTTGGCGATCGGCTTCGTCGCCGCGACGTCGGGTGGTCGAGTGGTCGCCTTGTATAGGTATACCGTCTTTAAGGTCGCTTCGAAGGCCGTCAGTACGTCTTCATGCGCATTGCCCATCATCCTGTATGCGAGTTCATGCCTTCCCGAGCCGAGTTGGCCCGCGAGCTCCACCTGCTCCCGGACGAGCGCGATTTCCCGCGCAAAGTGCAAGTGAATGTTCGGCGCTCCGCAATCCGGACAGAACAAGGAAATGGCGTAAACGCCGTAGTCCCGGCCGCACTCGTCGCATACCAACTCGCGGAGAAGATCGTTTCGAGCGAACCGCGGTGCGGGTTTGGGCGACGGCCGTGTACCAGTCGTCACCTTGAAAAATTTGTTGCCAGCGTTCTTCCGGGCGAGGTCATCGAACATGCCATGGATTGCCGCCGCGGCGTCGGCGTGAAAGGCATGAGCGACGATTTCCTTGGCAGCCGCGAGGTCGTCCGGATGCGTAAAGTTCTCGTCGTCGTCCAGAACGCCGCTATACGGACAGACTGTGCCTGGCGTACCGGGCGCGTGCGTCATGCGAGACGTCAAGGCCTCGGGTAGAGTGAAATCCGATACTCGGTCGCCCAGAAGAAAGAGGCGCGGATGTGCGTCTTCGTTGGGTGAATACCGGTACACCCGGCCATCCGGCGTCTTCGGTAGCGGAATGCCAAGCGTCAAGTTGTTGCCAGAACCACCCGTCTTGTACTTCTCCAAATTCCGCAAGCGCATGAGTCCACCTCGGATAGTTGATCGTTGAGCCGATGGATCGACGCGAGGAGATGCATCTCCTCCTCGCGTCGGAGATCATGATTCCTCACCTTCCGAGCGAGCCCGCCGGGACCTGGTTTCGCCGGTCGCGGTCGATGCCCGCCGCGTACGTTTTGCGGATGAGGCCGCCGCGGGCTGGGCGGCAGCCGGCACCTCAAGCGTGTCGCAGCACGCCAGCAGGGCCCGCGCGAACTGATCGCCGGCGTCCCGAACCCAATCGTCGCGTACGACGGTAAACCAGGCCGTCAATGCGACCAGATCGACGCAGATCGCTCCGATCGCTGCGGGCTTAATGGCCGCCAACGCCGTGGGAAGTGACGACATCGAGAAACTGGACACGGCTGGGATGATGTTGTCGTAGCGCCAGACGACGGTGAGAACTGAAATCAGAAGAGCCGCCAAGCAGGCAGCGACCCCGATCGGTTTCAATCCGCGCAGGTTCCGGCGAAAGCCATATTCGGCATTCTCCTTCTCGACGAGCGGATAGGCTTTCCCACGGCAACGTTCCTGAAGCCACTTCACCCCCGATGCGTACATGGCGTCCGCGGCCTTCGGATCCGCCCTCTCCTGCTCCGGGCTTGGCGTAACGAACAACGGCACGTTCTTCGCGAAGAACGCGTGGTATCGGGCCAACACCGGCGGCGGAAGATGTTCTTCCCTATGGCGCAGCCAGATCGTCGATGGCCAACCTCCCCATTCAGCCAGGAGACGCTTCTCCACCTTCTTGCCGCGCGATCTGCTCAGGACGCTCAAGCCATACAGGAGCCCGCAGGACGTCGCGATGGTCACCAGCGTGGCGCCCCAGCTCGAGGTGACCAGCCGGGGAAACCACGCGATCGCAGTGAGGATGATCGGAAACAGCGTGAGTAAGCCCGGAAACAGGCGAGCCTGTCGTGAATAGGGATCGAAGAGCTTCGAAATATCGATCATCGGATCGCCTCTGTGCAGTCATGGGCGCTGGCCGGCGACGGGTCTGGAGATCTCGGATTCTTCATCTTGCCACCTTGACCACGGCGCTGTGTGAGCTGCCGGCTCCGGATAAGGCTTCAGCGGTGAAATGGACATATCCAGCCGGCGTGTGGATCAGCATCAGCAACGGAAAATACTGGCGTATCGAAAGCAGAGCGGCGGTCTTCACGTCCTTCCTGGACGGGCCACTGGGGACGAGATGATTGTGCCAGGTCCCGAGCGCGTAGAGCGCGCCGCCAGATCCTTCGATCAGATCTTCCAGCATGGGCCTCAGTCCCTCGGTACCGAGCACGAACTCGTCGCGCGAGAATTTGCTGTCGGGCGGCGCGGGCATCGTGCCGACGACGTGGAAGACGTTGGCGACGTCCGAATATCGGCCGACGATGATGCCGCCCGTCTCCGAGCCACGGCGCGCAGCGACCTCTCGCCGGATCGTGTCGTCGACCTCGGGACTAAGGCGCACGACGCTGTCCGTGCCGTCGCCTACGACGATGCGCGGCCGGATATCCTTGCGATGCCATATCTGGTTCAGCCCATCGGCCGCCAAACTGCCGACCAGCACCTCGCCGGTCTCGGGAAGACCGTCGCGTTGGAGCCGGCGAATATGCTCGGACATCGGCGCCGCGAACGAGGACAAGCGACCGTCCGACAGCGGCATCGTGATGGCCGCGCAGCCCTGACCGATCGCGATCGCTTCGGCCTTCGTGTTGAAGACCTCGTTCCTGAGGGTGGGATCCGAATGGATCAGGCGATAGGCCTCGCAGATCAGATCGGTCGCCGACGGGTTGGCCGCCGGTCCCTCCACCGACATCAGGCCGACGCTTCCGATGCCCAGCATGCATGCCTCGACCACCCGGGGCCGGTCGATCGTGACTCCAGGCAAGACCAGCGCCTCGCGCACGCTTGCGGAGCCGGTCGTATTGACGACGGCAAAGCTGTCTCGGGCGACCAAAGGGGCGATCGATTGATCATCGAATGCGCGCGCGACGACGTCCACTACGTGCGGCACCGTCGGCT
>NZ_JAEMSD010000131.1:0-3322 GCF_016462955.1 Bradyrhizobium sp. | reverse complement strand
CTTGAGGGTCGCGAGTGCCTCGGCCCGGTAGTGCGCCTTTGGAATGGACCAGAAGCTTTCGACTTTCGTGTCGGAGGGAAGCGTGGCGTAGCGCGCGAAATTGTGAGGTTGCAGGATGCCGTCGTCGATGAGGGCCGCGGGTCCCCGTCCGGACCTGGCGAGATGAACTGCGAGTTTGGATCCGATGCTTCCGCAGCCGAGGAGCGTCCACGGACGCAGCGCCTGCCCGTCGTCGCCCGCAGCGCGTCGCAGCAATTCGGGTGATATCTCATCTCGGTGCGTGGCGGTCCTGACCAGCTTGCCGCTGCCTGACGAGAGCGCCTCGCCGCCGCGCAATTCCACGACGTAGGGGCATATCTCGATCGGCGAAGTCGTGCCGATCACCTCGAACGGGCGTCGCGCCAACAGAATGACGGCTATCGGCTGCTTCTCCTTCAATTTCGATTGCGAAACCCGCTCCTGCAGGATTCCGAGCTTCGGCTCCAGGAATTCGCGGCAGCCTAGTTCGGCCGCCCGCTTCAAGAGCTCGTCAATCGTCGTGACCGTTTCCGGAAGATAGCGATCCGCCACGAACGGCCGACCGGTCGGGAGTTTACCGGACCACGCGATCAGTGCGTGAGCGTTGCCGGTTTGCCCGTCATCGCCGACAGGCGCATATCGCCATTCGCCGGCGAACCGCGGCCCCAGCGGTACCGGAGCGGCGCGCGGGATGCCGATCCGGTAGGTAGACAAAGTTGCTTCGCGGTAAGCGTAGTACCACGCCGGGAAGACCGAGCAGCCGCCCTCTCTGGTGGGCAGACCCGTCAACCAGGTCGGATCCGCGACGATCACGTCGTCGATCCCGTCACGCCGCACCGGCTCCCAGCCGTGCTCCGGATCGATCAGCTGCGCCATCGCAGCCTTGTCCAGCCAGTCGACCAGTTGCTCGAAAAGGCCACCTATTCCGCGAACGCGCAGAACCTCACGCGGCGAACCGGCGACGAGACACGGTTCAGGTGGACCGCCATTCCTCGAGGGCTGAATGTGCGGATGACTGCGATTGAAGTCCGTGCGGAGGCGGATAAGCGGCGCCCTCAAGGGATATCCTGCCGTGAAGATGAACGTCACGGGCTCGACCGCGCGGACGCCCGACGGGCTCTCGCCCGCAGCCCTCCATGCGTTCGGGAGTTCGGTCCGGATCTCCACGATGGCCCGGATGGCGTCGTTTCCTTCGATCCGTTCGGCGGTCACCCGTTCGACGGACGGGTGAGCCTCGATCAGGCGCAGCGCCCGTCGGACGGGTATGGGAATGTCGTCTGCCGCGGAGATCGCCGCCATATCGGCTCATCCGTGGGCGAGCGGCTGGCTTCCGATACCGGTGCCGGCGGCGACGCTGACGGCGACCGCAGCGCGCTTGACGCGCGGTCCGGCCGAAGTGACCTCGATCGCCAGCGGATCGTCGCCCGGACTGTCGGCGACGCACTTGAATTCGCCCTTCACGGGATCGAGGATATCGATGTATTCGCGCTTCGCACGGATGCACGGCGGATCGTTCTTGTCGTCCTTGATGGTCTTGCTGCTGGCCACGATCAGCGCGCCATCCAGCGGTTGCCCGAGGGCGCTCCGGGCGGGCTCGGACACCTTGGCTTTCTCGCCCTTTTCGGACCAGCTATCGTAGGAAAGGCTGTGCCACGAACAGTGGTGCGGAGCGATCAGAACGTCGTACTGCAGACGCTCGGGCCACTTCTTGTTGCGCTCCCAGATGCGGTCCCAGATCGCGACCTCGGCGTCGCCGCCGAGAAGGAAGCGCCCGCGGGTGACCTTGGACACCTTCAGGTCCAGACGCATGATGACGCTGGAGTTGTTCTTCGTCAGAACCTCCTCCTCCGCTTCGTCGTCGGCAGGCATCGGCGCCAGCAGCCGCGCCTCGAAGGAAGTGTCCTGAACGCCGCAGATCTTCGAGAACACCTCGTCGACCTTCACCAGGATTTCCGTCAGGTCATCGGTCTTGCCGTCGACGTCCTCGCCCAGGATCAGGATGCGGTTGCCGTCCTCGGCGGTCCGTTCCTTTTTGAACCTGTTGGCGCGGCGGCGGGCCTCGTCGCGCCAAGCCTCGGCGTCGGCGCAAAGGACGTGATCCTCATCCTTCGCCTTCGCCCGGCGGAACACGATCGGCGAGGACCACATTTCACGGATGATGATCTTGTCGTCGGCCTTCACCCAGGTCGACGGGTCGCCGAGATGGAAGTGCTTGACCAGGCCCCGGATGTGATCGGCGTCCGGATGGGTGTTCAGGAAGCCATCGACGAACAGCCTCCCCTTATCGTCCCGATCGAGCTTGTTCCGGATCTGTTTCCCGACGTTGGGGGTGTCGTCGTCCTCGTCGTCGGCCGCCTCCCGGATGTTGATGTCGGTCAGGATCCGACGACCGGACTCGGTCTCGAACAACACCATGTCGCCGTTGTCGACTTTGAAAAGTGATGCTTTAACTACCATTCCCATCCCCCTGATTCAACGATCGAAAGATCGGTCGCGGCTCCTTGACCGATTGCAGATCGGACGGGCGCACTTAAGAAGATATGATGGCAATTTGGCCACGCAAGATGTGCTACCAGATTAATTTTATCACGCTATATATATGATATTGTTCAAGTTTTAATCATCTGGAACCAGCTTTGTTCACTCGGTGTTCTTGGTTTTTCAGCCGACAAGCGGCATGATCGGGGAACTAGGATTGCTCCGGGTGGAGATCGTCCTCGCAGCGGATGGACAGGTTCAGGATGAGCAAGAATATCGTCGTCTACTCCGACGGAACCGGCCAAGACGGCGGGGCGCGTCCGGAGCAGCGCATCAGCAATATCTTCAAAATGTACCGTGTGAGCCGCGACCATGCGGACACGGCCATTGATCCGTCCAAGCAAGTGGTCTTCTACGACGCCGGCCTTGGGACGGATATCGGCGCGACCGCCCTCACCGCTCCGGTACGCTTTGTCCAGAAGATGCTCGGGTCCATCGCGGGCGACGGCATCAAGCGCAACATCGCCGACTGCTACGAATTCGTCGTCAACCACTACGAAGACGGTGACCGGATATTCCTCTTCGGGTTCAGCCGGGGCGCCTACACCGTCCGAAGCCTGGCGAACCTGCTGATGCTTTGCGGCGTCCCCACAAAGACGCCGGCCGGCCCATTGATGCGCTACCGCAAGGCCGTGAAGGACATCGCTTGGGAGGCCGTGGATACCGTGCTGGAACACGGCGCTGGCCACCCGCGGGAGCAGTTCGAGCCTCTCCGCCTCGAACTGGCGCGGCGATTTCAGACCAAGTACGGCTCCGGCGACGGCTC
>NZ_JAEMSD010000130.1 GCF_016462955.1 Bradyrhizobium sp. | reverse complement strand
TCCTGAGGGCCCGCCAAAGGCGGGCGTCTCGAAGGATGGCCACAAGCGATATCACGCTCTCCTGCGATGACCCTCTTCCTCGCACCAGGGCTATCGCGCCGGCGCAGGAATACGCCGCAGGACGTCGTCATAGGGGGCAAGGTCGAGATAGGCCGTCACCTCGGCGGCCTTGCCGTCCTGCATGCGCATGATCCAGGCGTAGCTGTTCGCGTAGGGCTTGCCGTCGCGCGCCACGCCGCTGCCTTCCCAATGCGCGATGACGTGGTCGCCGTCGGCGAAGATCTTCACCGTCGTCGGGCGGACCGGTGTCGACAACCGGCTCGCGAAGGGACGGACGGCGCGATCCACGAACACATCGCGGCCGCGGAATTCGCCGGCGCTCGGGCCGGACCCCTTGATGCGCCAGACCACGTCGTCATGCAGCAGGTCGGTGAAGAAGGTGGTGCCTCCTTGCGCCCAGCGATCGAACGCATCGGTGACGGTCCGCTTGTTGTCGTCCTGCGTCGAGCTGGCCTGTCCGCAAGGCGCGGCCGTCGTCAGGCTGGATGCCGTGAAAACGACCGCGGTGACGCACGCCGCGAGCGCGCGATTGAGCATGGTTGCCATTGGTGTCTCCCTTTCTGGTGCAACATGTCGTCTGCCCCGAAGTGATGCACGCGTGGTCGGCTTTGCGATCTATATGCGCCGCGCGACATTGGCGCCGCCGAAGATGAGCTGCTCGACCATCGGACGGCGCAGGAAGCGGCCCGGAAAGATGGGATCTGGCGCGGTCGCCTGGTCGAGGCGCGCCATCTGGTCAGGCGACAGCGTGATCCCGACCGCACTGAAATTGTCTTGCGCCTGCTCCAGCGTGCGGGCTCCGATCACCGGTGCGGTGACTGCGGGATTGGCCAGCGTCCATGCGATGGCGACCTGCGAGGATGTCGCGCCGAGCTCCCAGGCGATGGCTCGCACCGCCTCGGCCGCCTCCAGCGACCGCTCGTTGAGAAGGCCTGATGACGCGATGATCGAGGCGCGCGTGGTGCCGACGGCGCTCTCCCGGGAATCCCGGAGATCGGCCCTCGTGTACTTGCCGGTGAGCACGCCGCCGCCGAGCGGCGACCAGGGCAGCACGCCGAGGCCAAGGCTCGCCGCCAGCGGAATGAGCTCGTGCTCGACCGTGCGCTCGACCAGATTGTATTCGATCTGCAGCGCGACGAAGGGCGACCAGCCGCGCAAATCCGCGATCGTCTGCAGCTGGGCAATGCGCCAGGCCGGCGTGTTGCAGATGCCGATATACTGGACCTTGCCGCTGCGCACGAGGTCGTCGAGGGCGCGCAGCACTTCCTCCGGCGGCGTGGTCGCGTCCCAGGCGTGGAGGTAGAGCAGGTCGATGCGATCGGTGCCGAGCTGGCGCAGGCTCTGCTCCACGGAGCGAACCATGTTGCGCCGGTGGTTGCCGCCGGAATTGGGATTGCCGGGGTCGCGCGCCATGGTGAATTTGGTGGCGAGCACGAGACGGTCGCGCTTGTCGCGGGCGAACTCGCCGACCATGCGCTCGGACGCGCCATTGGTGTAGTTCACCGCCGTGTCGATGAAATTGCCGCCGCGGTCGACATAGAGGTCGAAGATCCGCCGGGCCTCGCCGGCGTCCGCGCCCCATCCCCACTCGGTTCCGAAGGTCATCGTGCCCAGCGCGAGCGGAGAGACGCGCAGGCCGGAGCGGCCGAGCAGGCGGTAGTGATCGAGTGATGTCATCGGTGCCTCCTTGGTATGGCGGAAACCTAATTTCCGGCCATAGGTGAGACAAGTTGGCCAATGATGACCGAGGTGGTAAGCTAGGCTAACCAATGACCACCGATCTGAATCTCGTCGCCGTTTTCATCGCGGTCGCGGAAGCCAGGAGCTTCCGGGGCGCCGCCGAGCGGCTGGGCGTGACCCGATCCGCCGTGAGCCAGGCCATCCGGCGCATGGAAGACCGGCTGGGCGTGGCTCTGGTGCAGCGAACGACGCGCAGCGTCAGCCTCACCGAGGCGGGAATGCGCCTGCACGAACGCGTGGCGCCGGCGGTTGCCGAAGTCGAACAGGCGATCGACGGGGCGCGGGATCGTGACGCGCAGCCGACCGGGCAGCTGCGTCTTGCCGTGTCGTCGATCGCCGAGCGCTTCATCCGCGGCCCGCTGCTGGCCGATTTCGCGCAGGCCAATCCCGGCGTGCAGGTCGACGTGACCGTGACCGACGAGGAATTCGACATCGTCGCCGAGGGCTTTGACGCCGGCGTCCGGCTCGGCGAGGTGATCGAGCAGGACATGATCGCCGTGCCTGTGTCAGGCGATCAGCGCCAGCTGGTGGTGGCCGCGCCTAGCTATCTGGAGCGCTTCGGCGCCCCCTCTCACCCGCGCGAGCTGTCAAAACATTGCTGCATCGGCTGGCGGCCCGCGCCGCACGTCGCGCCCTACCGCTGGGAATTTACGGAAGCGGGCCGCGAGTTCGACGTCGCGGTGGAGCCGAGGATCACGACCAACGACATGTGGGTCATGGTGCGCACCGCTAGCGCGGGCGGCGGCCTGACATTCGGCATGGAGGAAACGTTCCGGCCCTATATCGAGCGAGGAGAGCTGGTGCCCGTGCTGGAGGACTACTGCCCGTCCTTCCCAGGCTTCTTCCTCTACTTCCCGGACCGGCGCAATCTCCCGCCGAAGCTGCGCGCACTGATCGACCACGTGCGCTATCGGCCGGGCGGGAAGAATTAGAGACTGCTGGCGGAGAGGGAGGGACTCTCCCCCGCCCGTGCGAAAAACCCCGGTAAATACAAGTTTAGCTGTGTTTTTGGGCGTTCCTTGAGCGGTCGGTTCTACACCGAGGGTCTACACCAATGGGAACGACCAGAATGCCGACCCCTTTCCGGCCCACGAAGGCCAGCGGCAACGAGCAGAATGTCTACTGGATCCGGAAGAAGGTCCCGAAACGGTACCGCGCCCTGGTCGGCAAGACCGAGGTCTGGCGATCCCTGAAGACCACCGACCGGCGGACCGCAAACGCCAGGATCGCGGTCGCCTCCGTCGAGCTCGAGCGCGAATGGGAACTTCTGGCGCTAGAGGCAAAGCGGGGACCGAAGGCCCCCAAGGCAGGTTTGGCGCATCAGGACCTGTTCGCGATTCAGCGCGAGACGCACGTCCGGATCCGCGACGCCCACATCGCCGAGCCCGGCACGGGATTCGGAGCACTCAGGTGGCTCGCCCTTACGGAGAACGACGATGATCCGGGGGCCGAAGAGGCGCTCGACCACTGGGCGCGCGAGGTCCTGACCCGTGAACTCGGAGGGCCGCCGGCCGAGGCTCAGGTCGAAAAGCTGAAGCCCCTACTCGCCGAAGCGAGGAAGGGCGCCTACGGCGACGTCTTCCGCGCCTCGAAGGGCGACTACAAGGAGAACGTTAAGCTCGGCGAACTTCCCAAGACGAGGACGACGCCCAAGGTCGACATCATGAAGGCCTTCGAGCTCTACTGCAGCCAGCCTCGGATCAAGGGCGGTCTCGACGGGCCGACCGCCAAGCGCTGGCGGCCGGTCATCGAACGCTTCGTCGAATGGATCAAGCACCGAGACCTCGCGCGGGTGACGCCGCAGGACGCGGTGCGGTGGCGCGATTACATGATCTCCCAGGGCATCGCTCCCAAGGCGGTCCGCGACGTCTGGCTGGCAGCGCCCCGGTCGGTGGCCACCCACATGCTCAACGCGCTGCGGCTCGAGGTCAATCCGTTTGCCGGGATCAAGGTCGAGGGCGTCAAGGCCTGGAAGGAGGACGACGAGCGAGGTTTCGATCCGGAGCAGGCGCTGAAGATCCTGTCGGCGACCGTAGCGACGCCGTCGCACTTGATGTCCGCCGAGATGAGAGCGGCCAGACGTTGGGTGCCCTGGATCTGCGCCTATACAGGCGCGCGCGTCAACGAGATCACTTCGCTCCTGCCGTCGGATGTTCAGCCCATCCTCGGCCATTGGTGCTTCGTGCTTAGACCCGAGATCACGAAAGGCAAGCGCCTGCGCCGCGTGCCGGTCCACAAGCATCTGCGCGATCAGGAGTTCCTGGTCTACGTCGAACAGCGCCGCAAGCTCGGCAAACCGCTGTTCTACGATCCGGTCCGCGCCCGCGGCGGAAAGGGGGCCAATCCCCAATGGCAAAAGGTCGCCGAACGGCTGGGAGAATGGGTGCGCGATACGCTCAAGATCACCGACGTGCAGCCCAACCATGGCTGGCGTCACCTCTGGCGCGAGATCGTGCGCGGCACGAAGATGAAGCCGGAGTTGTGCGACTACATGTGTGGCCATGAAAGCAAGAGCGGGACAGGGGCGCGCTACGGCAAACGAAAGGTGCCTGTGCTTGCGAAGGAGCTGGCCCTCTTCCCGAGATTCAAGGTCCCAGCCTTGAATCGGCCGCCGGCGCCTCTCAAGCGGACGCGGCGCTCACCGCAACAGATCGCTGCGGACAAAGCCGAAAGGACGGCTCGGCGCACGGCCGCCTGAAGGCCCGAAGCATGCCACCGCGGCACGGCCGGCAAACGAGCGTGCAGGTCGGCGGAAGGCCCAAAAGGCCGGGAGGCGCCGTCGCAAAATGAATCGATCAGATGACCGTTGGAGCTTGCTGCGCCGAGAGATAGACGTTCGAAGTGACAGCATGAGTTTGAGACGGAGTAGATCCGAGACCGGATAGTCGCACCGATCCGAAGTAGGTGCGGCGGAAGGTTACCAAAATGGAGTGTCAAATGAGAGTTCTGGTTGTTGATCCGTACCGCCGCGATGTCTTCGAAAGGGACATTCCGAAGACGTTGAAGGGGATCCAGGACGTCGTCCATGGCTGCATTCAAGATGTCACCCGGTTCCGCAATGGAGATATCTTATACGTCAACGAGGACGCGCTGGGTCGTTTCGACGCCTACTTCGCGCTCGGCAAGGGCGAAGCTCTACCTGGGTTTGGTGTGATCGTCGGGAGTTCAGGCCCCGAAGGCGACGAGGGCCCGGCCCGCTCTTCTGTGGAGGAGCTGAGGGCTCGCATCCGGTACTCCGCTCCGATCATTGGCGTGGCAGACTGCGAGTTCGAAGTGGGCGAGCCTACGGGTCTTGTCATGTCTTCCGGCGCACCGTCCGCGATCATGATCGGAGGGCACGTTGCTCCGCAGAGCTTGATGGTAGTTTCCCAACTGACGAAGCCCACCCTCGAGGAAATCGAAGTCTTCAAGACCGGGCGGGTGCAGGTGGCGATCGCGCGGGAAGAAAACGCCATGATCCTGACGTGGCGCATCCTCCGGCAGGCCGACGGTAAATGCCTCTTGTTCGAGACCCCATTCCATATCGGGCTCCAGGAGGCGGGAACGAGATATCTGCTGCCTCGCGAAACCGCGGAACACGGTCGAACGGTTCGCATGATGCTGCAGGACGAGTTCGCAAATTGTCGCGCAAGCCGAACCTTCGTCATCCCACCCGAAGCCAGTTATGCCATCGAAGAGGCGGTGGTCGATCAGGTCATCGACGCGGCGACCGATCCTGCTTTTCACGCCTCATACCAGGCCGCCCTCGGACGATATTTTGCCGATACACCGACGCCCAGCTCCGGGTTCTGAGCAGCGTCCGCCTGTTCAAATGATCCCCGTTGGCGCTCCTTTTTGGCGACGCTCTGCGGTCAACGACCACCATGACGTGCTCGCGATTAGCGGGCAGCTATCCATTGAGGCACGGGCGACCGTACGTCGGAGCTCTCCTTGCGCCACATCTTCAGGCGGCGGAGAAAGTGGGACTCTCTTCCCTATGGCTCCGTATGCGCGAAACCCGCCGAAAAACAAGGATTCCCGAAAGTCCGGTCCGAATTTGTGACCACCGGCGTGTACCACCAATTCGGTAGTCTTGTACCGACAAATCTCAGCCATTTTCAGGACGTTCGAGGGCCGTCTCATACCCCGAACAGCCGCGTACCTTACGTCGTTCTTGCCACCGGAATGGGGCCGGCCGGCTATGGCAGACGCCTACGGCTGGGTTATCTTCACCGCCATCCGCGATAGCTTCACCGCAAGTTCGAAGCCGGCCTGAGGCGTGTCAGTCTTCAAGGAGGCTATCAATTCTCGCTCATGGGATGCGCGACGCTACTGGGTGAGCTTCAACGGCGCCTTGTCGAACGTGTGCAGGTAGGCGATCAGGTCCTTTATCTTCCGCTCGTCCTTTATGCCGGCGAAGGCCATCTTGGTGCCCGGAATCTTGGCCTTCGGATCCTTGATGTACTCGCTGAAGGTGGCCTCGTCCCAGGTGATGCCGGACTTCTTGTTGGCGTCGGTGTAGTTGTAGCCTTCGACCGATCCGGCCTTGCGTCCGATCAGCCCGTTCAGCACGGGGCCGACGACGTTCTTGGCGCTATCGCCGACCTGGTGGCAGGCCTTGCAGACGGCGAAGACCTTCTCGCCCGCTGCGGCGTCCTGGGCGCTTGCCTGGCCGAGGCCCACGACGAGAAACAGGGCGACGAGTGCTGTCCGGTTCATCTAGTTCCCCTTCGGTGGTTGACTTGGTCGGTCACGCGGTGAGCTCGGATGGCTTGCCGGAGGCATCGACGAGATGCACGCGCTCGATATCCACGTGCGGCAGCAGCGAACGGATCCGTTCCTCCGGCATCAGGCTGAAGGCGGTCGACAGCGCGTCCGCCGCGGTCGCGCTGGGGGACACGGTGGTGACGCTCCGGTAGCGCGCGGAGCAGCGGCCCGTCTTCGGATCAAAGAGGTGGTTGAAGCGACCATCGGGGTCGAACCGGAAGCCGTACGCCCCCGATGTCGACACGGCGCGGTCGACGACGGAAAGGACCGCTTCCGTTCGTCCCACGACTTCCGGGTCGGCGACGCCCACCTCCCAAGAGCGGCCGTCCGGACGCGATCCAATGGCCCGGCTCTCGCCCAGGTCGACGAGGCTGTGGGCGACGCCGTGGGCGCGCAGCAGGTCGACGATCTTGTCGGTCACGTAGCCTTGCGCAATCCCGTTCAGCGTCACGGCCATGCCGCGCGGCATCGCGATCCGGTCTCGCCCGATGGACAACCGGCCACAGCCCACGCACGCAAGCGCGGCCTGGATCGCCGCGGGCGGGGGGCCGGCCGGGTCCGCTCCCTGGCGGGTGAAGTGGCCGGCGTAGAGATCCCATAGCGGTTGAACCGTGACATCAAACGATCCCTCCGTCACGGTGGAGTAATGCTGAGCGCTCGTCAGAAGAGCAACCATCTCGGCCGCCGGGTCGACGAGGATGCCGGTCCGGTTGAGTTGGCAGAGGGCGGAATCTTTCAGGTAGATACTGAACAACCGCTCGAGCCGGCGCGCTTCCGCGCTTGCCAGCGAGATCAGCCGCTCCGCCTCCCGCCCGTCTTCGTGGTGAATTTCCATCGTGGCGACCGCCCCGAGCATGGTGCCGCGCCATGTGGCCGGGGCCGCGTCGGCGCGCGTTGCAAGCGCGGAGGGCAGAAGGCCGAGACCGGCCGCTGCTGCACTGATCCGGACGAACCGTCGGCGCGAGATGCTGCGCATCACCCTGTCTCCTCAGTCTTTCGGCCGGCGCGAGCCAGCCTCCTCGTCGGCGGAAGCGGTCCCCAGGCTGCCAGCAGAGGCCAGGACGTAGTCTCGAGACACTTGGCCGAATTCGACGATCCGGCCCCCCTTCTCTCCGACGAACTTCTCCGCCGCCGCCCGGTCCGAGAACGGAACGGCCTCGTCGCCGCCCATGCCGCTCTTGAGCCGGCTCTCGATCACGAACAACGCCTTGCGCGCCTCGATCCAGTTGTCGGCGCCGGGCTTGTCCCAGTCGGGCGCCTTGCCCATGTCGGACACGTAGATCGCCTGGATGTCCTTGGGCTCGTCCGGCAGCATGGTGAAGGCGATGGTGTCCCGTACCGAGGAGAACCACACCGGCTCGATCAGGCTCGCGGCGAAGATATGGCCCTTCGGGCCCGGATGCTCGAGCACGTTCATGCCGCAATAATGGCCGATGTCCTCCGCAGTCATCCGGTGCGGCGGCGGGACCTTCGCGGCCTGCTTCTCGTTGCAGCCTGCAAGCGCGAGCGGCAGGAGCAGGGCCAACAGGATCGTTCGGCGTTTCATAGCTCCCTCCGTGAGAAGGCGAGCGCGGCCAGCCCCAGCGGCAGCAGCATCCAGCCGAGCAGGGCGGTCAGCAGTACCGGGATCGTCAGGGACGTGGTCTGGGCAAGGCCGGCCATGCCGGCAAAGGTGCTGACATTGGCAAATCCGGTCAGGTTGATCAGCCGGTACGCGTCGGTCGGGTTCGCCAGAAGCAGAGCGTTCAGCACCGCTGCCGAGATGCTGCGGCCTTGGTCGAGCGCAAGCACGCCGAGCAGCGCCATGTCGTAGATCAGCACCAGCAGCAGCCATAATCCGATGCAGATGCCGGCAGCCGTTCCGCGGTCGCGCACCAGCGCGCTGACCAGATATCCAATGGCGACGAATGCTCCGCCGAGCAGCACCGAGGAGCCCACCATGGCCGCGAACGCCAGCAGACTGTCGGCGTCGATCGGGCTGCCCGTCGCCGCCAGTGCACCGACCGCCACGCCGTAACCGAGGCAGGTTGCGAAGGTGAGGACGGCGAGGTGGCCCAGGAACTTGCCGATCAGCACCTGCCATCGCGCGACCGGATAGCTCAGCAGCAACAGCATCGTTCCCCGTTCCATCTCTCCGACGATGGCGTCGTGGGAGATCAGAAGCGCGATGAGCGGAACGAGAAAGATCGTCAGGCTCGACAGGCTGACGATGACCACGTCCAGCGCGCGAACGCCGAGGTTGCCGGTCGGAGCGCTGCCGAGAAAGGTCAGCGACAAAGCAAGCCCGGCAAGCAGCAGCGTTGCGGCCAGCACCCAGCGATTGCGGATGGCCTGGTGGATTTCCTTGGCGGCGATGATCAGGATGTTCATGGCGCCTGCTCCGATTGCCGGAGAAAATGCGCATAGAGCTCGTCGAGGGTCGGCGGCACGACGTCTACATCCTCGACCGCATTGCCGGCGGCCGTCGCGCGATGCAGCAGCTCGATCTTCCGCTCCGGCGCGGCGTCGATCTCGACGATGTGGCCGTTGAGGCGGCGGCAGGTGGTGTCTTGGGGAGCCCAGGGCGGCATCTCGCTCGGAGCAAGGCCACCCACCTTGAGGCGGATTCGGGTGGGCAGCCGGGCGAGACGACGCAGCTCGTCGATCGATCCGTCCGCCACCTTGACGCCGCGGTTCATGATGATGACCCGGCCGGCGCGCTCCTCGAGCTCGGTCAGCGCGTGCGACGACAGCAGCACGGTCGCGCCGCCAGCGGCGAGCCGTGTGATGGTGTCGTAGAAGGTCTGGCGCAGCTCCGGATCGAGGCCGGTGGTCGGCTCGTCCAGCAGCAGCACCCGCGGGGCGCCAAGCAGCGCCTGCGCGAGGCCGAGGCGCTGGCGCATGCCCTTCGAATAGGTGCTCACCCGGCGGCGGCTGGCGGCACCGAGCCCGACGGCGTCGAGCAGCTCCAGCGCCTTGGCAACCGGCTCCCGTTTCAGCCGGGCATAGAAGGCCTGGGTTTCGCGGCCGGTGAGGGCAGGGTCGAAGGAGACGTTCTCCGGAAGATAGCCGAGCTGGCGCCGGCCGGCGAATTCGCCGGCTGCGGGATTGTCGCCGAGCACCTCGATCGCGCCGCTGGTCGGTCGGATCAGCCCGAGCATGAGCTTCATGAGCGTGGTCTTGCCAGCGCCGTTGTGGCCGATCAGGGCGACCAGCTCGCCCTGGCCAAGCGCGAACGAGGCGCCACGCACGGCCTCAACGCGACCATAGGTCTTGGTGACGTCGCTGACGCGTACCGTGCTCGTCATCGCGTCTCCTTCGGCGCAGGGTTGCGCGGCGGCGACACCAGCGGATGGCTGTCGACCACGCCACCCGGCAATAGCGCCGGAAACTGCGCCTGCGCCCAGCGGATCACCTGCACGGCCGGGCTGTTAATCAGCACCTTCGCGGCAGGCGCCGTCCACAGCACGCGGTCGATGAGATCGTTCGGCCGGTACGCCGTGTCGGCGATGCCGTCGCCATTGAGGTCGAACGCGGGATTATCGCTCCAGTAATTGCCGCGCCCGCTCGTCGACCAGTCGAGGTGGCGCGTGCCGACATATTTCACCTGGTTGGCGTTGCTGACGAAGGCGTTGCCCGTGATTTCGTTGCCTTCGGAGCCGGCGGTGAAGTGCACGCCGATGGCACAGCGCTCGAACCAGTTGTTGCGGAATTTGTTGTGGTTGGTGTTGTAGATGAACACGCATTTCTCGGGGCCGCTCTTGAGCGTGCTCTCCCGCCGGGCTTGCGGAAGCATGCCACGCTCGTCGTCGGGGCCGTCGTCCGCCTTCTGGTCTATCGCGTTCAGCGGGCCACCGGTGACGCGGTTGTCCTCGATCCGGGCATAGTTCGCGTAGTTGAACAGCAGCCCATAGTCGCGATCGCGATCGGAGGAGTTGCCGCGGATCACCAGGCGGTTCGAATACATGATGGCGTAACCGACATGGTTGCCGATCGATACGTTGCCGCTGATCTCGCTGTCATTGGTGTACATGTAGTGGACGGCGAAGCGAACCTGCTCGAAGCGATTGTCGAGGAAGCGGTCCTTGCTGCCGGAGATCGCGAAGATGCCGTCGCGGCCGTAGCGGAAATCGTTGTTGGCGATGGTGACGTCGGGTGCATTCCAGAGCGAGACGCCATTGCCGGCCTCGCTCAGGCGTCCGCCGCGCAGGCCCTCGATCTCGTTGCGGACGACCCGGGAGCCTCTGGCGCCGTGCACATAGATGCCGAACAGGTTTCCCACCAGCCGGTTGTCCTCGATCTGGGCGCGCTCGGCCGTCTTTTGCAGGAAGATGCCGGAATTCATCGCCTGCAGATCGCGGCCGGAGGCCCGGATGGTCAGACCGCGGATGGTAACGTCGGGCGCGCTGACGGTGATGACATTGCCATCGCCTTTACCGTCGAGCACCGCGGCGCGGCTCCCGACCAGTTGCAGAGGCCGGTCGATCCGGATCGCGCCGTGATATTCCCCCTCGGCGAGCTCGACAATGTCGCCGGCATGCGCGCCATCCAGCACCGCTTGCAGCGACTGGTCGGGCGCAGCCGTCAACGTCTCCGCGTCGGCGAAGCCGGATAATCCGGCGGCGAGGAGCGCCGCCGGAAACATGCGTAGCAAAAGACCCACGAAGGTCGCTCCGATCAGACCGATTTCGGTTCGACGAACATCCGGCCCTTCATTTCCATGTGCATGGCGTGGCAGAACCAGGAGCAATAGTACCAGTAGACACCCGGCTTGTCGGCCGTGAAGGTCACCGACGAGGTTGCCATCGGCCCAATCTCCATGTTGATGCCGTAATTCACGATGCAGAAGCCGTGCGTCAGGTCCTCGACCGCGTCGATATTGGTGATGAAGACCGTCACTTCGTCGCCCTGCTTGACCTGGAACGTCTCGAGGCCATAGGCCGGCGCGGTGGACGTCATGTAGACGCGCACCTTGTTGCCGTCGCGAATGACCTTCGAATCCGCTTCGAGGTTGATGCCGTCGGCCTTGGCCTGCTTGACCGCATCGGCAAACATCGGATCCGCACGATCATAGATCGAGATCGGGTTGATTTTGGAGCGGTGGACGATGGTCGCGTCATGCGGCTCGGCGAAGCTCGGGCCGTCGTGCACCAGCTTCATTTGATCGCCCGAGATGTCGATCAGCTGATCGTTCTCCGGCTTGAGCGGGCCGACGTTCAGGAAGCGGTCCTTCGAGAACTTGTTTAGCGAGATGAGCCATTTTCCGTCCGCCTCCTTGGTCTGGCCCATGGAGGTGTGGTTGTGGCCCGGTTGATAATGCACGTCGAGCTTCTGAAGGATCGGATTAACCTTCTCACCCTTGAAGGCCCGCTTTGCGAGATCGATGTTCCACTTGCAGACCTGGCTGTCGAGGAACAGGGTGGTGTAGGCGTTGCCCTTGCCGTCGTAGGCCGTGTGCAGCGGGCCGAGGCCGAGCTCGGGTTCTGCGACGACGACATCGCGCGGCTTGATCTTGTCGTCGAACAGATCGTCGAATTTGCGCACGTCCATCACAGTCACGGTCGGCGAGAGCTTTCCGGCCGCCACGATGTGGATGCCGTCCGGGGCGGTGTTCATGCCGTGCGGATTGTTCGAGACCGGCACGTATCGGGTGTACGCCGAGCCCTTGCGCCCGTCGATCACGGGTACGCCGTTCATTTCCTTGAAGTCGCCCTTCTTCACAGCCTCCTCGATCCGCTTGAGGTTGAAGATGACGACCCAGTCCTGCTCGCTGGCCGTCATTTCCGCGAGCGTGACGCCTTCCTCGCCGTTGTAGCAAGTGGAGAAAGCGTATTTACCCTGGTAGTCGGCGTCGACGTTGTCGAGGTTACCGCTGACGATGATCTGCCACGCCACCTTCATCGTGTCGCCGTCGATCGCGCTGAGCATCGAGCGATACTGTTTCGGATCGTCGAGGACCTTGCCGTCGTTGGGCAGGGGCACGCCATCCTCGCCGTTGGCGAACACATAGCCCGTGCGCGGATATTTCTGCACCCGCAAACCGTGGACCGTATGCTGGTTCGGCAGCTCGATGATCTTGTCGCACTTCATGATGTCGAGGCGCACCCGCGCGACGCGGCTATTCGCCTTGTCGTTCATGAAGGCATAACGACCGTCATAGGTGCCGTCCGTGAACGAGATGTGGGGGTGGTGGAGGTCGCCGTTCATATAGGTGGCGCCGCGGCTCTTGAGGAACTCGCGCGTCGCGGGCTGCAGCCCTTCGGTCAGGACCTTGATGCTCTCGTTGGTCTGGCCCCAGCCGGTCGCGCTGCAGCGGTTGAATACCGGCACGCGCATCAATTCGCGCATCGAGGGCAGGCCGACGATCCGCATCTCGCCGGACTGGCCGCTGGAGAAGAACACGTAGTATTCGTCGAGCTCGCCGGGCGCCACTTCGGTCTTCTGCACAGCCGACCGTGCGGCCGGTGCTTTCGGCGCGGCATTCTTTGACTGCGCGTCGGCCGACGAGACGAAGCCGCCGTCTTTCAGCGCCACGCCGCCGGCAAGGCCCACGCCCGCCGCGGCCGCCGTCGTTCCGAGCACTGTTCGTCGGCTGACGCCCTTTGTCTGTTCGTTCTCGCTCATGATTGCCTCCTCGGCTTGCGGTTCAGTTAGGTGGTGGAGAGGTGGTGAGTGAAGCGCCGACGGGCTTGCCGCCGGCGGTGATGACGGTCGCTGGACCCTTGCCGCCCGAACGCATCGAGGGTGAAGACATGGCCGCGAACTTCTCGCGCTTGAGCCGCACCTGGATCATGTGCGGGCAGCGGTGATCGTCGTAATAGAGCTCCTGGCAGTGCATGCAGTAGATGCACTCGTTGACGTTGATGTGACCCTCGGGATGGATCGACTGCACCGGGCATTCCTTGGCGCAACGTTGGCAGGGCGAGCCGCATTCTTCCCAGCGGCGCAGCCACTCGAACGTCCTCATACGGCCGGGAATGGCGAGCGCCGCGCCGAGGGGGCAGAGATAGCGGCAGAAGAACCGTTCGATGAAGAGGCCGACGACGAGCAGGGCGACGGCGTAGGCCACGAACGGCCAGCTCCGCGAAAACTTCAGGATGATCGCGGTCTTGAACGGCTCGACCTCGGCGAACCGCTCGGCCATGTCGACGGAATAGAGCGACAGGCCGAACAGACCGAGGAAGATGATGTATTTGACCGGCCACATGCGCTCATGCAGGCCCCACGGCACGGTGATCTGCGGGACCTTGAGCCACTTAGCGGCGGCATTCGTGAGTTCCTGCAGCGCGCCGAACGGGCAAAGCCAGCCGCAGAATGGGCCGCGGCCCCAAAACAGGAGCGCCGAGGCGGTCGCCGCCCAAAGGATGAAGATCAGGGGCGCGGCGAGGAAGAACTCCCACTTGAAGCCGGTCACCAGGGAATTGGTGAAGGTGAGGACGTTGACCACGGAGAGCTGGGCGTTCGCATACCAGCCGAGCCAGACCAGGACGAAGGCGAGAAAAGCCCTTCGCACCCAATTGTAGAACACGGGACGCCGCACCAGCGCGTTCTGGAAGAAGAAGATCAGGGTAAGCGCGCCCAGCATCGCAGCGGTGATCGCGATCGATACAGTGCTCGACCGCCAGATACGCATCCAGAGCGGCTCTTCGCCGTCGGGTGCAGGCGACGGCTGCGCCGTCGCGGCGGAAGGCTGGGAGACTGGGGCAGGAGCGGTCTCAGCCACCATGACGGCCCGCTGCTCGCGCCGCATGTAACCGTCCGGCAGGACATAATTGAGATCGAATGTCAGGAAGGCCTTGTCGCGGCCGCCGAGACTCCGCTGCATCAGCAGCTGAAGCTGCCATGGCTGCGTGGGATCGAGCGTGAACTCCGGCGGCGTGACGAAGAGGCCGATCTCCTTGAACTTGGGCGCCCCTTCGGCGGCGAAGGATCCCAAACGCGTGTGATTCTTATCCCGAAAGCGCGTGCTGCTGCCCTCTTGCAGGATTTCCACGCGGTCGAAGATACCGCCGCGGACGTAGGCCGATCCCTTGAACGAGTAGGCGCCGTTTCCGGCAATGACGATGGCCTGCTGTCCCGGCTTTAGGCCGTCCTTGAGACGCTTGTAGCCGTCGTCGCCGAGCAGGCTGCGGCCGATACTGGGGGCGCTGACGAGCGCGGTGTACAGATCGATAAAGATGTCGCTCGGCTCGCCGGGTTCCGGGTACTGGCTCGCGGCCGCGCTCCCGGATTTGGCGAAGGCTTCGTTGACCTCGCCGACCGTCAGATTCAGGCGGCGCACCGAGCCGTCGCCCACGAGCCTTTCCCAATCCTTGATC
>NZ_JAEMSD010000573.1:3323-3980 GCF_016462955.1 Bradyrhizobium sp. | reverse complement strand
GGATTGGGTGGTGCGGATCGTGAAGACGGTCGGCAATTACGGCGAGGTGTTCGATCGCAACGTCGGCGCGGGCTCGCCGCTCGCCATCAACCGCGGTATCAACAATCTCTGGAACAAGGGTGGTCTTCAGTACGCGCCGCCGATCCGCTGATCACGCCTGATCGGCTGCCGGCGGCATGAGCACCGAGGCCCGAAAACCGCCGCTCCAGATCGCGCTGAAGATTCGGCGCATTCTGGGCGGCAAGGCAGGCTGGAACGGCGTCGCCGTCCAGTTTGCCTTCGCGGCGATCCTGGGATGGATCGGCTACGAGATCGTCTCAAATGCGCGCGCCAATCTCGAAAACCAGCACATTGCCGCCGGCTTCGGGTTCCTGCGCAACAACGCCGGTTTCGACGTCAACCAAACCCTGATCCCCTATACCGGCTCGGACACGTTCCTGCGCGTGTTCGTGGTCGGGCTATTGAACACGCTCGTGGTCTCGGTCGTCGGCATCGTCTTCGCCACCGTGTTCGGCTTCGTCGTCGCGCTGTGCCGGCTGTCGCCAAACTGGCTGCTGTCGCGCATCGGCGAGATCTATGTCGAGGTCATCCGCAATCTGCCGCTCTTGTTCCAGATCCTGTTCTGGTATCTGGCGGTGCTCGCGGCATTGCCCAATC
>NZ_JAEMSD010000573.1:0-3313 GCF_016462955.1 Bradyrhizobium sp. | reverse complement strand
ATCCGCGGCAGAGCATCTCGTTGTTCGGCATCGCCTTCATCAGCAATCGCGGCCTCGTCGTGCCCAGTCAGATCGGCCAGAGCGGTCTCGAACCGTTCCTTGCGATGCTGGGCCTCGGCATCGTCGCCTCGCTGGCCCTGCGTTTCTACGCAAGGCGAGCGCTGTTTCAGCGTGGCCAAGTGATCCGCATCTGGCCTTACGTGCTGACCCTGCTGGTCGGACTGCCGCTCGCCACCGTGCTGATATTTGGCCTGCCCCTCACCTTCGAGCTGCCGCAGCTGAGGGGATTCAATTTCGCCGGCGGCTCGCGCATCATCCCGGAATTCGTGGCGCTGACGGTGGCGCTGTCGACCTATACCGCCGCCTTCATCGCCGAGATCGTGCGCGCCGGCATCCTGTCCGTCCACAAGGGGCAGATGGAGGCGGGGGCCTCGCTCGGCCTCAGCCGCGGCGCCACGCTCCGCCTGATCGTCGTGCCGCAGGCGATGCGCGTCATCGTGCCGCCGCTGACCAACCAGTATCTCAATCTCACCAAGAACTCCTCGCTGGCGGTCGCGATCGGCTATCCCGACCTCGTCTCGGTGTTTGCCGGCACGTCGCTGAGCCAGACCGGGCAGGCGATCGAGATCATCGCCATGACGATGGGCATGTACCTCCTGATCTCTCTCGTCACCAGTGCCATCATGAGCGTCTATGGCTGGCGCGTCAGCCGGAGCCTGGGCGCATGAGCGATGTCGTCTCGTCCGGCTTCGTCCGCAGTGACCTGATTGCCGAGCGCCCCGCGCCGGTGAAGACCACCGGCTTCATCGGCCTGATGCGCACGCGCCTGTTCAACTCGCCGACAAATATTCTGCTGACGATCCTGGGCGCCTTGCTGCTCTGGTACACGATCGTCCCGTTCGTCAAGTTCCTGATGGTCGATGCGGTGTGGAGCGGCAAGGACCGCACCGCGTGTCTTGCCGAGAACGCGGGTTTTGCGGTCGGCGCCTGCTGGCCCTACATCCAGGCCAAGCTCCCGCAGCTGGTCTACGGCTTCTATCCAGAAGCCGAGCGTTGGAGGGTCAATCTCACGTTCCTCCTGGCTGTGGTCTTGCTGGTGCCGATGCTCGTGCCGCGGCTGCCGGCGAAGGGCCTGAACGCCGGCCTGTTCTTCGTCGCGTTTCCGGTGGTCGCCTTCTTCCTGCTGCACGGCGGCGGCATCAAGGGCTTCGGCCTGAGCTGGACGGCCGGTGTCCTGCAGCTGTTCGACGAAAGCATCGTCGGTGCCGGACAGGCGCTGCTCGGTCTCAGCAAGAACTCGGCGATCGGTCAGCTGCTGTGGGGCCTCGGAAACCTCATCGTGCTGTTCGGTACGGCGGTCCATTGGCTGATCTTTCCGCTCACCTGGCTGCGCGATTACATCCAGGGGACGGGCCAGCCGGTTTGGGCCGATTTCGCGGTGACGGCCGCGATCACGTGCCTGATCGCTTTCGTTCTTGGCGGCGGCGTTCGCACCGGTGGACGGGCTCTGGCATCGAGCATCGCCACCTTCATCGGCATCGCCGTCGTCATCAAGCTGATGGATCTCGATCACGGCGGATTGCCGATCGTAACGACGAATCTTTGGGGCGGACTGCTGGTGACGCTGGTGGTCTCCGTCACCGGCATCGTCACCTCGCTGCCGATCGGCATCGCGCTTGCGCTCGGCCGCCGCTCGACTATTCCCTTGATCCGGATCTTCTCGATCGCGTTCATCGAGTTTTGGCGCGGCGTGCCGCTGATCACCGTGCTGTTCTTCGCCACCTACATGCTGCCCTTGTTCCTGCCCGGCAATTTCACCGTCGACGGTCTGGTGCGCGCGCTGATCGGCATTGCGCTGTTCACCGGCGCCTATCAGGCGGAGAACGTCCGCGGCGGGCTTGCCGCGATCCCGCGCGGGCAAACCGAGGCGGCGGCCGCCCTCGGGCTCTCCTGGTGGAAGACGACTTCGCTGATCGTGCTGCCGCAGGGGTTGCGCCACGTCATTCCAAACCTCGTCAACAGCTTCATCTCGCTGTTCAAGGACACCTCGCTGGTCTCGATCGTCGCGCTGTTCGATCTCTTGGGCTCGCTGCGCGCCTCGTTCTCGGATCCGAAATGGTCGACACCGTCGACCGCGTTCACGGGCTTTGCCTTTGCCGGGATCGTCTATTTCATCTTCTGCTTTGGAATGTCGCGCTACTCGCTGTTCGTCGAGCACCGCCTCAACGCCCACCGCCGCAGCTGATCGAGGCCGCCCATGTCCGACCCCATCGTCAAGATTTCCGGACTGAACAAATGGTACGGCGAATTCCACGTCCTGCGTGACATCGACCTTTCGGTCCGCAAGGGCGAGCGCATCGTGATTTGCGGTCCCTCCGGCTCGGGCAAGTCGACCCTGATCCGCTGCATCAATGCGCTGGAGGAATTCCAGGAGGGCGAGATCGTCGTCGACGGCATCGAGCTTGGGCCGAACCTCAAGCACGTCGACGCGGTGCGTCGTGAAGTCGGCATGGTGTTCCAGAGCTTCAATCTGTTTCCGCACCTGACCGTGCTCGACAATTGCACGCTGGCGCCGATCTGGGTCCGCAACATCCCCAAGAAAGACGCCGAGGCGACCGCGATGAAGTTCCTGGAGCGGGTCAAGATCCCGCATCAGGCCAACAAGTTTCCCGGCCAGATGTCTGGCGGCCAGCAGCAGCGCGTCGCGATCGCCCGGGCCCTGACCATGAACCCGAAAGTCATGCTGTTCGACGAGCCGACCTCGGCGCTCGACCCCGAGATGGTCAAGGAGGTGCTCGACACCATGGTCGACCTCGCAGAGGAGGGCATGACCATGCTCGTCGTCACCCACGAGATGGGTTTCGCCCGCGAGGTGGCCAACCGCGTCGTGTTCATGGACGCCGGCCAGATCATCGAGGCCAACACCCCGAACGAATTCTTTGCAGCTCCGCGGCACGCCCGCACCAAGCTGTTCCTGAGCCAGATTTTGCGGTGAGACCTATTGCGGGCCGCGCTGGTCCAGCAGACCGCAAGCTTGGCACCATCCGAATCAGCTCGTCTGTTTCCGGGCCATCCTCCGGAGAAAGACCTTGCAGAGCAGTGCCGGCGCGCGCGCCTACCAGACGGGGCGACTGGAAAAGAAGCTGAAGAAGCAGGCGGACGCCGTTATGGCCTTCGCGATCGAGGCGCTCGGGCAGGGCAGGCTTGATGAGGCCGAGCTGCTCTGCCGCGAGATCCTGAAAGAGGTTCCAGATCACTGTACGCATACGACGAAGGCCGCCAGATTGACGCACGCGCGTGGGCAAAGTGAGCT
>NZ_JAEMSD010000572.1:3233-3983 GCF_016462955.1 Bradyrhizobium sp. | reverse complement strand
ATCCCGACGCGCGTGCGCCTCGCGGTCGGCGAGGAATGGCGCTCGAACGACGGCGGCAAGCATCGCTGGCGCGCCGGCGGCATGCTGATGCAGTTTCTGCCCAAGGCGCCGGAGCGCGCGCGGCAAGCCGACCTGCATCCCGGTGATGCGCCTGAAGGCACCGAGGTGCACAGCGTTGCCGAGGACGACGCCTGGGTCGAGGCGCGCTCGCTGATCGAGACCGTCGAGGACGTCGAGCTGATCGATCCCGAACTCTCGGGCGAGCGGTTGCTGTTCCGACTGTTCCACGAGCGCGGCGTGCGCGTGTTCAATCCGCAGGCGCTCGAGGCGCGGTGCTCCTGCTCGCGCGATGCGGTCGCCTCGATGCTGAAGAGCTTCTCGCCCGACGACCGCGCCGCGATGGTCAAGGACGACAAGGTCGTGGTTACCTGCGAGTTCTGCTCGTCGGTCTACCAGTTCACGCCGCACGAGGCGGGCGTCGAGGACGCCTAAGCACTCATCCTTCGCTGACGCCGCCACCGTCAGAAGAATTCTAAAGAGCCGTCCCCACAAACCTGCGTGCTCTCTCGACGCAGGGCAATTTCGGCGTGTATCATCCTGTCCAATTGGGGCTGGGGGATACCATGCGAATTGTCTTGGGCGTGCTTGCTGCGTTGTTGCTGTCGTTCGGTGCGGCGCGCGCCGGCAAGGTGGTCGCTTCCGGCCGGCCGCTGATGCTCTATCAGGCCTCCGCCACCAATCCGGATTGCA
>NZ_JAEMSD010000572.1:0-3223 GCF_016462955.1 Bradyrhizobium sp. | reverse complement strand
CCGCTGGTACGGTCGTGCTGCGGGTCGCACAGGCGCCCGAGCACGGCAGCGTCAAGATCCGCAACATCGGCGTGTTTCCGCGTTTCGCCGAGAGCAATATCCGCAGCGTCTGCAACCGCCGCCGCGTGCCCGGCGTCGAGGCCGTCTACACCTCGCAGCGTGGCTATCTCGGATCGGATACCGTGGTGCTCGAGGCCCTTTTTCCTGCCGGGCGCGGCGTTCGGATGGTGTTCCCGATCCGCGTGATGTGAAGAACGGCTCGGTGGACGACCGAAAATGTGGGCGTGCTGCGCTTGCCGCCGGAGCGGCGGGTCAGTTCAGCACGCGCTTGCTGTCGGGGCTGTCCAGCGAAAACGCCGGCACGTCGATCTCGAAGCGCTCGCCGGTCTCGCTGACCATCTGGTAGCGGCCGGTCATGAAGCCGGAGGCGGTCGAGAGCGGCACGCCGGAGGTGTATTCGAAGCGCTCGCCGGGGGCCAGGACCGGCTGCTCGCCCACCACGCCCTCGCCCTTTACCTCCTGCTGGCGGCCGGAGGCATCGGTGATGATCCAGTGCCGAGTCTTGAGCTGGACGGTCTCGTCGCCCGAATTGGTGATGACGATGGTGTAGGACCAGAAATAGCGGGAGCGGTCGGCCGACGACTGCTCCGGAACAAAGTTCGGCTCGACGGTCACTTCAATCTGGCGGGTCACGGCGCGGTACATGACCTCCATCATACCGAATCCGCCGCCGGGAACCAAACCCCTCAAGCGGCTTAGGCGACATCGTCCCGCCAGAATTGGAAGGGTAGGACACCTCGCTGCGTGCGGCCGCTTTGCGAGAGATCGGCCGGGCCGGTACACTGCTTGAAACGACGCGATTTGCGGAAGGGTTTTGGCCCCCGATGAGCATTGCCGACGAGGTGACGGGGACGACGATCGCGGGGACCAAGCCTGCGGGGACGAGGCCGCGCGCGGCCGCACCGGCGATCACGCTGCCCGCCATCGGCGAGCGCGAGCTTAGGCTCGATCTGTTCCGGGGGCTCGCGCTGTGGCTGATCTTCATCGACCATCTGCCGGCGAGCCTGCTGACCTGGTTCACCATCCGCAATTACGGCTTCAGCGACGCCACGGAGATTTTCATCTTCATCTCCGGCTACACCGCGGCCTTCGTCTACGGCCGCGCGATGCTGGAGAGCGGCGTACTTATCGCCACCGCGCGCATCCTGCGCCGCGTCTGGCAGATCTACGTCGCCCACGTATTCCTGTTCACGATCTTCCTCGCCGAGATCTCATACGTGGCGACTCGCTTCGAGAACCCGCTCTATACCGAAGAGATGGGCATCATGGACTTCCTCAAGCAGCCCGATGTCACCATCGTGCAGGCGCTGCTTTTGCGTTTTCGTCCCGTCAACATGGACGTGCTGCCGCTCTACATCGTGTTGATGCTGGCCTTGCCGCTGATCCTGTGGTCGATGAAGTGGCGGCCCGACGTCACGCTCGGGCTTTCGGTGCTGCTCTACGCGGTTACCTGGGAGTACGATCTCTATCTGTCGGCCTATCCGAACGGCTTCTGGGCCTTCAATCCCTTTGCCTGGCAATTGCTGTTCGTGTTCGGGGCATGGTGTGCGCTCGGAGGTGCGCGGCGCATGTCGCGCATTCTGTCGTCACGCGTTACGATGTGGATGGCGATCGCCTATCTCGTCGCGGCGTTCTACGTGACGCTGACCTGGTATGTGCCGCAGCTCTCCCTGTTCATGCCGAAGCGGATCGAGCAGTGGATGTATCCGATCAACAAGACCGACCTCGACGTGCTGCGCTTCATCCATTTCCTGGCGCTGGCCGCGCTCACGGTGCGCTTCCTGCCACGGGACTGGCCGGGCCTGAAGTCGCCCTGGCTGCGGCCGCTGATCCTGTGCGGGCAGCATTCCCTCGAGATCTTCTGCCTCGGCGTTTTCCTGGCCTTTGCCGGCCATTTCGTGCTTGCCGAAGTCTCCGGCGGCCCGGTCATGCATGCGTTGATTAGTCTCTCCGGAGTCCTGATCATGTGGGGGGTCGCCTGGGTGATTTCATGGTACAAGCGCGTGGCTGACAAGAGCGGTGCGAAAACCAAGAACGCCGTCGGCAACGCCGATCTGGCGGGAGGGGGCTGATGAAGGCGAAGGTTCTCCTGAGCCTGGTTCTGCTATGCGGTGGCCTCGCCGCGCCCCTGGCGCGCGCGGGCGATGCCGCGTCCACGCCTGCCACGACCTCACCCACCACGGCCGCACCTGCCACATCCCCTGTGCCCGCAGCCTGCGAATTGCCGTCCTATCTGCTCTCCAGCGAAAGCCAGCTGCCCAAGGTCGCGGATGCGGTCAAGGCCGGCAAACCGCTCGATATCCTGGTCATCGGCAGCCGCTCGACCACCATTCCGTCGTCGGAAAGCAGCTCATACCCGGCGCGCATGGAGGCGATCCTCAAGGAAAAGCTGCCGCCGTCCGAGGTCGTGCACGTCTCCGTAGAAATACAGAGCAAGAAAACGGCAGAGGAGACCGCGTCCACCTTCGTTAAGCTGATGGAAGCAAAAACGCCTACTTTGGTCATCTGGCAGACCGGGACCGTGGATGCTATCCGATCCATCGATCCCGACGAATTTCGTAGCGCGGTCACCGACGGTGTTGTTGCGCTGCAAAAGGCAGGGGCTGACGTCGTCTTGATGAATTTGCAGTACAGTCCCCGCACCGAAACGATGATTTCGGCACAGCCTTTCCTAGATAATATGCGCGTGGTGGCGCAGGAGCATGACATCCCGCTGTTCGATCGTTTCTCGATCATGCGGCAGTGGAATGATCAGGGCCAGTTCGACCTGTTCAGCCCGTCCCGCGGGCCCGAGCTCGCGAAGCAGGTCCATGATTGCCTTGGCCGGTCACTGGCGCAGTTCGTGATCGACGCAGCCCGTCTGGAGCCGGCGCAGCAGCAAAATTGAGGGTCTAGCGTTAATGAGTTCTCTCCGCCCTTTTTGCCTGACGACATGGCTGGCCGTGCCCGCCGCGGCGGCGCTGTTGTTGCTGACGCCGGCCTCGCATGCGCAGACGCCAGCCGCAGAGCCGACCCCCGCACCCGCCCAGTCGGCTGATCCTGCGCCCGCTCCGCCGTCCCAGACCAACGTTGCCGCAAGGTCGTCCGAGCCGCGCGGCGTCACGTCTCGCGCCATCGACAAGGTGAAGGAGGTCGCGAAGTCCGCCGCCGACATCTTCAACCG